>NZ_JAWIRT010000017.1:0-59192 GCF_036320045.1 Stenotrophomonas sp. SMYL20 | reverse complement strand
CCGAAAAGCCCGGCCCCACGCCATTTGTAGTCGCGAGCTGGCTCGACTGCTCTGCCGCGCCCCGCGCGGTCAGTCGAGCAAGCTCGACTCTACGAAGGCAATCCGCACCGAAACGCCTCCTGGGATATGCCGATGACTGCAAGCACTGCTCCGCGCTGGCCCGTACGCTACCTGCTCTTCATCGGCGGCCTCGGTGGCCTGCTGTACGGCATCGACATCGGCATCATCGCCGGCGCCCTGCCCTATCTTGAAGCCACCGCCAGCCATGCCTGGCAGCTCAGCAGCCAGCAGCTCGGCTTCGTCGTCGCTGCGGTACTGCTCGGCAGCGTGCTGTCTTCGCTGTTCGCCGGCATGATTGCCGACCTGATCGGTCGCCGCGGTGCGATGCTGCTGGCCGGCCTGCTGTTCACTGCCTCGATCCCGATCATGGCACTGGCCTCCGGCTACACGCCCCTGCTGCTCGGCCGGCTGCTGCAGGGCATCAGTGGCGGCCTGATCGGCGTGGTGATTCCGCTGTACCTGGCCGAAGTGCTCAGCCCCGAACGACGCGGGCGCGGCGCGGCCATGTTCCAGCTGCTGCTGACCGTTGGCCTGGTGCTGGCCGCCCTTATCGGCCTGTACCACGCCCACGCCGTGGATGCCGCCACCGAAGCCGTGCGCTCACTGCCGGTCGCGCAGCAGGCGCAGGAGCTGTTTGCGGTGAAGGACCACGCCTGGCGCACCATCTTCTGGACCTGCCTGGCACCGGGCCTGCTGTTCTGCGCTGGCATCTTCTGGCTGTCCGAGTCACCGCGCTGGCTGGTGCGCCGCGGCCGCATCGATGACGCGCGCCGCAGCCTGCAGCGCGTGCTGCCCGCTTCGGAGGTGGAGCCGACGCTTGCACAGATCCAGGCACCGGAATCGAGCAGCGGCAGCGGCAAGCGCGACCCGCTGCTCAGCCGCCGCTACGTGGTGCCGTTCCTGCTCGCCTGCGTAGTGCTGGCCTGCACCCAGGCCACCGGCATCAACTCGGTGCTGGCCTACGCGGTGAACATCCTCAACCAGGCCGGCCTGTCCGGCTCGGTCGCCAACGGCGCCGACGTGGCGATCAAGCTGCTCAACGCGGTGATGACCGTGGTCGCGCTTCTGCTGGTCGACCGCAAGGGCCGCAAGTTCCTGCTGATGCTTGGCAGTGGCGGCATCTGCGTGGCCCTGCTGGCAGCGGCGACGCTGTTCTTCCAGGCCGAACGCGGTCGCACCGACGCGCAGCCGCAGCTGCAGGCGGCGGTCAGCGGCGATGGCCTGCAGCTGGTGCTGGATGACGCGCAGTGGCAGCGCCTGGGCGCTGGCATCGACAATGAAGGCCGGCCGATGCAGCTGACCGTGTCGTACGCCTATGGCGATTTCACCAATGTGCGCGCCCTGCGCAGCGACAACCTGATCGACCGCGAGCTGCGCATCGAGCGTGCCGGCACCGTGCAGCCGGACAGCGTGATCGGCGCGTTCTTCCGCAAACTGCATCTGAACCCGTTCGCCGACCCGGCCAAGGCCGCGCAGGCACCGCTGCGCATCGAGCAGGCACGCATCGGCCCGGTGCCGCCACCGGCACACGGCTGGGCCGTGGCCGCCTGCATCCTGGTGTTCGTCGCGTTCTTCGCGGTCGGGCCCGGCGTCTGCGTGTGGCTCGCGCTGTCCGAGCTGATGCCGAACCGCATCCGCTCCAACGGCATGAGCATCGCGCTGCTGATCAACCAGTTCGTGTCGACCACTATCGCCGCGATCTTCCTGCCCACGGTGGGCCACTATGGCTACGCCAGCATGTTCGTGTTCTGGGCGGCGTGCACCTTCGTGTTCTTCCTGGTGGCCGCGTTCTGGCTGCCGGAGACCAAGGGCAAGTCGCTGGAAGAGATCGAGGCCCGCTTCGCCCGGTAGCGGTCGACTTTGGTCGACCTCCGCGCGCAGCGCGGGTTCATGGCGCGCCCGTCATTCGCCAGTGATGTGCTTGGCCAGCTCCCGCGCTTCGGCAACGCTGGACAAGCCGCTCAGCATCATCGATTCGCCGAACGGCCCCTGCACCGTCGCCACCATCAGCACGCGGCCATCCACGCTGATCGCCGCACGCTGGCCCACCAGTGCCGCGGTGCCATCGTGGATGCGCTGATGCGCCTCCGGCCGATAGCGGATCTGCAGGCCCGGCTGCTTGCCTTCATCCAGCACATAGCGCACATCGGCAATATCCGCGCTGCCGGCAATCGGCGGCTCGCGCAGCGCCAGGGTCTCGCCCTGCCACTGCGCCGGCGTACCTTTGCCCGCCGCATCGACCGCACTCAGGCGCACGTCCACGCCGGGTATGCACGACCGCAATTCTTGTCGCCGAAAAGTCGCAATGATTGACGTGGCTCTGTCTCGCCTGCAGCTGTACGCTACCGAATAGCTATGCATTAAGGTCAAGAACGGCTTCGCGAGGAGGTCGAGCTTCTGCGGGCGAGACTTCGGCAAGCGACGGCGACACTTGCGGCGCCGGAGGCTACCAGGCGCCGCTCATGGCTCTAGGTCGCTCGGCTGCGCAACCGTTTAGCTTTCAGCATGGCCATTGGGCTAACGGTTGGAACTGGTACAAGTAGTGCTAGCTGTTGTTCCAAACCTAGCGCTTTGAGGGTGGAGATCAGCGTGTGGACCGTCGATCCTTGCCCGCTCTCAAGCTGCACCAGCGCTCTGCGAGAGATCCCTGCTTTGTCGGCCAACGCAGCTTGCGAGACGTTGGCCAGAAGGCGACGCGCCCTTACTCGCTTTCCTAAGGCCTCGGCAAGCTCTTCAGGAGACAGGATTGGTATGTGATTCATTTGCGCGCAAATGTGCTCATTAGGGGCGTCTTACACCGCTGTGCGCGGAAATGTGCGCAACTCTGGCATCTCCATAATTCATCGATCCGGTGTCAAATCCTTTGCGGGGTAAGACTTGTATTGGCAGATCGGAAGCGTCGATACGTAACATCTAAGCAATGGTTGGCAGACTATGCCCCAAGACCGGGAAATGTCACGGGGTTGCCACGGCCGAACAAACAAAGATGCTCTCAGTTGTGCGCTGGAGCACTTGATCCTTGTCAGTCAGCTGCAGCTACACTGTGTGAGCCAGTCGGGACTGCCACGGTCGCGGCCAGAACTTAGCAGACTTGATGGCTGAATAAGAGTATCAACTATGCCCGCAAGCATGTGGCTCCTACGGTACATCTGTACTCTGTGGCGCCGCGCCGGCACCGGGAGAGGCAAGCCCGGCTGCACCAGTAGACTCACGCGATGGACAGTGATCGGCCAAGAGAGCAAGGTTGGGCGCACGCATCGATGACGGAGGCAGCATATGAAGCCGACCATCTTGGCACTTGACCTTGAGGGAACGCTCATCTCAAACGCTATCAGCCAGATCCCCAGACCTGGACTCTATGGGTTTCTGGAGGAAGTCCACGCACTGTTTGATCAGCTGATGATGTTTACAACAGTCCACGAAGATCGCTTTCGCAGCATCGCCGCGCTGTTGGCTCGCGAAGGAAGTGTCCCGGACTGGTTCGCGGGACTGCCCTACATCAACTGGTCAGGAAAGACAAAAGATCTACGTTTCGCTTCCCCAAATCTCGGTGAGGCACTACTTCTCGATGATCATGGTCCCTATGTCCATCTAGGGCAGGAACACCTATGGGTCCAGGTTCCGTTGTTCGGATCTCCATATCCGCTAGACGATGATGGCCTCAACCTCGTACTCCACCGTTTGCTCGATCGCAACGGTGTTGTGGTTGATGAAGTGAGTCCCGTCGTACGGAGCGGGGAGGCGTAGCCAGGTATATTCCGTCGTTGGCGAAGCGCCTGCTCACATGACTCGCTTCGTGCCCACGCAACAAATCCTGCGTGACGCCGCAGTGCTGCGCGAAACACTAGCCGCACGGTGGTTTAGCGCGGCCCAAGCCAGTGCCGCGCTGGATCCGAAGTTTGGAAGGGGCGGCCAACGCGCAAGCGAATTGCGGCGCCAGGGGAAGTTGCTGGGCGTTTATGTCACGCATACCCTCTGCTACCGCTACCCAACCTGGCAGTTCCTTCCCGATGGGCGGCCTGCCGAACACTTAGCCGAGAACCTAACAGTGTTACGTAACTTCGGCCCCTTCCACTGTGAGCCGAATGGTCTGCGTCGTAGCACTGGTTGGGGCGAGGCTGAATGGTTCTTGTCACCGCATGCGCTCCTCTGCGGCGCGGCACCGGCCGCGATGCTGAGCATAGACTCAGCCCGCGTTCTATATGCTGCCCAGTGCGAATTTGAAGAAATTCTCTGAGAGAAACCTTGCCCAGATGATCCAGCGCCAGCATCCATCCGACCTCTCCATTGAAGGGCCGGCTTTGGAGTACTAGGTGAGAAATAACATATGTAGGCCTGAGGCGAAGGGGTTCGCAAGTCCAAAGCAATCTAAAGCGACAGCTACCAATAGTGGGACCATAACCACCCCGTAGTGACTGATTCTGAGTAGCACGAAATTGCATCCTTATCCACGATTGCCAGATCACCAAGATGGTGGCAAGCGTGGACGACGTCTCCATCCGGATGATGGAACTTCCCATGCGGCTCAGCCGGCGCCAGAAAAACTGTTGGATTGGCAAGGCCCGCTGCGAGCTCCCGCAGGCGATTCAGATGTTTATCGAAGCTTCGGCGAGAGCCATGGTGCGGAAGAACTAGTGTCGAGGTAAGCGGTGTCTCGGCAAGGTAGTGATCAAGAAAGTCGTCTAGACGATCCTTGTCCGAGAGATTTGCGTCACCGGTATGGATCCATCCGACTGCCCGCGTTGTCGCACGCGTCGGAAAGCCCTTGGCCAATACGCCAGAGTGAACTCTACGGTCAAAGCACTGCCGTCGCGCGCCGATGCCGCGTTCCGCAGGGCCAGAATACACACACAGAGATGCGTCGTTGTAGTCATGAAGCGAGGAGAATATGCCGTACAAGGCGCTGAGCAGCTTCTTGCAACTTACATTGGTGGTTGCCACAGCATTGCCTAGCTTTGCTAACGCTGGGGCGCGTTGATCTGTAGGCGGAACCAGAGAAATGAGTTCGGCAGCGAGCGATGGATCAGCTCTCCGTTTCAGCTCCGACTTCAGTACGAGCGAAAAGTCAGTCCACTCTGCGGAGTTTAGATTTCCACCGGCTTTACTAAGCACATTTTGTAGGTCTTGGAGTATCTGTAAGCTCCAGATAGAAGAAACTTCCTTTGGAAATTTCCATTCGCGCGAATAGAAGCGTATTAGCCAATCGAGATCAAAAGTCAACGAAGTTGAACACGAGAATCGCGAGCGACCGACCTTCGCTCTTTCGATCGCCTGATGTGTCTCGTTGCTCAGAACATCAGCGCGATCCGTATTCCCCTTGAAGACACGATCGCGTTCAGGGCCTTCATCGCCATCAGGGCCCCCTACGATGACGACTTGACCAAAACTTCCTCCATAAAGAAGAGTGGCAACCCTGGCGAAGTCCGCAAGGAGGCTGCCGGCGCGCACTCTTGAACTAAGCCTCAGTGTCATCCACTGGAGATAGTTGGAAATGTCGACGTGGGGAAGAAAGACGGTGCGGAAGCTGACCCCGGCGTTCTTCAGGTCCTCCAGCCCGTTGATGTGGTCGTCATCTAGGTGGCTGATGGCCAAGAAGTCATGGCTGCGCGCGCGCGCAGCAAACGCCTCAGCTAGAAGCTTGCGATGTTTGGCTGTGGAGCCGCCACAATCAACTACCATGCTGAGTGAGCGGCCTTCACTAGAATGCAATGCCATGGAGTGAAATCCTCCTTGGCCTATAGGGTATTGAGTCCTATCTACTTGAAACATTTCCACACATTCTCTCCTTGATTGGCGGAGTTGTATCAGGATCTAATTTACTTTCTTCAATTGAAGCCTCACAAGTGAGGTTCGAATGTAGCTAATTAAAGTATTTTTCTACCACGTGCTGAGAGTGGGGGCTTTGGCTTTGTCAGTACTTGATTGACGGCAGTGGAAAGGCCTACGGCCTGAACACCGACTGGAAGTTGCGGGTCGGGGGGGGGGCGGGACTTGAGGGTTGCGCTATCAAGGCGTTCGCGTCGTCTCAAGAGGGTGGCTCCACGCAGCGAGAGAGGGAGTCCTGCAGACGAATTATCCGCTGCTGTATCTGCTCCGAGCGCCGCCTGAGATCTGCGAGCTCCCGCTCCTCATTGACGAGCTCTTGCGCTGACTTGTCTCGCTGGAAGACGAGAGTCGAATCTCCGCCACTACGAATGATCTTTTCGATAGCTTGCTGCGCGGACTGTTCTTCGTTCAGATCCTGCCGTAGCCTCCGACAGGATTGTGCAAGTTGATTTGATCGGCTGACCTGGCTGGTGAGCGTGGCGACTTCCATCCGATGCTGTTGGGAGAGGTCTTTGTTTCTGTCAGCCGACCGCTGGATCTCTTCCTCGAGGCTGGCAATTCGCTTTTGGAGGACAGCCAGTTCATCACGATGAGTCTCCCGCGAAACGTATCCCTGTTCCACCTCCTTGACGCTTAAGACATTTCCTTCGCGGCTAATGTGAAACCCGAGTGCCGTCAGGCTAACCAGAATAGCAGTGGTCAGCACGACCGTCGCCCCAACCGGGTGAGCGCGCATTGACTCCAGAGGGCTGCGCATCGGTGTTTGCGGCGAGCTCGTTTGACGTTCGCTCGGCTGGACTGAGCTACCTGGCGCCATGCTGCTCGAAGAGCTTAGCTCTCTGTTGGACCTTGTCTTCCTTGCCATTCAGCTCACTTCCCCTCCTCTTCCCTATTCAGAATAAGCTCGTGCCGGTGAGCATGTAACATCTCCCTATCGACCAAAAAGTCCTTTTCTTGATTACTCTGTCGCAGCTGATCGCGTAGATCCTGCTCGACCTCCTCAAGCGAATTGCTTCTAGGCAACTGGCAGACCCTTATTTGAGGCCTTCGCTAATGTCTGGTGCGCTGGAGCAAGTTGATTGAATCGCTTCTCATGGCCTCTTTCGATCTGTGCTTCACCGCTGAAGCGATCAGTTGATCTAACTTGATCCAAAATTTGGCTTCCATTTTTCAACGGCGGCGGGCAACCAGCAGGAGTGCGCGGATGCCACGTAACATTTGAGGTAATCGACCGTGCAAATGGCCACTTCGAGATCGGAAGCGAGCTCTTGACCCATTTGGCAGGATGGTCCCAGCGGCTTTGGTCTGTAGGTCGCAGAAGCAAGGTGATGCCGGAAGTGTCGGTTCAAGCCATTCGTCAGCCGCTCAAGGATCGGAGCTCCTCGATCTTAAGCTGAACTAGCATTCTTGCAATTCGCTCGGAGTCGACCGCGTATCTTGCTACGAAGGCTCGGTGCTCTTGACTAATCCGGTCGAAGCGCACCGCCCGTGGGCTGCTTTGCTGCACCTCCGCACTAGGTAGATTGGTGGTGATGAAGCCCAATGTTGGATCGCGGGTGCATTTGGAATGGGAGACGAAGTTCCTAACGCATCGAATTTCTTCGCGCTTCACCTTGTCAACATCGTCGAACCGCAGTGCATAGTCCTCCCAAAGCTCCTCGATGATCAGGTAGTGGCGCCGCAGCTGCTCCTCTACATAGCCCTCGAGATCGCCTGCCTCCGCGAGCGTGCGTACCCAGCGCTCTGCGGCGAGGGGAACCTGCGGCATCTGCATCGGTGCCGGTGCGTGCACGACCGTGGCCTCACATCGATCCGAGAACGTAGCCCCCGCTTGGGATGTAGCGGCCCCATCTATCAACGGAAACCTGGGAGGGGCAACATTGCCCCGCCTGAGCTGCAGCCGCTGCCCCAAGAGCAACTCCCATGCCAGTACCAACTGCCGCATGCGGGCGTCAGTGAATGCGATGAGGGTGTCCAAATTCGTTCCAAGCGTCAGCCCGGTATGGGTCATGTGCAGCGTGACGTCGAGATTTTCGCCCTGCTCGAAGCGACAGCTTGGCCACTGAGGTGGCGGTACGTAGAGCACCCGGCGAAATCCGCGGATGAGGTATTCAATCTCCAGGACATGGTCACCCATAGCTGCAGCGCTGGATGCGATCAGGATTTCATCGCCTGTCATTGGCCTTGGCTTCCAACACATTGGTATTGAATAACTACGTTACGGCTACCACAGTTGCCAAACCCACGGCGGGAGAGACAGCTAGACCGTTCCGTACCAACTGACTCAGCCTCCTGATAGTCCCAACGCCTGCAGCGCTTGGTAGCGAGGACTGCAGCGGCAGCTTCGTCAAATTCCACGCGCTGGAATTCGTTTCGATGGTAGCCGAGCTCAACAATGCCATCTGCACGACTTCCGCCCACTAAAAGCAACTCTTGTTGAGTGGCGCAGCCATGAGAACCGTTGCGATCAAGATGATGGTAGGGAACTCGCGACACATCCTTGCTCTCCTCATGGAATAACGAGCCTCTTCCTCAGCAGGGAGTGATGTTCAGTGGAGTCGAGATGTCAGACGGGCAGATCAATCCTTCTGAGGCCTCTTTTCGCCAAGCCACGCCAGTGAGCGCTCATGGACAGGCTGCTCTATGTTGTAGATATCGGTGTAGTGAACCTGGACAACGAGATCAGCGAGAGCGCTTCGAACCTGATCTCGAAAAACGTCGGATGGGTGGTCATAGATGAGCAAATCTATGCTCCTTCCAACTGCGATGGATCTGCCATCGATGGTTCCCACGTACCATCGAAATTTCATCCAATCGGGGAGCTGGCGATGCAGGGCGTCACCCAAAACCTCACCGTCACGAGATACGCGCAATGTGCTCACAATGAGTGGACCAGTACCGTTGTTGGTCAAGGTTACGATGATCTTGTCTTCAAGATCGTTGCAGGTAACCGCCGCAAGGGGACGAACGGAAAGCCTGTTATGCTTTCGTTGCGCCCACAACGCAAGCACCGCGACGATGAAGGCCAAGATTGCTCCCACGCCCGATAGCCTATCGGCATTCTGCCATAACCAGCACATAAGCCCCCCCTGACTTTAGCGGCATGCGTGCCGCGCGGTCAGTTTAGGCCAAATCATAATCGCTCGCGATTGGATGCAAATGCCCTGTGATCAAAGCACGTCGGACCGACGCTAAGGCTAATGAAGGCGGCGCGCCGCCGCCCGCGGTTGCGAGACGTCCTCAGGACCGACGGCTCCGGCCCAAACTGTGACATATATGCCCAGGGCCGCCCCCCCTGCGGCCTCAGGGGGCTCACACTTACCCTCGCGCCTTGGCGCTTCTGGTCTTAAGGAGTGCTTCGACCTTCGGGGCCAGCTTGTAGCTGCTATGGACGTGGCCGCTCGACTCGATACCGTTTCGACGCCCGGCTTGGGCATTGGCCATCGGCTCGCTAGGCGCTGCGAGGGGGGGGCACTCTTGCTGATCCACCACCTGGTCCTCTCGGCGCAAGCGATGACCGTTATGTTTGCGCTCTATTAGTTTCAAAAAATAGGTATGTATTTGAAATATAATGAATAATTTATCTCCATGGGGCGGCGGCAAGCTTCTGGTCGCCCTTCCCCCATTGAAAAGGGTGAACGGCATCACAAGTTCCAGTTTGGAGGAGCGGTTGAGGCCGGCAGGTATGCGTCTCAACTGGCGCGACTCGGCAGTGGCAATCTGGGATTGGTGGATCAACTTTCAGGGGGGGCTTCGCTATGGCAACAAAGCACCAAGTGATTTTTTACCCGGTAGGGAACGGGGATACGACCCAGATCATTCTGGACAACGGGAGGCGCGTACTCTTCGATTTTCGACATAAAGAGTGCGCCGAAGAGGAGTCGACACCCGAAATCGACTTGAAGGCGACGCTGAAGAAAGATCTTCATGATGCCGGCAGGGACAGCTTCGACGTTGTTGCATTCACTCACGCAGACAAAGATCACATTCAGGGCAGCACTGATTTCTTCTGGTTGGAGCATGCCAAGCGGTATCACGGAGAGGGTCGAATCAAAATCGATCAGCTTTGGGTGCCCGCAGCAATGCTTCTGGAAGAGGCTACTCAGGATGAACAGTCGGAGGAGTTCGTCTTGCTGCGTCAGGAGGCGCGGCACCGCCTGCTTCAGGGCAAAGGCATCCTTGTCTTCTCCAAGCCGCAGGCGCTTGCCGACTGGTTGGAGCCGAAGCTGAAGGATCGCGAAGAGGGCCCGTCCGCGAGGGACCACCTATTCGTTGATGCAGGAACTGTAGTTCCTGGCTTCAGCCTGGAAGCCGACAGTGTGGAGTTCTTCTGCCACTCGCCCTTTATTGAGCACTGCGATGATGGAGACATCATTCGCAACTCCGCCGCGTTGGTGTTCAACGTCAGGATGCAGGCTGACGGTCTCACCTACGACTATCTGGAGGTTGGTGATGCCGAGTACTGCGATCTGGAGAAGATCGTGGATATCACCAAGTACCACGGCAACGATGACCGACTCGGATGGGATCTCTTCAACATCCCGCATCACTGCAGCTACAGGGCGCTCAGTGACGATAAGGGAGATGAAGAGACCACGCCTTGCGAGAAGGTCGCTGAGTTGCTGATGATGGGCAAGGCTGACTCATACATTGTTAGCTGCAGCCTTCCGGTGCCTGACAGCAGGGACGCGTACGAGCGCGTTCAGCCGCCACATATCCAAGCCAGGAAGGCCTACGAGAATTACTTGAAGAAGGTCAATGGGCGGTCCTTCCTGGTCACCATGGAGGAGCCTAACGGCTACAAGCCTCAGCCTATTGTCTTCAACGTTGCTGCCGGTGGGGTTACTTGGGAGAAGTCCGTTGCATCTCTCGGCTCAGCAGCGATCATTGCCTCCCGCCCTCCTCGGGCGGGCGCATGAGCTCGCAGTACTTCAAGCTCGCATTGATTCGGCTTGACGATTGTTCGAAGGCATCATCACGGACACACGCGATGATCTCTGCGATCAATGCGAATCGCGACATCACCCTCATCGATGTGCTGCGAATTCCTACGGAAGAGCCGGTAGGCTGCGTCTATCTCCTGGTGGATGTTGAGTGCCACGGTGTGCCGGCGCGCAACAAGTACGGGCTCCTCTTCAGGGAGAGGATGCTCATCGTGGTGCCACAGGATGACAGCATTGCAACGGCCGCATGGGCTATGCGGAAGGACTTTCCAAGACTCGCTCACCAGAACAGCGTTTCAGCGCTTGGGCCAGCACAGCTGTGCCTGTACTACGAGCCGGCTAATGTGGTGGCGCGGACTTGGACCGCTCCTTCCTTTCTCGCTCGAATCCTCTGGTGGTTGGAGAAGAACGCAAAGGGAGAGCTGCATCTGGCGGATCAGCCCCTCGACACGTTGTTCTTCGAGTCCAAGCACGAACTGGTCATTCCTTGGGACATTGCTGATCTCGCTTCAAGCGGCAAGCCGCTGCTTGTCAGCGGCTATAGACGGGCGGACAACGGTACTACGATGCGTATTGCCAACCATTTCGAGTCCGGCCAGGGTGTAGAAACCAAGCTAGTCAAGGTTGATCTTGCTCCGATTGAAAGCGGTGCGGTTGAGTGGGATCCGCACACCTTGGGTGAGTTGAACGATCTTATTGCCCGGAGAGGAGCCAGCCTCCTGGAGCCTCTCCGAGCAGCCATGCAGCACGACTTTCCCGGGAGCGGCCTGACGCAAAAGGACGAACCGGCAAGTGTACTTGTGCTCATCTCCATCCCGCTGAGGCGAGCCTCAACGGGCGTTGTGGAGGCAAGCAGCTATCGGGCCTTCTTCCTTCATGGTGGAGCGCTAAAGGTCGGGGTAGCGCTGGGCGCTCTCTTTGAACAGGCGGGTCGCTTCTACAGTTCCATCGGTATCCTAGGAGGTGGGCATAGCGACGGCTGGGAGGACATTGCTCTGGATCCTGTAACGGTTCTTTGGGAGAACAGTGCAGAGCGGGCTCGCGCACAGTCGGGACATTTGGAGCCTGGTCCGAAGGGCGTAGTGATAGGCGCTGGCTCCCTAGGAAGCGCCCTCGTGGAACTCTGGATCAGATCTGGATGGGGATCATGGACGGTGATCGATAAGGATCACATTCGCCCCCACAACCTGACTCGCCACTCGGCGATCAATTTGCAGATCGGCCAGCCCAAGGTTCTAGCCGTGTCTCGGCTCGTCGAGGCCATAACCAGGGGAGCTGCTGCGTTGACCGCAGTGGAGGCCGATGTCATGTCCGGCGCCAATCCCGACGCCGCCCGTGCCTTGGTCACCTCCGACCTGGTGGTGGATGCGACTGCTGATCTTAGCTATCCCAGAGCGAGCTCTGCTTCTGAAGGGCGAGCCCGGCACGTGAGTGTCTTCGTGACCCCGAATGGCCGATCAGGCGTCATGATGCTGGAAGATCTCGCCAAGACCACTTGCCTTCGCACGATAGAAGCGCAGTACTACCGCGCGGTCATCCACTCTGACTGGGGCAAGACGCATCTTGACGGCCACCGTGGCCTCTTCTGGAGCGGAGCATCGTGTCGTGATCTTTCGGTGGTCCTCCCATACTCCAGCGTTATGATCCATGCCTGTCAGTTCGCAGAGAGCATTCCGATCCATATCAGGTCAGACGCTGCTGCGGCCGTTATCTGGCAGCGAGGGTTTGACGGGAGCACAGATGCCATCTCCTTGCTACTGTTCAAGCGGCGTGTACACAAGACAGACGGGGGCTTGGACGTCTACATGGACGAAGGTTTGCATGAGCGCCTCCGTGAGTTGCGTCGCCAAGCGATCCCTAGTGAAACCGGAGGCATCCTTCTCGGGTACCACGACTTCACTCAGAATCTACTCGTGATCGTGGACGCGGTGCAGGCACCGCAAGATAGCAGGAGTACGCCTACCTCCTTCGAGCGCGGAACGGCCGGCTTGCGGGAAGTGGTTGAGGAAGCTCGAAACCGAACTGCCGGGATCGTGGGGTATGTGGGGGAGTGGCACAGTCACCCTGATGGCTGCCCTGCGGCGCCAAGCCGCGATGACTTGATCCAACTTGCTCAGTTGGCCGTCGGGATGAATGAAGAGGGGCTGCCGGTGGTTCAAGTGATTGTTGGCAGTGATGAAATCGGCGTCGTTCAAGCTGAGGTGCGGCCATGACGATCCTTCCAATTGATCTGGTGCTCTCGGGCGGCGGGATACGGGCCATGGCCTTCCATCTGGGGGTCATAAGGGCGCTTGCCGAGGCCGGCCGCCTCGAGTCTGTGTCTCGGATCTCTAGCGTCTCAGGAGGAAGCCTGGTTACTGGGCTGGTGCTACACCGATCCGGTATGCAGTGGCCAAGCTCGGAGAGATTCCAAGCCGAAATCTATCCTGCGATTCGTACTGAGCTTACAACGCGCAGTCTGCAGTGGGACGCACTTCGTGAGCTGCGCAGGCCTCAGAACCTCCGGTTCCTGCTGAGCCGGTCAAATCTTCTGGCATCTGCGCTCCGCAGACGCTGGGCCATCCGGGACAAGCTAGCCGATCTGCCGGCCTCGCCAGACTGGTCGATCAACGGGACCAACGCGGAGAACGGGAAGCGTTTCAGATTCAAGCGTACTGATCTGGGAGACTATCTCAATGGCTATGCGCCCACTGGCAACTTCCCCCTAGCCAACGCGATGGCAGTGTCCGCTGCCTTCCCTGGAGGATTTGGTCCTCTGCGACTTCGTGCCGACCGATTCAAGTGGAGGCGCCGCTTGAGCTGGGATGGTCCTAAGGATGAAACCGTAGAAACACAACCAACTGCGAGTGTGATCCACCTCTACGATGGCGGGGTATACGACAACCTCGGCCTTGAGCCATTCTTTGACGCAGGAAGAGGCGTTGCCAAGGCCGCGAATGGTCACTACATTTTGCTGTCAGATGCCGGTCGACCCTTGGACATGGGCTTCAGCAAGTACTCGCTGAATCCGTTTCGAATCAAACGTGTCGCAGACATCATGTCAGATCAGTCCCACGCATTGAGAGTCAGAGCCTTCCACCACTACTTTGCCAAGGACGCGGCGCGGGGAGCTATGGTCTACATCGGCGATGCTGCTGATCTGGACGACTCTGGCCGAAGAGAGGCCAAGTTTGTAGCAAGCTTTCCAACCAGCCTGTTGAAGCTATCAACGAGTGACTTTGATCGGATTTCCGATCACGGTAGGAGACTCGCCACAGCTCCACTCGCCGCCGCTGTGGCCCAGCCACCCTAGCCAGGAGAGGCCGACGCCCTGCCAGGCTGGTAGGCAGCATTATGCAATGTCGGTCGAGCCTCTCGTCAAATGCCGCTATTCCCCTAAGAAATCTCCCTAACTCGCTGATTGTGGTGCGTCTGATGGGGATTGCGGCTCCGCCTGGTTCTTCTTTGGCTGATGGCAATAGGATCTTGGAACGCTATAGTGCAGACCTGTGAAACCCCATCTATTTCACCAAGTCACACGGATGCGTAGTCAACATGTCAATGAGCACGGCAACTGCAATCAACGTCGATGCGGTTACACAAGTCATGAAGGGTGTTCTGCCTAAGTTGAGGGTGCTGCAGAAGCAAGATTCGCCGAATCAAGACGCAATAGATGAGCTGATCTCTGAGAACCAGAAGTTGGGTGATGCTTTTTACCGGTCGGAGTACACAAGCAAACATATAGGTTGGGGGTACGCCCTCCAACTTATCTACGCAGTGTTGAACGCTGGATATCTCAATGACGCCCGAGAATTCGCAACGCAGCTTGACGTAGCGGTCAGAAGAACAGCGGCGCAGCGCGACTACATTGCTGTCATCCCTTTGGGTTTTTTTAGGCCACTGGGATTCAATTCAAAGAAGCCGAGTTTTGCTCGTTCATTCGAGATTGGTTCATTCACGTTGGCGGCAGCGGCAGCCTCGAGTGCAGCACTAAACAGCCGTATAAAAGCCTTTGGTTCTCACGCAGTTTCGGAAGAACTGTTTGAACATCAGGCGTTTCAGTCCTACAAATCACTGAGTAGTCATCCATTGCTGTTCCTGCCAGTCCATGGCTCCTCCGACTCTCTACGCTATCAGTTGCATGCCAAGGCTCACCGGATGATCGGGCTGATCGAGTTGTTCGGTAGGGTATTCGGTGCGGAGAGGCCATTGCTCGGGCAGGAGGCCACATCGCACCATCTGTTCTTGATCCACAAGCATTCGGGGTCGCTAGATCGCGTTATGGCAATGCGCCCATTGACTGTATCTCTTCCGTTGGGGAAGAAGCTTCTCAAGGCAATGAAGCGTCCCGAAGTGCCCGTAGCCCTCGAGTTGCTTTCCTCGGGTAAAGAGAAAACCTTGAATGCACAGCTTAGGAACGCGCTGGAGTTCTTTAGTCGAGCCGTTAACGAGAAAGACAGCGTCGCGCGATTCATATTCTTTGTCATATCAATGGAGGCGATCTTCTCTCGCGATAAGAACGCGCCCATCAAGATGACGCTGGCCGACAACGCATCACTACTCTGCTTCAAGGGCAAAGATCGGCGCCGCGTCCATGCAGATCTTTGCAAGATCTACGACATCCGGTCAGAAATTGTGCACACCGGCGCATCAAGCGTTCAAAGGGCGATGCTGATAAAAGCCGAAGTGCTAGCTGCTAGGGCACTGTACTGCAGTCTGCTGCTCGCCATTCATCTCGATGATGGTCAAGGAGAACTTCAGAAGAAATTCTTCGACCTACTTAAGGGTATAAAGATCGGTGTTGAGCCTAATCCAATTAGGCTGCCAACTTGGCAGGGTTATGGTCTAGATCCAGAGTAGTAGATACAACGTCGAACTTGGGTGACTAAGCACCGCGGTGCTCTTCGGCTAGGCCGACCTGTGCGCAGGTGAATACAATTGAGATTTAGTGCGTATGCATCTCCAAGGTCTGCATCACCGTTGAAATGTGATAGGGGTTCTACCCCGATATCACGGACGGTTCTAAAAGAGCTGCAACCTTCTGATCCTGCCTGGCGACCCTTCGCCGCATCCTTGGGTTGTGGCGTCGCTCGATGTAGTCAAACACATCCGCTCTTGCTGCATCCAGTGTCGGGTAGCTCGTTCGATAGACTCGCTCACGCTTGAGTAGCCCAAAAAAGCCTTCGCAGGCGGCGTTGTCGCCGCAATGTCCAACGGCGCTCATTGAGCAGATCAGCCCGTTAGCCGCGAGATATCCTTGGTAGTCACCGCTGCGGAACTGACTGCCACGATCCGAATGCAGGATCACCTCATCGCTGCCTTGACGCTGCCAGACCGCCATCTGCACCGCCCGGATCACCATCTGGCGATCCTGTCGATCGTGCATTGACCAGCCCACAATGCGCTGGTCGTAAAGATCCGGCACGATGCACAGATACAGCTTGCCCTGCTGGGTCTTGATCTCGGTGATGTCCGTGACCCACTTGGTTTCCGGCTCCAGCGCGAGAAAATCGCGTTCAAGCAGGTTGACCACGCCCGGCGGCGTTACGGACGGGCTGCCACGCTTCCCGCGACGCTTCCGCCGGGGCCAGCCCTGCAGGCCGTCGGCCGCCATCAGGCGCGCGACCCGGTTCAGGCTGGCGATCTCGCCTTCCTCAGCCAAGTCTTCGCGCATGCGGCCAGCTCCCAGAGTACCCCGGCTGTCTTCATGCAGTTCGCGCATCCTTACCACCAGGCGCTCATTGTCGACCTGCCGGGCGCTCGCAGGGCGCTTACTCCACTCGTAGTAGCCGCTGGCCGATACCTTCAGGCACCGGCACATCAGCCGGATCGGAAACTCATCGCGGCAACGTTCGATCACCTGATACCTCAGGATGATCCCTTTGCAAAGAACGTCGCCGCTTCTCGCAAAAAATCCCGTTCCTTCTTCACCCGCGCCAATTCACGCTTGAGTCGAGCCAACTCTTCGTCCCGTGGCGTTCCGGCGCCGCCGAAAGCGGCCGCTTCTGGATTCTGCGCCTCGCGCTTCCAGCGGGTTAGCAGGCTGTCGCGAATTCCCAGCTCCCGGGCCACCTGGGCGCAGCTGATGCCGGGCTGGCTCGCCTGCTCAACCGCACCGCGCTTGAACTCGGCACTGAACTTCCTACGCTTTGACATGAACACTCCTCATGGCCTGAATCGGCCTTCTTGTAAGTGTCCGTGAAAACGGGGTAGAACCCAGGTGCCGCTCCCTGCGATGGAAATCCCCGTGCCTGCCAAGCGTCGGCCGCCGGCACGAAGAGGCCATGGTCCATCGTGATTTGCTCGGCCAGATCCACTTCGCCGGTTGCGCGAAGGACTAGTAGCTGGGTTGAACTGTGCATCGAGAGAAGCTAAACGATTTCCCCCAGGTAGCAAAGATCCATAGCGCCGGTTCCATGCGCTTTGCTGAAGTGAGTCTGCCTTGAGCATACGACAAGAATTTTGACTTCTAGACGAATCAGTAATTTGCGATGACTAAGCGTGTTTCGCGAAGGTGCACAAGGCGATCGCGACTTAGATGCTGATATGCGCAATTTCTGACGAACGAGGTCGGAAATGCGCAGAGTGTGCGTTCCTGCTTTGCGAATGCCCCCCCCGAGAAATGTTTCCCCGGGGAAACAAGATCCAGGCTCTTCTGTCAGGTTTAGTCGTAGCAGATTGCGAGCCGCGAGACCGTGCTATCCGAATGTGAGGAGTTCCTAGGCGGATCCGCTGGCCGCGCGCCCTCCACACTTCATTCCAAGAGACGCATCAAATGGAATAGAGCGCTCATTTCGTTGATACACACGTGGTCCCTCAGCTACTGCCGACGAAGTAGGCGTCAGCAGCAAGGCTGAAAGAGGAGCCGACTTGGAAGATGTTTCTGCCAGCGCACTGGAGATTGACAATCCATGACAACGCGGAGCTCCGTCGTCGTACAATCTGCCAGTGGTTGTTCTGGATTGATCGCGCTTATCTCCTGGTAGAGGAGGAAGATCTTTCTGGTCTAGCCAACTGCTCCGAACTCGCGATCAAAGGAACTGTAGATGACAAACGTGCCGAGCAACGTAAATGGAATTGAGGCGCCGCTTAAGTTGCTGTCCTCGCATGACATTAGCAATCCCGGGTTCGAGTCGATGAGGCGAGGCGAGTTTGTTGATAAAAGCAGCTTGAATGATCCATCTGCCCAAATTGATCTTCGTAACATCGATGTCTTCGGCACACAGCTGAGTTCATTCACGTTGGGGCCATCAAGCGACGGCGAACGGATTCTTAAGGTTGAATTCAATCGTGCTACGACTGAAGCCGATGCATTTAGGTTTCTCCTGCAGCTCGCTGACGCATGGTCGGCATCGCTGGCTCACGGTCAGCGAGATTCCTGGTACGGCAACCTCTACGTGCACATCCTATGGTCTCGGGTGAAGGTGCTATCACCGCCGAGCGGTACAGTCGGGATCAGTACGTTCCTGAAAATGACCTCCACCGACCATATTGTCGTGGATCCTTTGGCTCTGTCTAGACTGCGTTGGTCGCCTCTCACCGACATCTTTGTCGAAGGCATGAAGTCTTCGCAGCCCAAGTCAAAGTTCCTGTTCTGGTTCATAGTTTTGGAAGAGCTGGAGCAGCGACAAGAATTCGTGAGATTGTTCGATCCGATGTTCACGCCTGAGGAAAAGGCAAAACTGCAAGAAGTAGTTCGCTCGAACAAGACTGCCTTGCAGCGACTTAACGGTCTTCTGAACACTCCGACGGCCACGATCCAGAGTCGCTCGGAGAAGCTAGCTCATATCATTGATACGATAGGTAGCTCGAACATTGCGGGTCAGTCGGGGAAGATTGAGATCGATCAGAAACTCTGTTCGAAGCTGATCAATCAGCGCAATAAAGTTGCCCATAAGGGCGAGAGTATCGACGGGTATCTGCTTTACAATGTTCTGTTTCCTCTTAGTCTCAATGCGCTCAATTACATTCTCGATCAAGACGATCAGAATACTTCTGTACAGATGCAACCAACCGGAGTTGCCGGCTTTGCAGGTGCTTAGCAGATGATTGGCGAGAGTCTACCTTCTGCCGTAACCGATATTGTTGGTGATTGGGGCGTGTCTTGAGCAAGACTCTATTCTCCTGGCCAGCGGCCGGGCCACTTGGACACCATCGAGGATCTCAGGCATCTATGGTGAGCTCGGCCGCTGACGGAAGGGCCCCGAACGTGAGTGACGTTGTTACTACCTAAGGAAAGGAAAATCAAAAATGGCGTCCGGTAAAGGTTCCGCTTCGCACATCCTGGGATTTGATCCAACTGAAATTTACGGGCAAAGCGCAGCGCTCGCAACTCTTTTGATCGGCGTGGATACTGATCCAGCAGTCGGCAGGACGGTTGCACTTATACTCATGTGTCGATTGCAAAACGGCAAGCCCGCATTTGATCGCGTTGCTCTGATTGCACCGCCTGTAGCAGCCTGGGGGAGAACCGATGAAGAAATCATCGCACTCGTCCTACAGGGCGCTAGTGATTTGCAGGGATCATTTCCATCGGCTGAGGACGCTGGCCTAATCAAAGAGCGTGTGATGATCAGGCGCTGCGAAAACGTGGACGCCGCTTCGGCGATTGCCCAGGTTGAATGCTCTAGTGCTGATTTCATTCTGGTACCGATGGCGGAGATCTACAGGGATGCCAGAGCAGTCGGCGGTGTGTCGTATGGTCGGGCAACCGCACTGCTTGCAGAGGATGTTTGGGTTCCTCAGGTGACCGCATGGCTTCCCGACTGTATTGAGCACGCGCGAAACAATGGAAGCGTGATCATGTTCAGCATCCCGGGCCGGCCTGTGATTCGTGATGCCAACAAGGCAGCTATTGATGCCATCTGCAGTCTGGATGTAGCAACTTTGGGAAGCGAAGAGGAGGTGCGGCGTTTAAATTTTGTCGCTGAAAGAATGCAGGGTTGGGTGGGCTTGGCACAGTTAGGGCGTGTCGAGGAAGTGCTGGCACAGATAGATGAATCTGATCTCAAAGAGGAAGAGAAACGAGAGCTAAGGATTCAGCTGCTCTATCGCGGCAAGGAACGAGAGCGTGCGGCTAGCGAAATTCGGGACCTGCTCCGCAGTGGCATCGAGGTTGCGGCCGAGAACGCATTGCGGTTCGGGTGGATGGCACAAGAGGGGGGCGATGTCGACTCGGCGAAGACGCTGATACGCCTCGGGATAGACGAAGTGGTCCAAGAATCCTATCTCAGCCGCGCTTTGGGATCGTGTGTTTGGTTGGACGATAGTGAGTTGGAGGTTCTTGCTTACGAGCGCCTTCGTAGCTTGTATCCGGCTAGTGACTATCTCGAAGAGTACCGGATTGGGTTGTTGCTTCGGTGGAGCCGCGAGGTTTCTGGTGACCGCGTCGGTAGTGTCATCGCCAACGTTTCGCTGACAGGTTACTTCGATCATATCGCTACCCTGCTGGGCGAAGTCTCTGCCGACGGAGTCGAGGCGCTGGTCGAGGTGAGCGAACCTTGGCCGACTGAGCAGCGCGATCTTGCGAGGCTTTGCGGGGCCAACCGATTGCTCACTCTCCACGAGGCGAGCCAAGCCATTGCGCTGGCGATGCGAACCTCTGTGGAGGGTAGATACGCGCGGCGGACCAATTGGATGCTGATTGCAGCACTTAGGCGCGTGCTGCTTGAGAGAACTGAGGCACATGAGGCCGAATTCTACGATCAGTCGTTTCATAGATTGCGCGACTACGTCGCGACATATCCAGATGATCCTGAGCTACGGGAAAACTTCCGTGGGCTGTTCAGCGTTGAAGCTAGCGGCAATAGAGGGCTCGATCTGCTGGTGAGGCAAACGGTGGACATGGCCTCCAGAGCAGTTACTGTGATCGCGATTCGATCCGAGGTGGAGCCCGCGTCTCCTGAGCAATTCCAAGACTTCATGACTCGTGCTTTTCAATGGATGGATCGCGTGGGCGTCTTTGACGCGAGCAGTGCGAAGCTCCCTAGCGAAGTCATCGCCGGCGATGCCGGTGCTTTGCTGGAGGTGACGTCTAACGCGGTGGACTACTTGGTCGAAGACTGGGAGCCTGAAAAATCCGAAGGTGTGGAGCGATTGGCGTACGTGGGCGCGATGCTTGCTAAGGAAGTGCCAGACACCATTAGTGACATTCATATGTTCCGACTGGTGGCCAGCCGACTCGCGATGGATGGCAAGGTTCAGCGTAGTCGTGACTTGGCTGAGCAGATTCTTGAGCTTCCTGGTTCATCCAAAACCAGAATTCGATCGGCGTGGGGTGCCTATGCAGACTTGTATCAGCGTTCTCGGCATCCTGAGGATGCACTAATTGGCTTGTCATCGGCATTCGCCATTGATGTACCCGTCGAGGCGTCGACACTTTGGTGGGAGACCTACACGCTCTTCCGCTGCCTGCGTGACGTGGGCCGCTTCGGTTTCGCCCGAAAGCTTCTGGAGCCGCTCAAACGCCTGCAGGAAATTGTCGCCGACAACCCTGCAGGCCGTGCGCGAATGCGATCACTAGAGTTGGGAGTGCGGCTGATGGATAAGTCTGAGCTGAACCTGGGCGTGCTGGAGCAAGTGGTCGCGGAAGCGGCAGAGCACTGGCTATCGGTCAGGGATTCCAGCGATGAACAGATCCCTGCGCTTGCGTTGTTGGTTCAGTCTATGGGTCTATTAGAGAGAGCCGGCGGCGTGATCTCTTCGCAGGTTCACGATATCAAAATAGCGGCAATGGCGCAGGTGACAGCTGAAGATCGGGCCTACTTGGAGGCCATCTCGGCTGCTCACCCAACCATCGAGGATGCTGTGCGCCTGCACAATCGGATCGAAGTGGCCCGACATGCGGACGATGCGCCGGGGGACCTTCTAGCTGCGGAGCTTGCCGCTAGGCGGATTCTTTCCGCGCCAGCCTTGTCTGCGGAACACGCAGCGACAGCTATAGAGTTGTTGGCGGATCGAGAGCTGGATTGCAGTGCTAGCGAACGCCTTATGGACATGAATTGGCCTTTGCGCTACTTGCATGAGATCCGGCCTGCGACCGGTGCGGCGATAATGATGGGCTTGGACATCGACAATGAGTTGACGATGCTGACGTCAACTGAGCAGGGTGATGTGGTGCAGCGTGTCACCCGCACGGCAGGCTCGTTTGGCGAGGAACTCTCCACGTGGAGCGAGAAGTATCCGCTTAGGTATGGGGAGATTCAACGTGAGGAGGGTAATAACGAGTTCTTCGTTTCCATGGGGCTTGTGGAGATGCCGCTGCCGGAGTTGCCCAGACTCGTAGTAGTGGGTGAGCCAGCGCTCCTTCAAATCCCGCTCAACCTTATGACGAAGCACGACAGCTTCTTCGGCCAACACCATGCGGTTGGATATGTTCCCTCGCTGACCTGGCTGCACTCTGCGCGCACCAGGCCGCGGATAACTCGTAGCCGACGTGTGGCGTGGATATCTGACCCGGGTGAAACAGTCGATAACAGTGCCTTGGCGGCAGTGATTCAGCGTACCGACGAGGCGTTCCAGGGGCATGGATTTGACGTGGATACAGGGGGCAAGCTGCCCCAGAGCCTTGCCAACGCACAGATCGCGGTGATCGCGGCACATGGCAGCGTGGGGGTTGATGGTCGATTTCTGCATCGCGTAAGCGATGAGAGGGAGTTGGTGATCTCCCCGCGTGTATTGACACAAGCACTGGCGGGAACCGAGCTGGTTATCCTCTTCATTTGCAGCGGGGGACGAGTAGACAGGCACCCGCATGCAAATACCGCAATCGGCCTCCCCAAACTCCTATTACTTGCCGGCTCGCGAGTTGTTATCGCCTCGCCATGGCCAGTCACGCCCATTATTTCCGGATATTGGCTGGAAACGTTCATGGCTGAGTGGGAACAAGGCAAGACAGTATTGGACGCTACATTCATCGCGAATGCACAGGTCGACGCGAAGTTCGGGTACGTACCGCAGTACTCCATGGCGATGACCGCCTATGGAGATGTGATGCTGACAAAGCTGCCCGCGCAATAGAAGTAGGTGCACGGATCTGCGGTGTGGTGCCCCGCAGATCTGTGCGCATCTATACCTAGGTAGCTCTAGGGGTTCTCGTCTGCCTTGTGCGACGCCGAATTGCGAGCGGCGCCTAGCTCGTGGGCCCCCCTCAGGAAAATTTCCTCTCTTCTCCCCGGTGGCCGACACAGTAGCTTGTTCCCTGTGTCAACCTCTTACGCTCTAGAGGCTCGATCCGTGCCTCTAGAGCGTGTACTCAAACTCAACCTCCAGAGTGCCTAGGTAGTTGGGGGGGCCGTCCTGACCAAGGTCCAACAAAGGTAGGTCGTCGCCTTCGTAGTCGGGGTTGGAAGTGTAGATATGGATGAGTTCGCCAACGCAGTCGAAGGTGATATCTCCCGCTCTATTTTGGGTAATCTTTCTGTAGCCGGTGTAGTAGTTCAAGTGGCGAGATGGTGCTTCGCCAATAACAATGATCTGCGGGTCAAGCTTCTGTAGCCATGAATTTGGGATTTTCCCCGAGTGCCTTCCGTGGTGTGCGGCGAACACGATCGTTGTCTTGGTCAGGTTGATGCTGTCGGTGATACTTTCCATGAAGTCAGTATGAAGATCGCCTAGCCAGAGGAAGCTGGCGCCACCCTCGATTTCATAGCGAATGACTGCGGATGTGTTGTTGTATGAATAGCCGGCGTCACAATCTGCTAGTGCTAATTTAAAGTGATCGTTTTCCACATCGGGCCATAAAACGCTAATTCCGGACGATCCTCGTTCCGTGTCGGAAATATTCATCCACTTTCGCGTGCAGTCCTTCTTGATGTAATAGGCTTTGGGGCCATCGCGCAGGGCGCAATAGCGCGTGAATGAAGTGGTTTCGTTGTCCTTGATCGCCTGATTCTTTACGACGTAGAAATTCTGTATAGGGAACGCGTCATCGAGGCGTTCAATTCCACCAAAGTGATCTTCGTCGGGGTGAGTACAGATGAATCTGTGAATTCCCTTCTCTGCTCTGGCGATGCGAAGGTCGTCCAGTATTTCTGGAGCGTTCTCAGCGTTAAGGTCGCAGTCGATAATGGTGAAGTTATCGCTATTGTGACTAATGTAGAACATGTCGCCATTGCCGACTGAGTAACTCTTCACAACGGACATCGTTAGCCTCCTTGCTTTGGATTGGGTTCTGCGGTGCTTTCTATCGCCAAGACGGTTGTGACAAGCCGAACGCCTGCTTGCGAGGCTGCGACTGCAGACAGCGCGTACTGTGCGAGGAAGACGACAAGAGTTGGAGTGACTGCGAGGCCTAGCCCCATCGCCCACAGGCCAACGGGGAGCAAGATGGCCATGAGTATCGAAACAACAGCTAGGTCGCGGAACAGAAGGAAGCGACGATTGGCATCTAGAACGGCAGCATCATCGCGATGCGCGCGGTAGATCCGGTACCAGGTCGAGTTCTGCTCCAACTCGTCAATCGGATAAGGCGATACGCGAGCATTGAGCTTGGCCGTGTCGATACGTGGATCTCTATGCGCGTGGTGGCTGAACGCTCTGTGCCCTGGCAGTGCGAACTTGCCTCTCCAGAAAACGAGGGAGGCCTTTACGTGGCCTGGAATCAATGAAGACAGAAGCAGCAGGGCCGGGGGCGCAAGAAGCGAACTGGCTGCTCGGGCTACAACCTCAGGCTCGGTGGCAATAAGTCGGAGTTGAGGGGCTAGGACCGCACAGAGAATCGCTACATCAAAGGCGATGAATGCACTTAGCCACGAGAGGTTGCCCTTCTTAGCTGTCATTGGAACTTTCCTTTTCCAGATGAGCGGCTAGTCGACCCCTAGCCAATGTTGCCGATGATATGCGACAGCGTCACATTCGGGGCGTGGAGCGACCAATGCACGACGGGCGCCGGGCAGGGTGTAGCAATGGGCGCTGATGAGACATGAATGTTTGTCGCCTCAATAGCGCGGAGCGCGTCGCCCTTTTAAATCAATGACCTGCGAGAGGCCCGCGACAATATTTGTTATCCCCGTGATGAATTTCTGTCGCCAGCGACAAGAATTGTGGGCGTGCGTACCGGGGCGTGGCGCATGATCCTTACCTGCCAACGCACCGGGTGTAGCGCCCGGCATGCATCCGGTCAGGGTCAACGCCATGCCCAGCAACAGGGGAAGCGCAGCCCTCACTTCAGCTTCCGCAGCTTGAACGCCACCAGCACCTGCAACAGCCCGTACAGCAGGCTGCCGATGCCGATCCACAGCGTGGTCACCGCAACGCCTGCATACGGGTTGGCCGCGAACAGCAGGCCCAGCACCACCGCCAGCACGCCACTGAAGATCAGCAGCCACTCACCCTGGATCTGCTTGCGCACGCGGATCGCGAACACGATGCGATAGATGCCGGCCACCAGCAGCCACGCTGCCAGGAACAGCACCAGCACGCTGGCGGTGACCAGCGGATTGATCACCGCCAGGATGCCGAAACCCAGCGAGGCGATGGCATACAGCGCCAGCCAGCCACGCGAGGCACCGCTGCCGCCGCTGACCAGTGCGAACAGGCTGATGACACCTTCAACGATGGCCATCACGCCCAGTGTCCACGCCAGCGCCATCGCTGCGGACAACGGCCAGCCGATGGCAACGATGCCGAAACCCAGTGCGACGAGCCCGTACAGCAGCAGGATCCACCAGCTGCGCCCAACCGCCGACAACAGGGGAGACAAGGGGGAATTCATGGCCACTCCTTCGATCCGGAACCGGGCTCATCCTAGCCCCTGGTGATGAAGAGGGCGATCACGGCGCCC
Source organism: Stenotrophomonas sp. SMYL20 (assembly GCF_036320045.1). Lineage (NCBI taxonomy): Bacteria > Pseudomonadati > Pseudomonadota > Gammaproteobacteria > Lysobacterales > Lysobacteraceae > Stenotrophomonas > Stenotrophomonas sp. SMYL20. The sequence continues at coordinate 33,602 of NZ_JAWIRT010000017.1, read as the reverse complement.
GCGCGCAGACCCATACCCGCACCTCGTCCGCTCCCACCCACCGCAGCGTCTCCGCAACCTCCATCACCGTGCTGCCGGTGGTCATCACATCGTCCACCACGGTCAGTCGCGGCGGCACCGGACCACGTACATCGAACGCATCGAACAGGTTTTCCCTGCGCTGTTCGGCCGTACGCTCAGACTGCGGCGCGGTATGCCGCCGCCGGTACAGCCCCTGCCAGACCGGCATCGGCAGCAGGCGGCACAGTTCTGCCGCCTGGTTGTAGCCGCGCTGGCGCAGGCGGCGCCGGTGCAGCGGTACCGGCACCAGCGGTAGGCATGACCACGGCGGCGGTGCGCGCTGCATCAACTGCGCCAGCAGGCGACCGGCGGCGAGATCCTGATGGAACTTGTAGCGCACCAGCAGCTGGTCGACCGGCGGCAGGTACAGCAGGCTGGCATGGGTAGCGGCCTGCGGTGGCGCTTCCTCGCGGCAGCTGCCGCAGACGATCAGGGCGTTGTCGGGCAGCGGCAATGCGCAGCGCAGGCAGGCGCGGCCCGACCACGGAAGTTCCGCATAGCACGCGGCGCACAGATCCAGCCCATCGTGGCCGGGGCCGTTGCAGACCAGGCAACGCAATGGCAGCAGAACGCGAAGCAGCGCGTGAGGGACAGTGCTTGCCGCGTGCAGGAAGTTGATGCGCATGCGCCAGCCTTCCATCGCTGCGTCAGCTTCACCATCAGCGGACCGCGTGCTGCAGTGTCAGCGCTATCTGTTACCGCGCGCCCTTCAGGGCGCGCGTTCGCGATCCCCGGCATCCGACGGCGCCACGGCGGGCATCATCAACACCTCCGCCAGACCACGATAGATCGGCACGCGGCACACCAACCCAGACACGCCGCGCGCGATCAGCACCGTGGCCAGGATCGGCAGCAGCAGATCACCACTGTCGGTCAGCTCCAGCGAGATCACCGCCGAGGTCAGTGGCGCCTGGGTGACGCCGGTCAGATAGGCGCACATGCCCAACAGCACGAACGCACGCGGATCCACACCCGGCATCAGCACCGCGAGGTTGTGCCCAAGGCCGGCACCGACCGCCAGCGCCGGCGAGAACAGGCCACCGGGGATGCCCGCCACGTAGGACGCCAGATTCGCCAGCAGCTTCATCAACCCGAACTCGTGACCGACCATCGCCTGCCCCTGCACCAGACTGCGCGCCTGCTCGTAGCCGGTGCCGAACGCGCCTTCGCCGAACGTCAACGCCAGCGCCACCACCACCAGGCCGCAGCCTGCAGCCAGCAGCACGGGATGCCGCTGCCGCAGCTGGCCCAACCAACGCGGGTGGCCCGCCGCACTGGCCAGCACCGCGCGCGCGAACAATCCACCCAGCAACCCGGCCACTACACCGCACAGCAGGATCGCCAGCCAGCCCTGGCCGAGCGGCAGCCGCGCGCTCACATGACCGAAGTAGGTGTAGTTGCCCAGCAGTCCGAGCGATACCACGCCGCCGACGATCACCGCGGTCAGCAAGGTGCCTGAGAAACGATGTTCGAAGCGGCCGCTGAGCTCTTCGATGGCGAAGACGATACCCGCCAGCGGTGTGTTGAACGCCGCCGCAATGCCGGCAGCACCACCGGCCAGCAGGAAGTGCGAGAGCTCGCGCGGGTCCTTGAAGCCGAACCAGCGGCCGAACAGGTACATCAGGCTGGCGCCCACATGCACCGTCGGGCCCTCGCGCCCGACCGACGCGCCGCCAAGCAGCGACAACGAGGTCAGCAGCAGCTTGCCCGCCGAGACCGCAGGCGAAAGATTGACCTTCCGGAACGGCTCATCGGGCTTGTCCAACGCAGCGATGACCTGCGGAATACCGCTGCCCCGCGTGGGTTTCAGCACACCGGAAGTGAGCCAGGCCAGCAGCGCGAAGACGCCCGGCGTCAGCAGCAGGGCCCACCACGGCGAGTGCGAGGTGATGTGCTGGAACAGATGGAAGGCCGCGTCACTGGCCTTGGCGAACAGGATGGCCACCAGCGCCACGGCCACAGCGCCGCCCCAGAGCGCGGCACGGCGACGCCAGGCCTCGCTGAGAACCAGCGCGGTGATGCGGCCGCGGAGGCGATGGAGATCGGTCATGGGGGGCAGTCTGGATGCTGCGGAGGAAGACGGACAGCGGCTACTGTGGCTGAAGGCCTTGCAGGATGCGGTGAAATGCACTGGTACTGCCGGAAACGCACCCGAAACCCGGACAGATGCAACGATCTGCCACGCCCGATGTTCAGATCGCCAATCGATGGAGAACGTGGGTCAGCGCAAGCTGGGAACAACCCCGGTCCGGCAGTACACCATCCTCGCCGGGCGCCCCCACCTCGAACCCTTCCTCGACGTCCTCGTAGTACAGCAACCCGTCAGGTAGATGTGCGACCACCCACACCGACTCGATGGTACGCAGCCTGTGCAGTGGCATTGCGCGCAATGGCACACGCAGAGACTCGAAGATGGCTCGATGCCCCGGTGAGCAGTCCTGCAATTGCCGCGCGATCAGGGCTTCCAGTTCTTCGCGGGTGATGGGCAACCAGCTGTCGAGAGGGTCCATTGCAACGCGCCCGATTGAATGTGCACGCCTGAGTGTATCTCCAGGGCCCCGCGCACCGCCTCTTTCCGGATCAGCTTCAACGCGTGTCCCGGCAGCACGTGCCGGCCTGTTGTTGCGTCACCGGCTAGTCGGTGAAGCGGGTCACCACCGCACCGTAAACAATTTTCAATACATTTCAGTTGACAGCCTGAACGCCCCCACCCACACTGCCGCCCTCGCTCCACTCGTACCCAAGGTCCCGCCATGGCTGCTGCCATCCGCCACGACTGGCAACACGACGAACTGCAGGCGCTGTTCGATCTGCCGTTCCCCGAGCTGCTGTTCCGCGCCGCAGCGGTCCACCGCGAGCACTTCGACCCATCGCAGGTGCAGGTCTCCACGTTGCTGTCGGTGAAGACCGGCGGCTGCCCGGAAGACTGCGCGTACTGCCCGCAGGCGCAGCGCTACAGCACCGGGGTGAACGCGCAGAAGCTGATGGAGACCGATGCGGTGCTGGCCAAGGCACGCCAGGCCAAGGCCGCCGGTGCCTCGCGCTTCTGCATGGGTGCCGCGTGGCGTTCGCCGAAGGACCGCGACATTCCGAAGGTGGCGGCAATGATCGCCGGGGTGAAGGCACTGGGCCTGGAGACCTGTGCCACGCTGGGCATGCTCAGTGGCGAACAGGCACGTGCGCTGAAGGACGCCGGCCTGGACTACTACAACCACAACCTCGACACCGCGCCGGACTACTACGATTCGATCATCCACACGCGCCAGTACCAGGACCGCCTGGACACGTTGGAGCACGTGCGCGATGCCGGTCTGAAGACCTGCTGCGGCGGCATCGTCGGCATGGGCGAGACGCGCGCGCAGCGCGTCGGCCTGCTGCTGGCGCTGGCCACGCTGCCGGCACATCCCGATTCGGTGCCGATCAACAAGCTGGTGCAGGTGGCGGGCACGCCGCTGCATGGCAGTGCCGAGCTGGATCCGTTCGAGTTCGTGCGCATGATCGCGGTGGCGCGCATCGCCATGCCGCGCTCGATGGTGCGGTTGTCCGCCGGGCGCGAGGCGATGAGCGACGAACTGCAGGCGCTGTGCTTCCTGGCCGGTGCCAATTCGATCTTCTATGGCGACAAGCTGCTGACCACGGGCAACCCGGAAAGCGAACGCGACCTGGCCTTGTTCGCACGCCTGGGCCTGCAACCGATGGCGGTGCAGGTGGATGCCGAGGGCCACGACCACGGCGGCACCGTGCACGCCGATATCAGCGCCGATGCACCCGGCTGTGGCTGCGCTCACGCGGCCTGAGACGGGCCGCAAGCAGGCGTCGCGGCAACGCGCTACCCTAGCCGCCCCGTCGTCGCATTCAGCCACCATGGCCCGCCCCGACCTGACTGCCCGCCTCCACGCCCAACGCGCCCTGCGCGATGCCCAAGGCCGTCGCCGCCCTCGACGCACGGTCACCCGTCGTGATGGCGTACGCCTGGAAGTGGACGGCCAGTGGCTGACCGGCTTCTGCAGCAACGACTACCTGGGCCTGGCCCAGCAGTTCAGCGTGGTCAACGCGTTGCAGGACGCCGCCGCACGCGAAGGCGCTGGCGCCGGTGCCTCGCACCTGGTCTGCGGCCACCACGCCCTGCACGAAGCGCTGGAACGCGAAGTAGCCGAGTGGCTGGGCTATCCGCGTGCGCTGCTGTTCGGCAGTGGCTTCGCCGCCAACCTGGCGGTGCAGCAGGCATTGCTGAGCGAAGAGAACGATGTCTGCGTACAGGACAAGCTCAACCACGCCAGCCTGCTCGATGCGACACGGTTGGCCGGTGCACGCCTGCGCCGCTATCCACATCTGGATGCGGAAGGCGCGATGCGTCAGCTCAAGCACACGCCCGATGGCGCGGCGATGCTGGCCACCGATGGTGTCTTCAGCATGGATGGCGACATCGCACCGCTGCGCGCTTTGTCGCTTGTGGCACGCCTGCAGCAGGCGCTGTTCTACGTCGATGACGCGCACGGCGTGGGCGTGGTCGGTGATGGCCGTGGTGCCGTGGCCGCCGCCGGGCTGGGCGTGGACGACGTACCGCTGCAACTGGTCACGCTGGGCAAGGCATTGGGCGGGTCCGGTGCACTGGTGCTGGGCCGTGACGACCTGATCGAGCATCTGGCCGAAACCGCGCGCCCGTACATCTACACCACCGCCGTGCCACCGGCGATGGCCGCTGCGGCGCTTGAAGCAGTGCGCCTGGCGCGTCGCGACCACTGGCGCCGCACCAAGCTGACCGACCTGATCGCGCTGTTCCGCAGCGAAGCGCGTCGCCATGGGCTGGACCTGATGGCTTCGGAAACGCCGATCCAGCCGCTGCTGTGCGGCGATGACCATACCGCCGTTGCGATGTCCACGACGCTGGAACAGGCCGGCTGGCTGGTCGGCGCAATCCGCCCACCGACGGTGCCGGAAGGCAAGGCACGCTTGCGCGTGACGCTGTCCGCGCTGCATACGCCGGAACAGGTGCGTGGCCTGGTGGAGGCCATCGCCAGCGCGCGCGATCGCGTGACCCTGGCCGTGCGTGAAGCCGCGCCACCGCCGCTGCCCGCTTTTGCCTGAGTTCCGTGTAGTTCCCCATGCATATTGAAGTGACCGGCCGTGGGCCGGACCTGGTTCTGATCCACGGCTGGGCCCTGCAGGGCGGTGTGTTCGCACCACTGGTGCAGCGCCTGGCGGACCAGTTCACCCTGCACCTGGTAGACCTGCCCGGCCATGGCCACAGCCGCGAGGACACCACGCCGCTGCGCCTGCCGTTCGTGGTCAATGCCATTGCTGCGGCCACGCCGCCGGCGGTGTGGTGCGGCTGGTCGCTGGGCGGCCTCTTCGCGCTGCATGCTGCCGCGACGCTGCCAAAGGTGCGCGGGCTGGCGATGATCGCGGCCACGCCGCGCTTCGTGCGTGGCGAAGACTGGCCGGACGCGGTGGAACCGGCCGTGTTCGAGCAGTTCGGGCGCGAGCTGGCCAGCGACTTCGGCGGCACGCTGGAACGCTTCCTGGCGCTGGACGTGATGGGCTCGGCGCACGCCCGCGAGGAGCTGCGCACGCTGCGCCAGCGCCTGGTCGAGCGCGGTGCGCCCACCGAACGTGCGCTGCTGGAGGGCCTGCGCCTGCTGGAAAGCACCGACCTGCGCGGCGCGCTGCCGACGCTGGGCAGGCCCAGCCTGTGGATCGCCGGCCAACGCGACCGGCTGGTATCTCCGGCGGCGATGCAGGCCGCCGCGGCACTGGCCCCGGGCGGGCAGGCGCTGACCATCGCCCACGGCGGCCATGCGCCCTTCCTCGGCCATGCCGACGAGGTCGCCGCCGCCCTGCAACACTTCGTTGCCGGCCTGTCACCGGCCGATGGCGGACAATGAGCGCCTTCCGAATTCCGCAGGATTGACGCATGGATCTGGGTATCAATGGCCGCTGGGCACTGGTCTGCGGCGCAAGCAAGGGGCTGGGCCTGGGCTGCGCGCGTGCGCTGGTGCGTGAAGGCGTCAACGTGGTGATCGTGGCCCGCGGTGAAGCCGCCCTGCAGGCCGCCGCTGAAGAGCTGCGCGCGCTGGCCGGTGCCGCCGAGGTGCGCGCGATCGCCGCCGACGTCACCACCGAAGCCGGCCGCGTCGCGGCGCTGGCCACATGCCCGCAGGTGGACATCCTGGTCAACAACGCCGGTGGCCCGCCGCCCGGTGATTTCCGCAATTTCGAGCGTGACGACTGGATTGCCGCGCTGGACGCCAACATGCTGGCGCCGATCGCGCTGATCCGCGCCACCGTCGACGCGATGATCGAGCGCCGCTTCGGCCGCATCGTCAACATCACCTCGTCGGCGGTGAAAGCCCCGATCGATATCCTGGCGCTGTCCAACGGCGCGCGCAGTGGCCTGACCGGCTTCGTCGCCGGCCTGTCGCGCCGCACCGTGGCCCACAACGTCACCATCAACAACCTGCTGCCCGGCCAGTTCGACACCGACCGCCTGCGCGCCAACTTCGCCCACAGTGCCGGCAAGGACGGCGATGCTGGCGAAGTGGCCGAACGCCGCCGCCAGCAGATCCCCGCCGGCCGCTTCGGCACGCCGGATGAATTCGGCGCCGCCTGCGCGTTCCTTTGCAGCGCACAGGCCGGTTACCTCACCGGGCAGAACCTGCTGATCGATGGCGGCGCCTACCCCGGTACGTTCTAAGAGACTTTCGCAATGCCGTCCCACTTCGATGCCCGCCATGTCCGCCGCGCGTTCGCCCGCGCCGCCAACAGCTATGACGCCGCCGCCGCCCTGCAGCGCGAGGTGCAGTCGCGGCTGATCGAATCGCTGGACTACCTGGAGGCACGCAAGCCCGAGGTGGTGCTGGACATCGGTGCCGGTACCGGACACGCCAGCGCGCTGATGAAGAAGCGCTGGCCGAAGGCGCAGGTGATTGCGCTGGACGTGGCGCTGCCGATGCTGGACCAGGCCAAGCGCCAGGCCGGCTGGTGGAAGCCGTTCCAGCGCCTGTGCGGTGACGCCGCCGCGCTGCCGCTGGCCGACAACAGCGTGGACGTGATCTTCAGCAACCTGTGCCTGCAGTGGGTGGACGACCTGCCGGCGGTGTTCGCCGGGTTCCGTCGTGTTCTCAAGCCAGGTGGCCTGCTGGTGTGTTCCACCTTCGGCCCGGAAACCCTGATCGAACTCAACGAGGCATTCGCCGCCGCCGATGACCGCCCGCACGTGAGCCGCTTCGCGCAGATCGCCCAGTTCGGCGATGCGCTGATGATGGCCGGCTTCCGCGACCCGGTGCTGGACCGCGACCTGTTCACCCTGACCTACGACGATCTGCCGTCACTGATGCGCGAACTGCGTGCAATGGGCGCGACCAATGCCCGCGTCGACCGTCGCCACACGCTGACCGGGCGTGGCCGTTTCGCCGCTGCGGCAGCGGCGTATGAACCGATGCGCCGTGCCGACGGCAAGCTGCCCAGCAGCTGGGAAGTGATCTATGCGCACGCCTGGGCACCGGACCCGGGCGCACCGATCCGCGAAGGCGGGCATGACGTGGCCTCGGTGCCGGTGTCGGCAATTCCGATCCGGCGCAAGCAGAGCTGATCGTCCGGTAGTGCCGGCCGCTGGCCGGCAACTTCATGATTCCATGCTGGGCATCTGCCGGCCAGCGGCCGGCACTAACGCATTCCACACCGCACGCGAATCGCTCTGGTAGGTGCCAACCTTGGTTGGCACACCCCATCAGATCGCGGTGCCGCCAGCAGTGTGCCGACCAAGGTCGGCACCTACCAAAGGCGGGTATGGGCCGGCACGTGAACCGGGTAGCGCCGGGCCATGCCCAGAGAGCGCAGCGGCACCCTCAGGTATTGGCCGGCGAACTCAGCGGCGGGCGCACCAGGTCGCGGTGGAAGAAATAGATTTCCTGCACCAGGAAGCGCCAGCTGGTGTGGAAGCTGCGGAAGCGCGTGCTGGGCGTGGACGAGGCCAGCGCATCGATGCCCAGCGCCTTGCTCAGGCGCAGCGCGCGCGCCATGTGCAGCGGATCGCTGACGATGATCACCCGGTGCAGGTCGCGCTGGTCCATCAGCCGCTTGGCTTCAACCAGGTTCTGCACGGTATTGCGCGAGGCGGTTTCGATCAGGATCGCATCGTCCGGCACGCCATGTTTCAGCGCATAACGCCGCGCCACCTGCGATTCGGAAAAACGCGCACCGGTGCCACCGTAGCCGCCGGTGAAGATCAGCAGCGGCGCGTACTGGGCCTCGTACAGGTCCAGCCCATGCCGGATACGCTCTTCGAACACCGGTGACGGTTTGGCGTCATAGGCGGCCGCACCCAGCACGATGATGGCGTCGGCCTTGGCGGCCTGGTCACGCTCGCCGACCCAGACGATCCAGGCAGTCACGCCCAGCAGCCAGATCACCAGCAGGACAAACAGCCGCCACAGCCAGCCCAGCAGGCCGGTGCGAGGCCGCTGCCGGTCGCGGCTCACGGCGCACCCCAGCGCAGCGCTGGCAGGTCGACGTTGCCACCGGACAGCACCAGGCCCACGCGCAGTCCGGCGAAACGTTGCGGCTGCGCCAGCACCGCAGCCAGCACGGTGGCCGAGGACGGCTCGACCACCTGCTTGAGCACCTCCCACAGCAGGCGCATCGCGGCCATCGTCGCCGCGTCATCGACCACGATCACCTCGGCACCGGCCGCGCGCAGCAATTCGAAATTGGGCGCGCCGATCAGGGTACGCAGGCCATCGCAGATCGTGTCCGGGGTGAACGCGTCCTGGCGCTCGCCAGCGGCCAGCGAGCGCGCGGTATCGTCGGCACCGGCCGGCTCGGCCAGCACCAGACGGGTCTGCGGGCTGGCGAGCTGCAGCGCCAGCGCAGTGCCGCTGGCGAGGCCGCCGCCGCCCACCGGCACCACCAGCACGTCGAACGGGCCGTCGCTGTGCAGCAGTTCCAGGGCGGCGGTGCCCTGCCCGGCCATCACCGCCGGATTCGTATAGGGATGCACCAGGGTCGCGCCGGTGTCGGCCTGCACCTTGGCGCAGGTGGCCTCACGGTCGGCAATGGTCGGCGGGCAGTGCCAGAGCGTGGCGCCATGGCGCGCAATATTGGCCAGCTTGGCCGCCACCGCACCTTCCGGCACCACCACGTGACAGGGAATGCCCCGGGTACGTGCGGCCAGCGCCAGGGCGGCGCCGTGATTGCCAGAGGAGTGGGTGACCACGCCGGCACTGGCGGAATCAGACTCCAGCGACCACACCGCGTTGCAGGCACCGCGGAACTTGAACGCACCACCACGCTGCAGGTGCTCGGCCTTGAACGCCAGCCGTGCCCCGGCGAGCGCATCGAGCGTGTGCGAGCGCAGCACCGGGGTCACGCTGGCATGCGGGGCGATCCTCGCGGCAGCAAGCAGGACGTCGTCGGCGCGGGGCAACAGTGAATCGCTCATGACGCAAGATTAACGTATGCCCCCGCGCTGGCGACCGGGACACAGGTCATGCCAGCATGCAGCCCTACGCCTCCATTCATCCTGGCCGGCGGAATTAAGGGCCGATTCAACGCTGGCGCCCGAAGCTGACTGCACACCCGTCCTCTGGGGGGACCCACCATGAAAATGCGCCTGATGCTTGCCGGTGGCCTGTTGCTGGCCCTGACCGGCTGCACCACCTACGACTATGTCGGCGGCGGCCGCAGCGGCAGCTACTACCACGGTGCGCCGTCGGTGGAATACCGCTACCCGGCCGGCTACCCCTACAACTACGGCCCCTACTACGGTGGCTATGGCGGCTACTACGGCGGCTACGGCAACCCGTATTACTCGCGCCCGATCTACCGTCCGCCGCACAACCACCGCCCGCCGCCGCGTCCGGGCAATGGCGGCGAGCACCGTCCGCCGCCGCCGTCGCGTCCGTCGTACAACGGGGGTTCGCCGTGGCGGAACATGGACTCCATGCGCCGCCCGCCGCAATCGAACGCCCAGCCGTCGGCGCCCCCGCCGCAGGCCCGTCCGGCACCGGCACCGAGTGCGCCGAGGATGAACGGTTCCCCCTGGCGCAACATGGATCGTGCGACGCAGCGCACAGTTGAGCGCTGAACCGTCTTGCATTTCACACGGTCTAAGCCGCAATCTACGCGGACAGTGACGGCCCGCGTCACAAAGTGACAAAAACGACACGGGCCGCCGCAAAAAGCTCTACGTCGATATCCGACAGGAACATCTGGATCCCCCCTGTTCCGGCCCTGTCGGATGTCGGCACCTCTGAAAACAGACGGCCCCGCAATGCGGGGCCGTTTGTTTTGTTGGGTCGCCAACCGCCGAGGGCCCCAGCGTCAGTAGCTCCACGCCATGCGTGGATGGCGCCTTCCCGACAGCCGCAAAAAAACAGGGCCGGACAGTCCCCCGACTGCCGGCCCTCTGCTCCCCCACCGTGCGCCTGTACCGGCCCCTGTTCCAATTCCGGTCACGGGCGCCTACGGCGCCAGCCACGGTGGGTGCTATTGGGTTATCTGCAAAAATCCTGCCAACTTTAGGGCTGATTTCGGCGCTGGCCGGCCGGCGGCGACGTCCCGGCCCCGAATGGCGCTAAAATCGCCACCCCGGCGCCGCCCCCCCGGTCCGCGCCCGCCCCCAGCTGAACAGCCCCCCATGAACCCGTCCTTCCATCGTTACGACGTCATCGTCATCGGCGGTGGCCACGCCGGCACCGAAGCCGCGCTGGCCGCGGCCCGCACCGGCGTGCGCACCCTGCTGCTGACCCACAACATCGAAACGGTGGGCGCGATGAGCTGCAACCCGGCCATCGGCGGCATCGGCAAGGGCCACCTGGTCAAGGAAATCGACGCGCTGGGCGGTGCGATGGCGCATGCCGCCGACCGCGCCGGCATCCAGTGGCGCACGCTCAACGCCTCCAAGGGTCCGGCCGTGCGTGCCACCCGCTGCCAGGCCGACCGCAACTTGTACCGCATGGCGATCCGCGCCATCGTCGAAGGCCAGGCCAACCTGACCGTGTTCCAGGCCGCCGTGGACGACCTGGTCATCGAAGGCGACGCCGTGCGCGGGGTCATCACCCAGACCGGGCTGCGCTTCGATGCCGAGGCCGTGGTGCTGACCGCCGGCACCTTCCTGGCCGGCAAGATCCATGTCGGCCCGACCCAGTACGCCGCCGGCCGCATGGGCGACCCGCCGGCCACCACGCTGGCCGCGCGGCTGCGCGAGCGCCCGTTCCAGGTGGACCGCCTGAAGACCGGCACGCCGCCGCGCATCGATGGCCGCTCGCTGGACTACAGCGTGATGGACGAGCAGCCCGGCGATTCGCCGCGGCCGGTGATGTCCTTCCTCGGCTCGGTGGACGAGCATCCGCAGCAGGTCAGCTGCTGGATCACCCACACCACCGAGCAGACCCACCAGATCATCCGCGACGCGCTGCACCGCTCGCCGCTGTACAGCGGCCAGATCGAAGGCATCGGCCCGCGCTACTGCCCGTCCATCGAGGACAAGGTGGTGCGCTTCGCCGAGAAGGCCAGCCACCAGATCTTCGTCGAACCCGAAGGCCTGGGCATCGTCGAGATCTACCCCAACGGCATCTCCACCTCGCTGCCGTTCGACGTGCAGCTGGAGATGGTGCGCAGCATCCGTGGTTTCGAGAACGCACACATCACCCGCCCCGGCTACGCGATCGAGTACGACTTCTTCGACCCGCGCGGGCTGAAGGCCTCGCTGGAGACCAAGCTGGTCAACGGCCTGTTCTTCGCCGGCCAGATCAACGGCACCACCGGCTATGAAGAAGCCGCCGCGCAGGGCCTGCTGGCCGGCCTCAACGCCGCACGCCAGGTGCGCGGGCTGGACGGCTGGTGCCCGCGTCGCGACGAGGCCTACCTGGGCGTGCTGGTGGATGACCTGATCACCCACGGCACCAACGAGCCGTACCGCATGTTCACCAGCCGCGCCGAGTACCGCCTGCAGCTGCGCGAGGACAATGCCGACCAGCGCCTGACCCCGACCGGCCGCGAAATGGGCCTGGTGGATGATCGCCGCTGGAGCGCGTTCGAGACCAAGCAGGCCGCCGTCGCTGCCGAGCGCGCACGCCTGGGTGCGCTGTGGGCAACCCCGGCCAATGCACTGGGCCGCGAAGTGAACGAGACGCTGGGCGTGGCGGTCAGTCGCGAGACCAACGTGCTGGACCTGATCAAGCGCCCCGAGCTGGATTACGCCAAGCTGATGCAGGTGCCCTCGCTGGGCCCAGCGGTGGCCGATGGCAAGGTCGCCGAGCAGGTGGAGATCGGCGTGAAGTACGCCGGCTACCTTGACCGCCAGCGCGAGGAGATCGAGCGCCAGCAGCGGCACGAAGCCACGCCGATCGCTGAAGCCTTCGATTACGCGACCGTGCGCGGGCTGTCGGCCGAAGCGCTGCAGAAGCTGGAGCGCGTACGCCCGCAGACCATCGGCCAGGCACAGCGCATTCCGGGCATGACCCCGGCAGCGATCTCGCTGCTGCTGGTGCACCTGGAGCGCGCACGCCGGGGACGCGTGGCGTAACACGAGCGCGATAGATGCCATCCACGCATGGCGTGGATCTACTGCAATGCTGCGCGCGATCCGCTGTTCCGCATACAGCATCGGCTACAGCTACGAACCGTAGCGGGTAGTGGGGGGGGGGGGGGGGGGCCCCCCCCCCCCCCCCCCACCCCCCGCCGGGTGGGGCCCCGCGCGCCCCCCCCCCCCCACACCCCCCTCCTCCCGGTGCGGGGGCCCCCCCCCCCCCCGCCACTACCCTGCGGTGCGCGCGCGGCGTGCAGACCACGCAGGTATCATCGTCGTGAACGCCCTGATTTCCGGAGACTTCGATGAACCCGCTGCGCCCCTTCCGCGACAAGATGCCCGTCCTCGGCGAACGCGTGTACATCGATCCGGCCTGCACCATCATCGGCGACGTGGAGCTGGCCGATGACGTGTCGGTGTGGCCGGGCACGGTCATCCGCGGCGACGTCAACCATGTGCGTATCGGTGCACGCACGAACGTGCAGGACGGCACCATCATCCACGTCAGCCACCACAGCCCGTACAACAAGGCCGGCTACCCGACCCTGATCGGCGAAGGCGTGACCGTTGGCCACGGCTGCATCATCCATGCCTGCACGATCGGCGATTACAGCCTGATCGGCATGGGCGCCTGCATCCTCGATGGCGCCCGCGTGGAGCGCCATGGCTTCGTCGGCGCCGGTGCGGTGATCGGCCCCGGCAAGGTGGTGGGCGAAGGCGAGCTGTGGGTCGGCAACCCTGCACGACCGGCACGCACGCTCAGTGACAAGGAGATCGAGGCGCTGCATTACTCGGCCGACCACTACGTGCGGCTGAAGGACGAATACCGGGGCTGAGCCCCCGACGCTGCCATGCGGCTCTGCTAAAGTCTTGGCCCGACCAGGACCTGTCGAGACCCCCATGCCTGTGGCTGCCCGCCGGAGAGGACTCCGGCGCCCACAACGAAGGCCATCGCGCTGATGGCCGCACCGATGCTCGATACCTACCGCGAGGTGGTGACGCCGGAGGGTGTGCCGCTGCAGTTGCCTGCCGCCGGCCCGGTACCGCGGGCGATGGCCTGGCTGGTCGATCTTGGCGTGCGCATCGCGGCACTGGTGCTGGTGTCCATTCCGCTGGCGCTGCTGGACAAGTTCGGCTCCGGCCTCTACCTGGTGCTGATGTTCCTGGTCTACTGGGCCTACCCGATCGTCTGCGAAGCGTTGTGGGGGCGCACGCTGGGCAAGCGTGCGCTGGGGCTGCGCGTGCTGTCCCGCGATGGCGCGCCGGTAGGCTGGATGGCGGCGATCACCCGCAACCTGCTGCGCACGGTGGACATGCTGCCGTTCGGCTATGCGCTGGGCCTGATCAGCAGCCTGTTCGATCCGCATGGCCGCCGCCTTGGCGATCTGGTGGCGGGCACCGTGGTGGTGCACGCACCCGCGCTGTACCTGCCACCGCCGCCGACCATCGACAGCGTGCTGGCCCCGCCGCAGCCGCTGCGACCAGAGGAACAGGCTGCGTTGATGGCCTTCGCCGAGCGCGCGCCACGGTTGTCGGCGGCGCGCCAGCAGGAGCTGGCCGGTATTGCCGAGCCACTGACCGGCACCCATGGCCAGGTCGGGGTGCTGCGCCTGTATGCGATGGCCAACTGGCTGCTGGGGCGGCGATGAAGCAGGAACAGTTCGTCGCCCGCTACCAGCAGGAATGGCAGGACCTGGAGCAGTGGCTGCTGCTGCGTGCTGGTGCCTCACGCCGCACGCGCCGCAAGGCCAGCGGCCTGGCACTGGACGACACCACCTTCCCGCAGCGCTACCGGCGGCTGTGCCAGCAACTGGCGCTGGCCCGCGAACGCGGCTACAGCCCGCAGCTGGTGCAGCGCCTGCAGCAGCTCATGCAGCAGGGCCACAGCGTGCTGTACCGCACGCCGCCGACGCGCTGGCGGGGTGCCCTGGAGTTCCTGGTGGCCGATTTCCCGCTGCTGGTGCGCAGCCAGGCGCGCAGCATGTGGGTGGCGCTGGCGATGTTCGCGCTGCCGGCGGTGGCCTGCTTCGTGCTGGTGCAGGTCTATCCGGACCTGATCCACATGCTGATGGACAACCGCCAGATCGCCGAGATGGAGCGCATGTACGATCCCGCCGCCGAGCGCCTGGGGCGTGACAGCGGCACCGACTGGATGATGTTCGGCCACTACATCATGAACAACATCAGCATCGCCCTGCGCACCTTCGCCAGCGGGCTGCTGGCTGGGCTGGGCACGCTGCTGGTGCTGTTGTTCAACGGCGTGATCATCGGTTCGGTGGCCGGTCACCTGCAGCACATCGGCCATGGCGACCCGTTCTGGCGCTTCGTGGTCGGCCACGGTGCCTTCGAGCTGACCGCGATCGTGATCGCCGGCGGTGCCGGTCTGCAGCTGGGCATGAAGCTGCTGGCACCGGGTCGGCGCAGCCGCCTGGATGCACTGGTCGAAGGCGGCCGCATCGGCGCACGGCTGTGCCTCGGCGTCGCCTTCATGCTGCTGGTGGCCGCCTTCATCGAAGCCTTCTGGTCCTCGCTTGCCGAAGTACCGGCGTGGGGCAAGTTCAGCGTGGCCGGTGTGTTGTGGGCCGGCGTGCTGCTGTGGCTGTGGCGCGGCGGACGTGGAGGCGGCCATGCGCATTGACCGCCTGGACGTGGCGCTGCGCGCCCGCAGTGGCTGGGAAGCGATGGAGCTGGGCACCGCCCTGTCCCGCCGTCACGCGCGTGCGCTGTGGGGCAGCTGGCTGCTGGCCAGTGCACCGCTGTTCGTGATCTTCAACGCGCTGGGCTGGTGGCTGGATGCCTTCGGCTGGGCCTGGCTAGCGATGTGGTGGTGCAAGCCGCTGTTCGAACGCGCGCCGCTGTACGTGCTGTCGCGCGGCATTTTCGGTGAGCCGGTCGGCACGCTGGCCGCGCTGCGCGCGCAGCGCCACTGGGGCAACACCGGTTTCTGGGGCTACCTGGGCTGGCGCCGCTTCAGCGTGCTGCGCAGCCTGTGCCTGCCGGTGAACCTGCTGGAAGGCAACACACCGGGCCAGCGCGGCCCACGCCGTCGTGCGGTGGCAGCCGGCGCAGTGGGCGCGGCACTGGTACTGACGGTGACCTGCCTGGCGTTCGAAGCCGTGTTGGTATCCGGCGCGATCGGTGCGGTGTTCATGTTCATGCCACTGGAGCTGATGTCCGAATCGTGGCGTGCGGCGTGGGACATGATTGGCAAGGACACGCCGGCATGGGCACGGCTGGGCTTCAACCTGGCGTGCTGGCTGGCCTCGGTGCTGATCGGCCCGTTCTTCGTCGGTGCGGGCTTTGGCCTGTACCTGAACCGTCGAACGCAGATGGAAGCCTGGGACGTCGAAATCGCCCTGCGCCGCCTGCGCGAGCGGCTGCTGCCGGCAGCATCGACGCTGGCGCTGCTGCTGTGGCTGGCACTGCCGCTGGTGTCCGCACCGGTGCATGCGCAGGACGCGCAGACGGTCGCGGAGCAGGCCGGCGATGCCGAAGAGGACGAAGACAGTGCGGAAGAACCGGCCACCGCGGCCAACGACCCCGCCAATACGCCGGCAATGATCTTCGGTACAGCGCCGGTGGACACCGCCGGTTTCCGTCAGGCAGTGAACCGCGCCTATGGAGACCCGCTGCAGCGCCCGACCCGCCAGGTCACCCGCTGGAAGCCGATCGAGCAGGCCGAGGAAAAAAAGAAGGAAGACAAGCAGCTGCAGCGTGAGACCAACAGCAAAGGTGAACGCAAAGCGCGCAAGGACGGCATCGCCTGGCTGGCACGGCTGGCCGAATGGGGCCTTTGGGGCCTGCTCGGCATCCTGCTGCTGGTGCTGCTGCTGACCGCGCGGCTGTGGCTGCCGTGGCTGCGTGGCAGTGGCCGGCGCAAGGCCGACGCTGCACCGAAGGTGCTGGAGGAGCAGGTGGAGTTGCCGGTGGTGCTGCCGCCGGACGTGGCCACCCAGGCCGGCCTGCTCTGGGACCAGGGCCGGCCGCGGCAGGCGCTGGCCCTGCTGTACCGCGCCAGCGTGCGCACGGTGGGCGAGCGCAGCGGTATCGCGCTTCCACCCGGTGCCACCGAAGCGCAATGCCTGCGCGCATCGCGACGCATGCCCCAGGCCAGCGACCGTGACCTGTTCGCGCGCATCGTGCGCATGTGGCAGTACGCCGCCTACGGTGGCCGCCTGCCCAGCCGCGCCGATTTCGATGCATTGGCCGATACCCTGCGCCAGCAGTACGGATGGCAGGCATGAGTCCGCGCCTGTTCTGGTCGCTGCTGCTGGGCTTGCTGGTGCTGCTCGGTGTGCCGCTGACCATCCTCTACCTGCGCACGCACGAACGGGTGACCGAGACGATCCGGCTGCCGCCACAGGGCGAGGCCGCCTACAACCCGCTGTACGTGCTCGGCCAGGCCCTGCGCGCCGATGGCATCGACGTGCATTCGCGACCGCGGCTGGAGTTGCAGCAGATGACGCTGGGGCGCCACGACACGGTGGTGCTGCTGCAGGACAGCAGCGAACTGCCGCCGCCCGTCGCCAGCGCACTGCTGGACTGGGTCGACGGGGGTGGTCACCTGCTGGTACGTACACCGCCGCCGGCCGAGGACGATGCCGGCAGCACACAGGGCCCCCTGCTGGACCGGCTGGGCGTGGACAGCCTGTTCCAGCGCAGCGACTGCCAGCCGTTCCATGTCGACGACGATCCGGGCCACGTCGAATTCTGTGGTGGCCGCCGCTTCACCCTGGGCTTTGCCGCCAGTGCGCAGGCCGAACGCCGCTGGGGCACTGATCGCGACCTGGTGTTCGCGCGCCTGCGCCACGGCCAGGGCAGAGTGAGCGTGCTGGCCGACATGGAGTTCATGCGCAGCGAAGTGGACTCACCGGCAGCGCGCCTGGCGTCGGCAGGTGGCGGGGCCAGCGACGGCCTGCACGACGCGTCGCATCGCGACCTGACCCGCTACCTGCTCGATCCGAACTATGGCAAGGGTGCGGTCTGGCTGGTCTATGCCAGCCGCCCGCCGTCGCTGTGGTCGCGCATGTTCTATCAGGGCTGGCCGTTGTGGGTGCCGTTGCTGCTGGCCCTGCTGGGCTGGCTGTGGGGCCGTTCGCAGCGCTTCGGCAGCCTGCTGCCGTCGCCGGTGCTGGAACGTCGTTCACTGCTGGAGCACGTGCGTGCCAGTGGCGAACTGCTGCTGCGCTTCGGTCACGACATACGCCTGTACGAGGCCGTGCTCGCCCTGTTCCTGCACCGCCTGCGCCTGCGCGCACCGATTGCCGCCGCATTGGATGGTGCGCCGCGCGATCAGGCCATCGCCGAGCTGCTGAAGTGGCCGCAGGGCCGCGTCGCCAGCGCACTCACGCCCCCACCGCCGCACGATTCCTCCGCCCTGCGCGAGCGCATCCGCTTGCTGCTCCAGATGAGATCCCTGCTATGACCGAAGTCCCCGAGCTGCCGGCGGCCGCCAACGCCCGCCTGATCGAACGCGTCGATGCCATCCGCGATGCCGTCGGCCACGCCTTCATCGGCCAGGCCGATGTGCTGGACCAGATCCTGGTGGCGCTGCTTGCCGGTGGTCACGTGCTGATCGAGGGCGTGCCCGGGCTGGGCAAGACCCTGCTGGTGCGCGCACTGGCACAGGCCCTGGAGCTGGATTACGGGCGTGTACAGTTCACCCCCGACCTGATGCCCAGCGACGTCAGTGGCCACGCGGTGTACGACCCGAAGAGCGAGAGCTTCAAGATCCGCCGCGGCCCGGTGTTCACCAACCTGCTGCTGGCCGACGAGATCAACCGTGCACCCGCCAAGACCCAGTCGGCGCTGCTGGAAGTGATGCAGGAAGGCCAGGTGACCATCGAAGGCAAGGCCTTCACCCTGGCGCCGCCGTTCATGGCGCTGGCCACGCAGAACCCGCTGGAGCAGGAAGGCACCTACCCGCTGCCGGAAGCACAGCTGGACCGCTTCCTGCTGAAGGTGCTGATCGACTACCCGCAGCTGGAGGACGAGAAGCGCATGGTGACCGCGATCACCAGCGGCCGCGCCGCCAGCGATTTCGACCTGAGCCAGGTGCCACGCGTGCTCGGTGCTGGTGAGCTGCTGGAACTGCAGCGCGCTACTGCGGCGATCACCGTCGACGACGAAGTGATCGACTACGCGGTGCGGATTGTGGCGGCCACAAGGCAGTGGCCGGGTATCGCGGTCGGCGCTGGCCCGCGTGGCAGCATCGCACTGGTGCGTGCCTCGCGCGCGCAGGCGGTGCTGGCCGGTCGTGATTTCGTCACTCCGGATGATGTGCGCGACATCGCACGCCCGGCGCTGCGCCACCGCATCGCGCTGGCCCCGGAACTGCAGATCGAAGGCCAGGACGCCGACGACGTGCTGGGCGCGCTGCTGGCCAAGGTGGAAGCGCCGCGCCGATGAGGCCGGCCCCGCTGCTGCTGGCACTGCTGCTGGCCTGGGCTGCCCAGGGCGGTCTGGTGCTGGGCGGTCTGCTGCCGCGCTGGAGCTGGGCGCTGGCGGCGCTGGCGATTGCCGTGCCGGCGCTGGTGGATCTATGGCGCCAGTGGCGGCGTCCGTCGCCGCAGGTGCAGCGCGAACTGCCCGAAGCGCTGGCACTGGGCGTGCGCCGCGAGGCTGCACTGCGGCTGCAGGCGGACGCACCGATGACGGTGCAGGTGTTCGACCTGGTGCCCGGTGGCTGGCCGCTGGAAGCGCTGCCGCAGCGCGTGCGCCTGCAGGCCGGCAGTGCTTCCACCCTGCACTACCACTTGCAGCCGCTGCAGCGTGGGCATTTCCGCTTCGAAGGCGTGCACCTGCGCATGCGTTCGCCGTGGCGGCTGTGGTGGCAGCAACGCACGCTGCCGCCCGCACTGGACGTGCGGGTCTATCCGAACTTCGTGCCGCTCACCCGCTTTGCCCTGTTCAGTGCCGACCAGGCCTCGCGGCTGGTCGGTGCACACGTGAAGCGCCGCCGCGGCGAAGGCACCGACTTCCACCAGATGCGCGAGTACCGCATCGGCGACAGCCTGCGCCAGCTCGACTGGAAGGCCACCGCGCGTGCGCGCAAGCTGATCTCGCGCGAATACCAGGACGAGAAGAACCAGCAGCTGCTGCTGATGCTCGACAGCGGTCGGCGCATGCTGGCCAGCGAAGGCGGGCTCTCGCACTTCGACCATGCCTTGAACGCCTCGCTGGTGGTTGCCTACCTGGCGCTGCGCCAGGGCGACGCCGCCGGCCTGTTCGCCACCGGTGGCGAGCGCCGTTGGGTGGCGCCGCAGCGCGGCATGGGCACCGTCGAGCACCTGCTGCGCGCCAGCTACGACCTGCAGCCACGCGCGGTGGCCACCGACTACCTGGCCGCCGCCACCGAAGTGTCGCTGCGCCAGCGCCGGCGTGCGCTGGTGATGCTGGTCAGCAATGTGCGCGACGAAGACATCGAAGACCTGCTGGCGGCGGTGCGCCTGCTGCAGCAGCGCCACCTGGTATGCGTGGCCAGCCTGCGCGAGCGTGAGCTGGACGGCGTGCTGGACAGCGAAGTGCAGACACTGGAAGACGCCACCCAGGCCGGTGCAGCGGCGCTGTACCTGCAGCAGCGCGCGAAGGCGCATGAGGCGCTGCGCAGCGAGAAGGTGATGGTGCTGGACGTAACCGCCGATGCCCTGCCCGGTGCGCTGGTGGAACGCTACCTGGCGGTGAAGCGCGAAGGGCTGCTCTGATACCAGCGATCGCTCTGGTGGGGGCCAACAACGGTTGCCGGCCAGCGGCCGGCACTACCCCTGAAACAACCAACGCATCGCTCTGGTAGGTGCCAACCTTGGTTGGCACGAATCCCACGGCGCCGACCAAGGTCGGCCACTACCCCTGCAACAACCGACGCACCGCTCTGGTAGGTGCCAACCTTGGTTGGCACAAACCCACAGCGCCGACCAGGGTCGGCATCTACCAACACCGATTGCCGGCCAGCGGCCGGCACTACCCCTGCAACAACCGACGCACCGCCCTGGTAGGTGCCAACCTTGGTTGGCACGAATCCCACGGCGCCGACCAAGGTCGGCCTCTACCCACAGCGGTTGCCGGCCAGCGGCCGGCACTACCCCTGCAACAACCGACGCACCGCTCTGGTAGGTGCCAACCTTGGTTGGCACGGAATCACCGGCGCCGACCAAGGTCGGCCTCTACCCACAGCGGTTGTTCTACGACGGGCGATGGTTGCCCACGCCGGCCCGGGGGCGCCGCACCGCCATCAGACGTAGATCCGCGTCGGCGCCTCTTCAACGATCGCATGCGGCACGAAGCGCGCACTGTCGCGGGTGATCGCGCTGTCGTCTTCGCGGATACCGATGCCGCAGGCGTGGTCACCCACCACCCAGCTGCCGATCAGCGGGTAGCCGCCTTCGAAGCGGGTCAGCGGATGCGCACGCTGGATGATCGCCGGGCCATCGTAGGGACCGTCGCTGCGCTGGGTGCTGCCATCGGCCAGGTGCATCTCGATGTTCGCGCCTTCGCGCGAGAACAGCGGCTTGCGCACCCAGCCCGACGCCAGCGTGCTGCCGTCATCGAAATGCGCTTCCAGCAGGTTCGGATGGCCCACGTTGCGCTGCCACAGCAGCGGCAGGATGCCCTTGTTGCTCAGCACCGCCTTCCACGCCGGCTCCAGCAGCTGCACGCCCGAGCCGGGCAGCGCGCGGCCGAACTCCTCGGCCATCAGGTCTTCCAGTGGGTACAGCTTGAACAGCGTGCCGATCACCGAATCGTCCAGCGCGGTGAAGCGCCCGTCCTCGGACAGGCCGATATCCTCGATGGCGATGGCCTGGCCATGCAGGCCGGCCTGCGACGCACAGTCGCGCAGGTAGTCGACGGTGCCGCGGTCTTCTTCCGAACTGCCCACGGCGCTGAAATACAGCGGCGGCGGCAGCTGCGTGGCCAGTTCGCCGAAGCGTTCGACCAGCGCTTCGTGGATCGCGTTGAACTGGTCGGCATGCTGCGGCAGGCGACCGGCATTGCGCTGGTCTTCCAACCATTGCCACTGGAAGAAGCTGGCCTCGAACAGCGAGGTCGGCGTGTCGTAGTTCAACTCGTACAGCTTGGCCGGGCCGGTACCGTCGTAGGCCAGGTCCAGGCGACCGTACAGATGCGGCTGGCGCTGGCGCCAGCTGTCGGCGATCCAGTCGCGGTAATGCGACGGAATCGCCAGCTGGTCCATCAGGCGTTCGCTGCCGATAACATCGCCGACCAGGTCCAGCGCCATCTGGTGCAGCTCGGCGCTGGGGTCTTCGATGTCCTGCTCGATCTGGCGCAGGGTGAAAGCGTAATACGCGCTTTCATCCCAGTACGGCTGGCCGTCGATGGTGTGGAAGCGGAAACCCGCCTCTTCCGCGCGTGCCCGCCACTGGGCACGCTCGGCAATCCGGATACGCTGCATGGGTCGATCAGCCGCCGTAGCTGCCGCTGGTGCTGCGGCGTGCGCTGGTGTTGCCGAAGCCACCACGGCTGGCGGTGACCGCACGGTTCGGTTCGCTGGTGACCGGCGCCAGGCCCGCCTTGCCTGCGCCGATGCCGCTGGCGGTGTTCAGGCCACCACTGCCGCCCGGTGCCGGACGCGCCCAGCCGGCGCTCTTGTCCTGGTAGGCCGGCGACGCCGCCGGCGCCTGCGGCGCGAGGCCACCGCGGTTGCTCAGCATCTGCGACATGAAGAAGCCCATCATCATCGGGCCGATGAACGAGGTACCGGCCGAGGTGTGCTGCTGCACGCACTGTTCCGGCTTGTAGTCCTTCTCGCAGGCTTCCTTGCTGGCGTACTTCGGCGCCGCATCGGCGGCCTGCTTCTGCGCTTCGGCGAAGGCATTGCGGCACGACGAGGGATCGCCGGTGGCCTCGGTGCAGGCCTCCACCGAGGTGTACAGGCCTTCCTGCACCTTCACCTCCGGCTCCTTCTGGCAGGCGGTGAACAGCAGCGGCGCAGCGCTCATCAGCAGCAGCGCGGTGGTGCGGGAACGTTTCATGGCCTCATGCCCTGTCGACGGATCAATGCCCCAATGATGCCAAATCCGGACCAGCAACCGGAATCGGCAAAGTCCGAAAGATGAACGGACTTTCATTTTCGTCGTTCCCCATCATCCACGCATGGCGTGGATACATCGTGTCGACCAAGGTCGACACCCACCAACAGCATTGGGAAAGTGTCGAAGGCGGGGGGGTCCGGTTGCGGGGGCGTGAGCGCCATGGATGGCGCGACCGAGGCTACATGGACGTACTTGCGCCGTCCCCCGCAACCGGACCCACCCCGCCATCCCACGGATAGGCCAGCTGTTGCCGTTGCTTCGGCCGTTGCATTAGCACTTGCTTCGGCAGGTGCAGGGCGCAGCCCTGCCGAATCCTACCCGGTGGTTGCAGCAGCAACCGAAAAAATTGGCCATGATCGGCTGACCCCCACGTTGTACGGCCCGCCCGTTCCGCCAGCCATGCCTGAATACCGCTCCCGCACCTCCACCGCCGGCCGCAACATGGCCGGCGCCCGCGCCCTGTGGCGTGCCACCGGCATGAAGGACGGCGACTTCCACAAGCCGATCATCGCCATCGCCAACTCCTTCACCCAGTTCGTGCCCGGCCACGTGCACCTGAAGGACCTCGGCCAGCTGGTCGCGCGCGAGATCGAACGGGTCGGCGGCGTCGCCAAGGAATTCAACACCATCGCCGTGGACGACGGCATCGCGATGGGCCACGACGGCATGCTGTATTCGCTGCCCAGCCGCGAGATCATCGCCGACGCCGTGGAGTACATGGTCAACGCGCACTGCGCCGACGCGCTGGTGTGCATCAGCAACTGCGACAAGATCACCCCCGGCATGCTGATGGCCGCGCTGCGCCTCAACATCCCGGTGGTGTTCGTCTCCGGCGGGCCGATGGAAGCGGGCAAGACCAAGCTGTCCGAGCACAAGCTGGACCTGGTCGATGCGATGGTGGTGGCCGCCGATGACAGCGCCTCCGACGAGAAGGTCGCCGCGTTCGAGCGCAGCGCCTGCCCCACCTGCGGCTCCTGCTCGGGCATGTTCACCGCCAACTCGATGAACTGCCTGACCGAAGCGCTGGGCCTGTCGCTGCCGGGCAATGGCACCACGCTGGCCACCCATGCCGACCGCGAGGCGCTGTTCCGCCGCGCCGGCCGCCTGATCGTCGAACTCTGCCACCGCTGGTATGGCGGCGAAGACCCGAGCGCGCTGCCGCGCGGCATCGCCACCCAGGCCGCGTTCGCCAACGCGATGACCCTGGACATCGCCATGGGCGGTTCCACCAACACCATCCTGCATCTGCTGGCTGCCGCGCAGGAAGCGGAGGTCGACTTCGACCTGACCCACATCGACGCGCTGTCGCGGCGCGTACCGCAGCTGTGCAAGGTGGCGCCGAACACGCCGAAGTACCACATCGAGGACGTGCACCGCGCCGGCGGCGTGTTCGGCATCCTCGGTGAACTGGACCGCGCCGGCCTGCTCGAAACCACGGTGCCGACCGTGCACAGCGCCAGCCTGGCCGACGCGCTGGAACGCTGGGACGTGGTGCGCAGCGACAACGACACCCTGCATACCTTCTTCAAGGCCGGCCCGGCCGGCATCCCCACCCAGGAGGCCTTCAGCCAGGCCACGCGCTGGCCGACGCTGGACGTGGACCGCGCCGAGGGCTGCATCCGCTCGCTGCAGCACGCGTATTCGCTGGAAGGCGGGCTGGCCGTGCTGCGCGGCAACCTGGCCATCGATGGCTGCGTGGTGAAGACCGCCGGCGTGGACGAGTCGATCCATGTGTTCGAAGGCCCCGCGCGCGTCTACGAAAGCCAGGACGCCGCCGTTGCCGGCATCCTCGCCGACGAGGTGCAGCCGGGCGAGGTGGTGGTGATCCGCTACGAAGGCCCGAAGGGCGGCCCCGGCATGCAGGAGATGCTGTACCCGACCAGCTATCTGAAATCGAAGGGGCTGGGCAAGCAATGTGCGCTGCTCACCGATGGCCGCTTTTCCGGCGGAACCTCGGGCCTGTCGATCGGCCACGTGTCGCCGGAAGCCGCCAGCGGCGGTGTCATCGGCCTGGTGGAAAACGGCGACCGCATCCGCATCGACATCCCGGCCCGCCGCATCGACCTGCTGCTGGATGAGGCCACGCTGGCCCAGCGCCGCGCCGACGCCGATGCCCGCGGCTGGAAGCCGCGCGCACCCCGCCCGCGCAAGGTCACCAGCGCGCTGAAGGCTTACGCGCTGCTGGCCACCAGTGCCGACAAGGGCGCCGTACGCAACACCGCCCTGCTCGGCGATTGACCCCCGTGCGGTAGTGCCGGCCGCTGGCCGGCATCTGCACTGCGACGCCCCACATCAATGAGGTTGCCGGCCAGCGGCCGGCGCTACCCCTCCTGATCCGTTATGGTGGTCCAGGAAGTCACCAACACGGAGGTTGAGATGATGTTGCTTTCCTTTGCGCTGGCCGCTGCCATGGGCACGTCAGCCGAACCGCCCAAAGCCCCGGACTGCAGCTACGACCGTGCCGCGATGCTGGCGATGGAACCTGGCCGATTCGATCAGGATCTGGCAGGTGGCTGGCGCCCGCTGGCCGACCGTGGCTGTACCCGCGAAGCGGCCGACCTGCTGTCCGCCTACGGCGCTCTGCCCAAGGCAGAAGGCAACGTCATCATCACCTGGCACGAGGGCCAGCTGCGCGCGGAGCTGGGGCAGACCGCGCAGGCGATCACGCTGATGGAACGCAGCCACAAACCCGTGAACGCGGGCGACCCGGGTTACTGGAATGCCTACGTGGACGGCATGGTCGCGTTCCTGCGCCAGGACCGCAGCGCCCTGGAGAAGGCTCGTGCGAGGCTGGTCGCGATACCGACGTCCACCGCGATGGCGGAGAACATCAAGGACGGTCGCTACCAGTTCACCACCGAAGGCGGGCAGCAGGTGCAGATGCCGTGGCCACCGAACCTGGATGTGCTTGATGGATTACTGCGCTGCTTTGGCAAACCCTACACGGAGGCTTATGGGCCAGGCTGCCGGACGCCTGAAACAGGCACCCGGTAACCACCAAGCACCGCTGTCCGATCGTCAGCCCGTGCGGTAGTGCCGGCCGCTGGCAGGCATCTGTACAGTGCTCGCAAAAAAAGGGGACGGAGGGAATTAAGTCGTTTTTGCCATAAACGACTTAATTCCCTCCGTCCCCTTTTTGCTACCGGTCAGCCGATCACGCGCTTGAACGGTGGCAGCGCGTCGATGATGCGCTTGCCGTAGCGGCGGGTCAGCAGTCGCGAATCAAGAATGACCACGCGGCCGGTGTCGGTGGAGGTGCGGATCAGGCGGCCGGCGAACTGGGTCAGCGTGCGCAGCGCGTGCGGAATCGCGATCAGGTTGAAGGCATTGAGGCCACGCCCCTCGAACCACTCACTGAGCGTGGCGGTCTGCGGATCGGTCGGCACCGCGAACGGCACCTGGGTGATTACCACCGTGGTGCAGGCCTCACCGGGCAGGTCGAGGCCTTCGCCGAACGAATTCAGCCCGAACAGCACCGAGCCTTCGCCTGCCGCCACGCGGCGCAGGTGCTCGTCGATCAGCCGGGTCTTGGACATCTCGCCCTGCACCAACACCTGCTTTCGGCGCGCGGCCGACATCAGCCCGGCCACCTTCTCCATCTTCCAGCGCGAGGTGAACAACACCATCGAGCCCTTGGCCCAGTCCAGTTCGGTGTCGAGGTAGCGCGCCACTTCGCGCGGGTGGCCTTCGCGGTCGTCCGGGGTGACCGGGAACTTCGGCACGATCAGCTCGGCCTGGTTGGGCAGGTCGAACGGCGACGACAGCGAGACCATCTCGGCCTCTTCCGGAATGCCGTTGTCGATCGCCAGCGACTGGAAGTCGCCACCGCCGGTCAGCGTCGCCGAGGTCATCACCACCGAATCCACTTCATCCCACAGCAGCTTGCGCAGCACGTGCGCGGCCGACACCGGTGAGCCATGCAGCACCAGGTCGCCGTCGCGGGTGGCGGTGACCCAGCGCGCCATCGGCGGCGCGCCGTCCTTGTCCTCGCGGCGCCACGCCTGCCACAGGTTGTACTGCTGCTCGATCATCTCCAGCGCCATGCCCAGGTTGCGCTGCAGGCGCTCGCGCGCGGCATCGTCCGGCTTGCCCTTGGCGACCTGCGCGGTGGCGGCATGCGCCCAGTTGTAGAGGCTGCGGGTGTCGTCGGCCAGCGCTTCGATCGGCTCGCGCCAGGCGTCGGGCAGGCGCCCATTGGCCGCGCGCCACATCGGCTCTTCGTCGGCCGGCGCCGGCATCCACACCCGTTCGATGTGGTCGCGGAACGCGCGCAGTTGCTTGGCGACGTTGCTGGCCACCTCGATCGCTTCGTTCGGCAGCAGGTTGCCCAACCGATCCTTGTCGACCGCACGGTAGGCACCGGCGATCAGGATCTGCAGGCGGCCGGTACGCTTGGCCATCTCATCCAGCGCGAGGCTGGCCGCACCCTGGTCGATCGCCACGTTGCCGATGTGATGGCCTTCGTCCAGCACCAGCAGCATGTCCGACGGCGGCGCGATCAACGGCTGGCCGTTGTCGCTGTCACCGATCGACAGTGCCGACAGCAGCAGCGCGTGGTTGGTGACCACGATCTGTGCGTCGCGCACCGTATTGCGCGAACGCAGCACCGCGCACTGCGCCGAATAGGCACAGCGGCGCCCGGCACAGCCCGAAGCCGGCGTGGTGATGCGGCTGCGCAGGCCGGGGCTGATGGTCTCCGGCGCGTTGTCGATGTCGCCATCCCAGCTGCCGCCGGTGAAGGCATCGGTCAGGCGCTTGGCGATGTCCATCTCGATCGGCGCCAGCGGCCGGTCGAACAGCGGCGCGTCATCCTCGAACATGCCGCCCTGCGAGCCCTCGCCCTGCGCCTCGGCGGCGTTGCGCGTGCACAGGTAGCGGGTACGGCCCTTGGCCAGCGCCACGGTCGCTTCCAGGCCGGTGGCCTTGAGGAAATTCGGGATATCGCGCTCGACCAGCTGCGACTGCAGCGCCACGGTGCCGGTGCTGATCACCAGCTTCTTCTTGCTGGCCAGCGCGATCGGCACGCCGGCGGTGAGGTAGCCCAGGCTCTTGCCGACGCCGGTGGGCGCTTCGACCACGCCGACGCCACCGCTTTTCGACAGCGCACGCGACACCACGCCGATCATCTGGCTCTGCGAGCGACGGGTGGAGAAGCCGGGGGTATTGGCCTGCAGCGTCGTGTACGCCTTGCGGATCGCGTCCTTCAAGGTGTCATCGAGCGTGCGCGGAGCGGCGACGGTTTCGGTCACGCCGGGAAGTACCGTGGCTGGATCAGGCCGGTCATTGTCGCATGGCCGGCCGCGTTCACCGTCGCTGGCACCCTGAACGGGCCAGCGACGACGCCAGGCGGCGGTCACGGTCCGATGGGCGGACCGCCCAAGGGCCAGATACGCCGGGCATGGCCCGGCGCTACCGGTCAGGATGCCGGGATCGTGCGGGTACGCAGCAGGCGCACCAGCGCCCACACCAGCAGCACCACGCCGATGGCCTCGACCATCGCCAGCGCGAAGTGCAGCACGCCAAGGATGGCACTCATGCCCGAGATGGCGTCGAAGTTGCCGCTGTTGATCAACCACATCGGCAGGATGCCGGCGGCCATGCTGCCGAGGCTGGACAGCAGCAACAGCACCAGGCCGACCAGGGCGCCGGTGCGGGTGGCATCGCGCGGTGCGCCGACCACCCAGACCAGGCCCACGCACAGTGCGATCAGCACCGGCAGGCGCACGCCCACGATGCTCAGCACCGTCACCATCAGGGTCGTGTTGTCCATCGATCAGTCCTCGCCGGCCAGCACGGCCGAGCCCTGCCGCAGCGTCTGGTAGACCTCGTCGGTCTGCGGACGCACACCGTGCCACTGCAGGAAGCTCTCGGCGGCCTGCTCGACCAGCATGCCCAGGCCATCCACAGTATTGCGGCAGTTCGCTGCGCGCGCCCAGGCCAGGAAGGCGATGGCGGCCTCGCCGTAGTTCAGGTCGACGGCGGTGGTCATCGAGTTGACCAGCGACAACGGCAGCTTGAACTCGACGTCGCGGTCGCGGCCGGCCGAGGTGGCATTGACGATCAGTTCGAAGTCGCCCAGCTCGCGCAGGTCTTCCCAGTAGCGGCTGATCGCGCGGCCCGGCTCGCCCATCGCGTCGATCAGTTCATCGGCGCGTTCCGGCGTGCGGTTGACCACCACCAGCTCGGTGATGCCGGCATCAAGGAAGGCCGGAGCGACGCTGCGCGCGGAGCCGCCGGCACCGATCAGCAGCATGCGGCGGCCACGCAGGTCCAGGCCATGGCGGTCGGTCAGGTCACGCACCAGGCCGATGCCGTCGGTGGTGTCGCCATGCCAGCGGTCGCCCTTGCGCAGCAGCGTGTTGACCGAGCCGGCGCGGCGCGCACGTGCAGTCAGCGTGGTGCACACCGAGAACGCGGCTTCCTTGTGCGGCGAGGTGACGTTGGCACCGACACCGCCGTCGGCGGCGAAGGCTTCCAGGCCGGCCAGGAACGCATCCGGGGCCAGGTCGATCGCGCGGTAATCCACCGCGATGCCTTCCTGGCGACCGAACGTCGCATGGATCTGCGGCGACTTCGAGTGGGCAACGGGGTGTCCGAAGACGGCGTAACGGTCGGTCATGGAATCCTCAAGCTGGCTAGACTGATGCTCTTTCGTGCACGGACTCGGATGATGCGCATCACCCCGCCCCTGCTGGTGCTTGCCGCCAGTCTACTCTCTGCCCCCGTGGCGATGGCGTTGAACGAGTACGGCATCGAAGGCATGGGCGTAGTCTCGACCCGTGCCGACGAGGGCCGCGCCACGATCAGCGCCGATGGCCAGCGCATCGTTTTCGCCCGCCGTGGCGAGGCCGGTTGGGCCCTGTGGGAGGCGCGCGTGGTGGACGGCCGCTGGCAGCAGGCGCAGGCCTTGCCGGTAGGCGTGGCCGGTGAGGTCCGTGATCCCTACTTCAGCCGCGACGGCCGCTGGCTGCTGTTCGCGGCCGGCCGCGAGGGCGCGTTGGCGCTGTATCGGGCCGCTCTCGCCACCGATGGCCAACTGGGTACCGCGCAGCTGCTGGCGGGCGACGCGGGCCGCCGGGAAGAGCGCGGGCCGGCCCTGAGCGCGGATGGCAGGCAGCTGTTGTTTGCCCGCCAGCAGGGCCGTGGCGCCGGCTGGGACCTGTTCGTGGCGACGCTGGATGCGCAGGGACTGCGTGGCCCGGCCAGCGCACTGAGCGCGTTGAACAGCGCCGACGACGAGACCGACGGCGACTGGCTGGGGCATGACGGCCCCGTGGTGTTCAGCCGCGGCAACGGCACGACCACGCAGGTGTGGAGCAGCGGCTGTGCGTGGACCGGTGCGGCGCTGCAGCCATTGGGGCTGTCGTTCAACCAGGCCAGCGGCTGGACCGGCGCGCCGGTGATCGACAACGCCAAGCCCGGCGAGATGATGGTTGCCAGCAGTGCGGCGAAGGCACCGCGTGCCGGTGGCCTGGATGTGTACCGGTTGGCCGTGCCGAAGGTGGCGGCGGTTGCGGGGTGCGCGCCGGGCGCACGGTGACGGCAAACGCCAACCAAGGTTGGCGGCTACCCGGGCGATGGAGGCGCCAGGTGCGTGCGGTAGATCCACGCCGTGCGTGGATGGCCGCTTGGTAGATGCCAACCTTGGTTGGCATGCGGGAAAGTGCCAACCAAGGTTGGCACCCACCCGTCAGCGCGACAACACCTTGGCGCGCAACTGCTCGTACTCCACTTCGCTCAGCTGGCCGTTGTCCTTGCGCTGGTTCAACGCGGCCAGTTCGGCCTGCACGCTGTCCGGCAGGGCCTGCTCACGGGCGACATGGCGGGCGGCGGAGAGCTGCTCCGGCGGGCGCTTGCCGGCCCGCCAGGCGGCGATGAAGACACCAACGATGATGGCGCCGAACACCAGCGTACCGATGCCCCAGATCAGCCATTGCATCCATCCCAGTTCGGGTCCCATCGCGCATTCCTCCGTCTATCGTGGCGCTATTGTCAGCGCTCGCGCAGCCATCGCGCCACCTGCGGCGCGAAATAGGTCAGCACGCCATCGGCGCCTGCCCGCTTGAAGCCCAGCAGCGACTCCAGCACGCAGGCGCGTTCGTCCAGCCAGCCGTTGGCGAAGGCGGCCTTCATCATCGCGTACTCGCCACTCACCTGATAGGCGAAGGTCGGCACGCCGAATTTTTCCTTCACCCGGCGCACCAGGTCCAGGTACGGCATGCCCGGCTTGACCATCACCATGTCGGCGCCCTCTTCCAGGTCCAGCGCGATCTCGCGCAGGGCCTCGTCGCCGTTGGCAGGGTCCATCTGGTAGGTCTTCTTGTCGGCCTTGCCGAGGCTGGCGGCGCTGCCCACCGCATCACGGAACGGACCGTAGAACGCCGAGGCGTACTTGGCCGAGTAGGCCATGATGCGCACGTTGATGTGGTTGTCGGCATCCAGCGCACGACGGATCGCGCCGATGCGGCCGTCCATCATGTCCGACGGCGAGACGATGTCCACACCGGCCTCGGCGTGCGATACCGACTGCTTGACCAGCGCCTCGACGGTGATGTCGTTCAGCACATAGCCCTTGTCGTCGATGATGCCGTCCTGGCCGTGCGTGGTGTACGGGTCCAGCGCCACGTCGGTCATCACCCCCAGTTCCGGGAATCGCGACTTCAGCGCGCGGATCGCACGCTGCGCCAGGCCGTCCTCCGCCCACGCCGCCGATGCATTCAGCGACTTCAGCGACGGGTCGATCACCGGGAACAGGTCGATCACCGGAATACCCAGCTCCAGCGCTTCTTCGGCCACCTTCAGCAGTTCTTCGATCGACAGCCGCTCCACGCCCGGCATCGACGGTACTGCGGTGCGGCCGGCCAGTTCGTGCACGAACACCGGGTAGATCAGGTCGTCGGTGGTCAGCGTGTTCTCGCGCATCAGGCGGCGCGAGAACTCGTCATGGCGCATGCGGCGCGGGCGGTAAAGCGGGTGGGACATGGCAGGCTCCGAGGAGTGGCTATTGCAACAGGTAGCCCTGCGGCAGCAGGGGTTCGGGCAATGGGCGTTCGCCGAGCGCGTCGAGCTGGTCGATCTCGATCGTGCGCACCAGCGCGTCCAGCGGCAGGTCGTTCGGCTCCAGGCCGAACGGGTCTTCCATTTCTTCGCCCAGCTGGTCCAGGCCGAAGAAGGCATAGGCCAGCACCGCCGACAGCACCGGCGTGCCCCAGCCCAGCGAACTGGCCAGGCCGAACGGCAGCAGCACGCAGAACATCCACGCGCAGCGGTGCAGCAGCAGGGTGTAGGCGAACGGCAGCGGTGTGGTGAGGATGCGCTCGCAGCCGGCCTGGATCGACGACATCGCATGCAGGCGCTCTTCCAGCTGGGTGTAGAGGATCGGGTCGAGGTCACCGGCGCGCAGGGCCTGCGCCAGTTCCCCAGCGATCATCGAGAGCAGCGCGTCGGGCACGTTCTCGCGCTGCCCGAGTTGTTCGCGCTGGCGCTTGTCCAGCCACGGCAGGGCCATCAGCGCCACGATGCGCCCGCGCAGGCGACCGGCCAGTGCATGAGCGAAGGCGGTGGTGAGGTAGGCGATGCGGCGGCGGCGGCCGGTGTCATCGGCCAGCAGCAGGTTCACCTGGCGGGCCAGCGAGCGCGATTCGTAGACCAGCTGGCCCCACAGCTTGCGGCCTTCCCACCAGCGCTCGTAGCAGGCGCTGTTGCGGAAGCTGAGGAAGATCGACAGGACCAGGCCGAGCAGGGTGAACGGCGTGACGGAAACGCGTTCGATGCCGGTGGGCGGCGCCAGTTCCACCACCGCAGCCACGGCAATGGACAGGATCAGGATGGCCAGCACCTTGGGCGCGATCGCTTTGACGATCGAACCGCGCAGGATGTAAAGCAGTTGCCAGCCGTGGGGACGGGGTCGGATGATCATGGGGCAGCCGCGCCGGGCGCGGATTCACAGGCACGCGGGGGGCTCGCGCAGCCATTCATTGTACGCCCCTGCCCGGCCATGGGCCGTGCGCCTGCGACGCCCTGTCGCACCCGGGTGCGGGCTCAGATCACGCCGCCACCCAGGCCAAGGCGGAGGATGCCGACCACCACCACGATGCCGTTCAGGACCAGGCCGGCCCAGGCCCGGCCGCGCTTGCTCGGGTGGGTGAACAGGATGCCGAGCGCGGCGATGACCGCGCCCACCGCAGCGAACGGGATCAGGAACCAGTTGCCCCAGCCCAGCAGTGGAATCAGCGCCAGGATCATCCACAACAGCGCCAGTACGCCCCACAACAGACTGATCACACCCATGCCGCTCTCCCGCAGTTGGTTCCTGCCCCAACCATAGACGTTCCCGCTGCCGCCGCCTACTGCCATTGGCGGGGCTGTCACCCCCGCCGTGCTAGCGTGCTGCCGTGCGTGCCCTGGCCCGGGTGTTGGCGCCGATTCAGAGTGGCCCGCCGATGATCGCAACCAGTCCTACAGGGGTCGTGCCATGAACATCCGTTGGGCCGCGTTGGCGGCCATCCTGCTGGTCGCCGCTGGCTGTGCCAGTACCTCCAAGGTGATGCTGGGCCGCGCCCGCGCACCGATCGATCCGGCGCTGGTGCAGATCTATTCGACGCCACCGGCCGGTTCCCAGGAAATCGCCCAGCTGGAATCGGCGTCCGCCGTCGGCTTCGGCACCCAGGGCCAGACCGATGCCGCCGTGGCACGCCTGAAGCGTGAGGCCGCCGCGCTCGGCGCCAATGGCGTGGTGTTGATGGGCGTGGGCAGCAGTGGCTCGCCGGTGGGCATGTCGGTCGGCGCCGGCACGTTCGGTTCGCACGTCGGTGGCGGCGTCGGCATCGGTATTCCGACCACGCAGAAGCGCGCCGCCGGCGTCGCGATCTGGGTGCCGAATCCGGCACCGCCCGCGCGGTTGCCGACACAGGTGATTACGCCGCAACCGCAGCGGTGACCCGAGAGGGTCACCGCCGGTAGTG
>NZ_JAWIRT010000016.1:0-125201 GCF_036320045.1 Stenotrophomonas sp. SMYL20 | reverse complement strand
CCGCCCCGCGCCCGGCACTACCGAATGACTCCTGCAACAGAAAAGGCCGGGGTCTCCCCCGGCCTTCTCAGTTCATCCCGTTACCGCGATCAGGCGATCGCTTCCTGGTAACGGCGCTCGACTTCGTTCCAGTCGATGACGTTGAAGAACGCGCCGATGTATTCCGGACGACGGTTCTGGTACTTCAGGTAGTACGCGTGTTCCCACACGTCCAGGCCGAGGATGGGGGTGTTGCCTTCCATCAGCGGGCTGTCCTGGTTGCCGGTGCTCTCGACCACGACCTTCTTGTCCGGGGTCACGCTCAGCCACGCCCAGCCGCTGCCGAAACGGGTCAGCGCCGCCTTGGTGAAGGCGTCCTTGAACTTGTCGAAGCCGCCCAGGTCCTTGTCGATGGCCTTGGCCACGTCGCCCACCGGGTTGCCGCCAGCATTCGGAGCCATCACGGTCCAGAACAGCGAGTGGTTGGCATGGCCGCCACCGTTGTTGCGCACCGGACCCTGCAGGTTCTCCGGCAGCGACTTGAGCTTCTTCACCAGTTCTTCGACCGGCAGGTCAGCGTACTCGGTGCCTTCCAGCGCCGCGTTGACGTTGTTGATGTAGGTCTGGTGATGCTTGGTGTGATGGATTTCCATCGTCGCCGCATCGATATGCGGTTCCAGCGCGTCGTAGGCGTAGGACAGCTTGGGCAGGGTATAGGCCATGATGCATCTCCTGATTGCGAGGGCACCCGACGGTGTCGGGCGTTGCGCGGTGAATGATGGGGACAGACCGCCAGATTACCAAGGGGGATGTAAAGGAAATTGCGTCCTGCCAGTGAGCATGACGGCAATTGTTACGCAGCAGTGACGCGACGCCGTCCTCATGCACCGTGCAGCGCACAGGCGCTACAGTGCCCGCACCACCCTCGCCCACCCCTGCCCATGCGCAACCCCCGGCTGCTGATCACCGCCATCGCCCTGCTGCTGCTCGGCCTGGTCGCCAACCATTTCATGCAGCGCCCGCCGACGCCGCAGTTCGCGCCGGACCTGCAGGGTGCGCCTGCCGCGCGCGCGCCGGCGCCGACCACGGCCACGCCCGCAACCGGCAACGACAGCGGCCTGCCCGCATTCCTGCCCGCTGAAGCCCGGCAGACCATCGCCCTGATCCAGCGTGGCGGCCCGTTCCCGCACCGCCAGGACGGCAGCACGTTCGGCAACCGCGAACAGCAGCTGCCGCAGCGCCCGCGCGGCTACTACCGCGAATACACCGTCGACACCCCCGGTGCGCGCACCCGTGGCGCTCGCCGCATCGTCACCGGCGGCGATCCGCCGGAGGCGTGGTACTACACCGACGACCACTACGAATCGTTCCGCAGCTTCACCGTACCGGCCCAGGGAGCGCAGTGATGAGCCACGATGATTTCGGCCTCGGCCTGCATGACATCAACAATGCCGGCGTTTACGCCATCGACAGCGACGACATCGGCGCACTGGCCGCGGCGATGCGCGATGCCGGGCTGAAGGTGATCCGCATCGACCTGGAAGGCGTGGCCGACAAGCGCACCCTGCTGGCCCGGCTGGCCGCGCAACTGGATTTCCCTGCCGGCTTCGGCGGCAACTGGGATGCACTGTCGGACAACCTGCGCGACCTGCAGTGGCTGCCAGCCAACGGCTACGCACTGTTCCTGGCCGACGTGGATACGTTGCGCGCCTCCACGCAGAAGGATTTCGACACGTTGCTGGACGTAATGGACGAAGCCAGCCGCGACTGGGTTGGCCGAGACGTGCCGTTCTGGGTGTTTCTGTCGCAGAGCGCGTGAGGTCACCACCCAGGTAGAGGCCGCCCCTGGTCGGCGCACGTGCATCCGGTAGATGCCGACCTTGGTCGGCGCTTCTGTGCCAACCAAGGTTGGCACCTACCAAAGTGCGAGCCGGCCAGTGGGTTGGCGGAGACCTGCCGTTCTGGATGTTTCTGTCGCAGAGCGCGTGAGGTCACCACCCAGGTAGAGGCCGCCCCTGGTCGGCACACGTGCTCCGGTAGATGCCGACCTTGGTCGGCGCTTCTGTGCCAACCAAGGTTGGCACCTACCAAAGCGCGGGCCGGCCAGTGGGTTGGCGGAGACCTGCCGTTCTGGGTGTTTCTGTCGCAGAGCGCGTGAGGTCACCACCCAGGTAGAGGCCGACCCTGGTCGGCGCACGTGCTCCGGTAGATGCCGACCTTGGTCGGCGCGTCTGTGCCAACCAAGGTTGGCACCTACCAAAGCGCGCCAGCATGGCCGTCACATCCCGCGATGGGTCCATCGAAAAGCCCCCTTGTTGTTCAAGGGGGCGCGCCAACGGCGCGGGGATAAGGAAACATGCGTGGACAGCGGGAGCCGTTAGCGGCTCCCGTTGTCTTCCTGCAGCTCTTTCTTGAACGGGATGTCCGGCGGCGGTCGTGCCACCGCTGGCTGGTCCTGCATGTTCGGATTGGTCAGTCCGCAGCCACCGCCGGCCTGCAGAATCGAGATCACGCAGGAGATCTTCGTACTGGTACCTGGCAACGGAATCTCCATCGCCTTGACGCCCTTGCGCACCCACTCGGCCAGCAGCGATTCCTGCGGCACCCAGTACTTGTCGAACGAAGTGGGCGTGTAGTCGTACGGCGGTCGCTTCAGCCAGGTGCCCGATTGCGCGATGCGTTCCTTGCTCCAGCCATCGTTGGCACCACCGGGGGCACCGCGCTCGGCACGACCCTCGCCTTCCTGGCCCGGCACGCGGACGCTGCCATCGGCATTGAACAGGCCACTGCCCTTGCCGCTGGTACTGGCCTGGCGGGCGCCCTTGTCGGCGCCGTCCTGGTTGCGGCTCGATGCACCCCAGTCATCGCCCTTGGCGGGCGTGGCCCAGTTGCCCGGATTGGGGGCCGGGCGCGCTCCGGCCTGGGCCGGGGTCGTGCTGGATGCAGCAGGCCGCGCGGCGCTGCTGCTCGCCTGCGTCGCGCTGCCATTGGCCGCCGGCGCGGGCGTTGCCGCGGGTGCATTGCCACTGGAAGACGAAGGGGCTGCCACCGGTGCCGAGGCTACTTCGCGCTCGCGCACCTGTACGTCACGACCCGCCGGCGCATGCACTGCCGGTTCACGACCGGCGACGGTCGCCATCCGCACCTGCGGATCGACCACCGCCTGCACTTCACGCTCGCGCACCTGTACGTCGCGCTGCGGCACGCGCACCTGCACATCGGTCGTGCGCAGCGGCTGCGACACCGCCGGTGCATCGACCGTACTGACTTCGCGCTCCTGCACCGGGATGTCACGCAGCTGCGGCGTCCGCACCGCGATCTGCGGCGCACGCATCGCGGTTGGGGTTGGCGGCGCCTGCACCGGCTGCACGCTGCGCTCGCGCACCGTGGGCGTGGTGTCACGCGGCACGATGCTGACCTCGGTGCGCGGCACGCTGACCGGCGGCACCACGAAATCCGTGCTGGCCTGCGCCACTTCGGTGGCCTGCACCGGCGACGGTGGCGGGGCCGCAAGCGGGGCCGGCTCGGCTTCGGCCGGCGGCGACGGCGCGCTGGCTGTCGGTGCTGGAGCCGGTGCAGGCGCAGGCGCCGACGCGGCCGCAGGACGCGGCTCAGGTGCAGTCGCGGCCCCTGCTGCCTGGCCGGCGGCAACCTGGCCGGCCGGTGCAGCCGCAGCCGCCTCGGCACCCGGCTGATCGCCTCCGCCCTCCTGGGAGGCGCGGCCGACGAATTCCACCTGCACACGCTCGCCTTCGGCGCCCTCTGCTTCCGGTGCCGTGGTGCGGATCACCGCAACCCACAGCAGCAGCATGAAGAACAGCAGGTGCAGCAGCGCGCTGGCCAACGCCGAGGTCCAGCGCATCCAGCGCTGATCGCGCGGCGCAGCGTCCCAGTCCTGCCAGAACAACCGGCGCAGCGCCTGCCACGGCGACAGCCGGGGTGATTGGCCCGGCGCTCCAGGCAGCGGGCGCGGCAGCAATACCGCAATCACTTCGCGGGCGTGGAACGGCCGCGGCAGCGGGCCCAGCGAGCGCAGCCACAGCGCCCAGCCATAGGGCAGGCGCGTGGACTTCTCGAGGACGGCGCGTGGCTGCTGGCGGGCCAGCAGCAGTTCGATGAGTTGCTCGGCCCGGGTCAGAGGCACGCGTCAGCGGTCAGGCGACGTTGCCGCGCGGGATATACGGCGCGTGGCCGCTGTCATGGTCGGTCGCGTCGCGCACGGCGGTCACGCCCGGCACGCGGCCCATCAGGGTCTTCTCGATGCCCTGCTTGAGCGTCACGTCGGCCATCCCACAGCCCTGGCAGCCACCACCGAAGCGAAGCAGCACCACGCCGTCGGACGAGACTTCCTGCACGGCCACCTTACCGCCATGCGAGGCCAGCTGCGGATTGACTTCGTTTTCCACCACCCAGTGCACGCGCTCGACCAGCGAAGCGGCATCGCCGGGGGCCTCGCCCTTGATGCGCGGCGCCTTGATGGTCAACTGCTGGGTACCGGCGGTGCCGGCGACGATGTCGATCTCGGCGCCATCGAGCCAGCCGACACTGCTCGCATCGACGTAGAGGGTGAAGCCATCGCAGTCCACCGCCCACTCGTCACCGAGCAGGTCGGTCGGTTCAGCGAACTCCAGCCGGGCATCGGCGCGCGGGGTGCCGGGCTCGACCGCACTCAAGCGCACGCCCATGCCGGGCACGCCCTCGCGTTCGATCAGCTTGCGGAAATGGGTCTGGGCAGTGTCGGAGATCTGGATCATCAGGCTATTCTAGCCAAGTAAGCGTCAACCGCTCATTCGGTTTATACACCGTCCGGCGCATTGTTCAGTCAACACGAGGTGGAGATTCCCATGGCCGACCTGATTCCACTGGCCCAGGCCCGTTGCGTGCCGCGCAAAGGCAGCGATCACAAGCTTGGCGAAGCCCGCCTGGCCGAACTGCTGCCGCAGATT
Source organism: Stenotrophomonas sp. SMYL20 (assembly GCF_036320045.1). NCBI lineage: Bacteria > Pseudomonadati > Pseudomonadota > Gammaproteobacteria > Lysobacterales > Lysobacteraceae > Stenotrophomonas > Stenotrophomonas sp. SMYL20. The sequence goes on along the minus strand of NZ_JAWIRT010000016.1, from coordinate 120,276 downwards.
CCCGGCTGGGAGCTGAGCGAGGGCGGCCAGGCCCTGTCGCGCACCTTCCGCTTCAAGGATTACTACGCCACCATGGCCTTCGTGAACGCGCTGGCCTGGATCGCCCATCGCGAGGACCACCATCCGGACCTGGGCGTGCACTACGATCGCGCGGTCGTGCGCTTCTCCACCCACGATGTGGGCGGCCTGAGCGAGAACGACTTCATCTGTGCGGCGAAGACTTCGGCCCTGACGGAGCAACTGCCATGAACGTACGTTTGCTGAGCCTGTCCCTGATCGCTGCGACCGGCCTGGCCGGCTGTGGCGCGTCCGAACCAGCGGCACCACCACCGCCGCCGCCCACCGAAGTGGCTGCGGTGAAGACACCGCCGCCGCAGTACCCGCTTGAGCTGGCCTGCATGGGTGTGGGCGGCACCAGCACCTTCAAGGTGACCATCGGCACCGACGGCAAGCCGAGCGAAGTGGCTCTGCTGACCGGCGCCGGCAACCCCCAGCTGGACGAGCTGGCCAGGACCGCCGTACAGGGCTGGCAGTTCAATGCCGCCACCCGCAACGGCCAGCCCGTGCCGGCCACCATCCAGGTGCCGGTGAGCTTCAACCCGCCGCAGCCGAAGCCGGACCAGTGCTTCGCCATCGAAGAACGCCTGCGCCGCGGCGGCTGATCGCGCGCTCCCCGACGAGGCCAGCCGACGCCCGCCTCGCCCTCCCCGCCCCGGGTTCATCCGGGGCGGTTGTCTGTTGACCAGGACCGCGTCGGTACATGCTGCAGATTCCCCCCGAAAATGTCTGGATCGCACTGGCGGTCACCCTCGCGGCCGGCCTGGCCACCGCCATCGGCAGCCTGCTGGTGCTGTTCTCGCGCCGCCCCAACCCGCGCCTGCTGGCCTTCGGCCTGGCCTTCGCCGGCGGTGCGATGGTCTATGTGTCGCTGTCGGAGATCCTCAACAAGTCCATTGCCTCGTTCGCACTGGCCTATGGCGAGCGCACCGGCTTCACCTACGGCACTCTGGCCTTCCTGCTGGGCGTGATCGTGATCGTGCTGATCGACCACTTCATCCCCAACCCGCATGACAGCCTAGACAAGCAGGACCCGGCGTTCCGCGAGAACAGCCGCGAGTACCTGAAGCGGGTTGCCCTGCTGACCTCGATCGCGATCACCGCGCACAATTTCCCGGAAGGGTTGGCAACCTTCTTTGCCACGCTGGAGAGTCCGTCGGTCGGCATGCCGCTGGCCTTCGCCATCGCCATCCACAACATTCCCGAGGGCATCGCCATTGCGGTGCCGGTGTACTTCGCCACCCAGAACAAGTTCTACGCGTTCAGTGCCAGCCTTCTGTCCGGCCTGGCCGAACCGGTGGGTGCGGCGCTCGGCTACTGGCTGCTGTCCGGGTCGCTGTCGCACGCCACCTTCGGCTGGGTGTTCGGGCTGATCGCCGGCGTGATGGTGTTCCTGGCGCTGGATGAACTGCTGCCGGCGGCCAAGCGCTATGCCAAGGGCCACGAGACGGTGTACGGGCTGGTGGCAGGCATGGGCACGCTGGCGATCAGCCTGGTGCTGTTCAAGTGGTGAGGGGTTTGCGGCCAACGGGCTGAGCCCCCTCGCGGCTGGTACGTCCCGCAGCATCGAGAGGTCACGGGCGGGGGGGTGTGCGCGGGGCCGGCGCCCTACCTCCCTTGGTGGTGGGGCAGCCGCATCCATGCGGCGGACACCCCTGCAAGCCGCCCCCGCCCGTGCCCCGTCATTTTTCTGTGCGTGCCAGCCACGCGATGAAAGAATAAGAAAGCGAAGCCCGCGCTGCGCGCGCGAGTCGAGCGTCGCTCGACTCTACAAAGGCTACGTGCGGGTATGGGTCTACGCTGCGGCTGTCTGGTCCGCCTTGTAGCTAGCCGAGCACCGCAGGTCCGGCGAGGGTGAAGAGGCGCGGGTGTCTGAGCGCAGCGAGTTCCGCGCCGCCCCTCGGCGGACCGAGGAGCGCAGGGCACCGGCGCGCAGCGCCGGCTCGCGGATGGCGGCGTGTTTCTTTGGTTACTTTCTTTGCACGAGCAAAGAAAGTGACAAGCCCACTCATCGCAGGGAAGCGACGGCGCCGACCAAGCACCCGGCGCCGCCGAACCGCCGTCAGCGCAGCCGGTCCAGCGCCTCGACCAGCTCATCGGCCAGCGGCGCGTTCAGCACGTACGGGCTCTTGCCATCGTCCAGTGCGAACTCCAGCGAGGCCGCGTGCAGGAACAGACGCTTCAGCCCGATCTGCTCACGAAGCCGCTTGTTGACCGCAGGATCGCCGTATTTGTCGTCTCCGGCCACCGGATGCCCCAGATGCTGGGCATGCACGCGGATCTGGTGGGTACGGCCGGTCTCGATGCGGACTTCGCAGTAGGAATGACCACCGCGACGCTCCAACACACGGAAGTGGCTGATCGATTCCTTGCCGATCGCATTGACCTGCACATGGCGCTCGCCGCCCTGGCGCAGGCCCACGTGCAGCGGCGCATCGACCGTCATCACGCCGTCCGGCATGCGCCCGGCCAGCAGGGTCAGGTAGCGCTTGCGGATGCCGGCGCCGTGATCTTCACGCAGCAGCGCCTGCAGTTCGCTCAGCGCGGAGCGCTTCTTGGCCACGATCAGCAGGCCCGAGGTGTCGCGATCCAACCGGTGGACCAGCTCGAGGGTCTGGCCTGGGCGCAGGGCGCGCAGGGTCTCGATGGCACCGAAACTGATGCCGCTGCCGCCGTGGCTGGCCACGCCGGTCGGCTTGTTCAGGGCCAGCAGGCGGGCATCCTCGAAGACGATGGCCTGCTCCAGGCGGCGCATGAACGCCTCCGGCGGACCGGCCTTGTCTCCCTCTTCGGTGAGACGGACCGGCGGCACACGCACCTCATCACCCGCCTCGAGCTTGCGTTCGGCCTTGGCGCGGCCACCATTCACCCGTACCTGGCCGCTGCGCACCAGCTTGTAGACCAGGCTGCGCGGGGCACCCTTCAGCTGGCCGAGCAGGAAGTTGTCCAGGCGCTGGCCGGCACGGTCGGCGGGAACGGTGATCATGCGCACGGAAGGCTTGTCGCCAGCGGGTTTGGTGGGGTCTTGGGCAGTCATCAGGCTGTTTATTCTGTTACACTCGGGGGGCGAGATAAGGGATTGATTTCGTTGGAAGTTACTCAGGGCCAGAAGCCCAGCTTCCGACGAATCCGGCACAGTGCGCGACCACCGCCCGCGGGGCGGCCATGTTAGCGGCTCACCGGCCTTCCCGGCCATCGCCGGATGCCTGACACGCAACCGTGCTGAACATGTCCCGCGTGGCGCTCCAGCCTGGCTGACAGCTGCCTGCGGCCTGTAACACCCCAAAACCCATAAGAGTGAAGCGCTCCCGCGGCCTGCCGTGGTGTCGTAGCGCTGGAAACCCAAGCCGCCCTCCCCGCGCTTGCGCGAATGGGCGGCGAACCGTGTCCAGAGGCGAAACCCCATGGCGTTCCGCGCGGTAGCCGCTTGCGAGGAACGCAACAATGAAGCGAATGCTGATCAACGCCACGCAGGCTGAAGAGCTGCGTGTTGCCATCGTGGATGGCCAGTCGTTGTATGACATCGACATCGAGCAGCCGTCGAAGGAACAGAAGAAGTCCAACATCTACAAGGGCCGGATCTTCCGCATCGAGCCCTCGCTGGAAGCGGCCTTCGTTGAATACGGTGGCGGCCGCCATGGCTTCCTGCCGCTGAAGGAAATCTCCCGCGATTACTTCCAGGCCGGTGTCGACCACAACAAGGCCGGCATCCGCGAACTGCTGAAGGAAGGCCAGGAGATCGTTGTCCAGGTCGACAAGGAAGAGCGTGGCAACAAGGGCGCCGCCCTGACCACGTTCATCTCGCTGGCCGGCCGCTACATGGTGCTGATGCCGAACTCGCCCAGCGCCGGCGGTGTCTCCCGTCGCATCGAGGGCGAAGACCGGGCCGCCCTGAAGGACGCCCTGGACAAGCTGAACATCCCTGACGACATGGGCGTGATCATCCGTACCGCCGGCGTCGGCCGCGATGCGGAAGAGCTGCAGTGGGACCTGGACTACCTGCTCAACGTCTGGCGTGCCATCGCCGAAGCCGCGCTGAGCAAGCCGGCCCCGTTCCTGATCTACCAGGAATCGCGCCTGATCGTGCGTGCCCTGCGTGACTACCTGCGCGCCGACATCGGCGAGATCCTGGTGGACACCGAGGAGATGTACGAGCATGCCCGCGAGTTCATGCAGCAGGTGATGCCGCAGACCCTGCGCAAGCTCAAGCACTACAAGGACGACATCCCGCTGTTCAACCGCTTCCAGATCGAATCGCAGATCGAAGGCGCCTACGAGCGCAACGTGCGCCTGCCGTCGGGCGGCTCGATCGTGGTCGACCAGACCGAAGCGCTGACCGCCGTCGACGTGAACTCCTCGCGCGCCACCAAGGGCAGCGACATCGAGGACACCGCCTTCCAGACCAACCTGGAAGCGGCCGAGGAAGTGGCCCGCCAGCTGCGCCTGCGTGACCTGGGCGGCCTGGTGGTGATCGATTTCATCGACATGGCCTCCAACAAGCACCAGCGTGAGGTCGAGAACCGCCTGGCCAACGCGCTGAAGTACGACCGTGCGCGCGTGCAGGTCGGCCGCATCTCGCGCTTCGGCCTGCTGGAAATGAGCCGCCAGCGCCTGCGCCCGAGCCTGGGCGAGTCGAGCCAGATCGTCTGCCCGCGTTGCGACGGCCACGGCCGCATGCGCAGCGTCGAGTCGCTGTCGCTGTCGATCATCCGCGTCGCCGAAGAGCATGCGATGAAGGAGAACACCGGGCAGGTGCTGGTGCAGGCCCCGGTGGAGATCGCCAATTACCTGCTGAACGAAAAGCGCAGCGCCCTGCGTGAGATCGAGCAGCGCCACGAGGCGCCGATCGTGATCGTCGCCGACGAGCAGCTGCACACCCCGCACTACACCGTCACCCGCCTGCGTGAGAACGAGCTGGGTGAAGAGAGCAACAAGCCCAGCTACCAGCGCGGCACCCCGCGCAAGCTGCCGGTGCACGCGCTGACCAAGGGTCAGCTGAACATCCCGCCGCCGGCGGTGACCCAGGTCAAGCACACCTCCCCCGCCCCGGTGCGCGAGGAAGTGGAGCCGGCCGCAGCGGCACCGGCCCCGGTCGTGGCAGCGCCGGTTGCAGCGGCCCCGAGCGGCGGCGTGATCGGTTGGCTCAAGCGCGTGTTCGGTGGCGAACCGGCACCGGCACCGGCACCGGCGGCTCCGGTCGCCCGCCAGCAGCAGGACGGCGGCCGCAAGGACCGCAACAAGGATCGCAACAAGGACCGCAAGGACCGTCGCGACGACAACCGTGGCAACGGCGGCAACGGCAACGCGCAGCAGCAGAAGGACGGCGGCAACCGCAAGGAGCGCGGTGAGCAGCGCAGCAAGGACGGCCGCAACGGTAACAATGGCAATGCCCAGCAGCAGCCGCAGCAGGGCAAGCAGAAGGAGCCGCAGCAGAAGGATGGCCAGCACCAGCCGCAGCAGCAGAACAAGCCGCGCAACGAGCAGCAGGGCCAGAACCCGCAGCAGCCAAAGCTGAAGCAGCCGAAGCAGCCGCGCCCGCAGCAGGACGGTGACAAGCCGGCCGAGAAGCCGCAGCGCAACGCCGCAGAAGCACCGGCCGAAGCCGTGACCGCGGCTGCAGCCGTGGCCGCCACGGCGGTCGCCGCCAATACGGTGACCGCGCAGGAAGCGACCGCGCCGGTTGCTCCGGTGGCCGCCGCTCCGGCCGAAGCCGCAGCACCGGTCGACACCACTGCCAACGCCGCCAGCGAGACCGATGTGGTTGCGGTTGCCGGTGAAGAGGCTGCAACCGACGCCAATGGCGAGCAGACCGGCGAAGGCGCGACCCGCCGTCGTCGCGGCCGTCGCGGTGGCCGTCGCCGTCGTCGCGGTGGCGCCGAGAACGCCGCCGGCAGCGACGCTCTGGGCGATGACCAGGACGATGGTGACGACGGTGACGACGCCGACGGCGCCGAGCCGAGCGTCGACAGCACTGCCGGCACTGTGCCGGTCGCTGCTGCGCAGCCGGCCCGTTCGCAGCCGGAGTTCGACTTTGATGACGAAGCCGAACCGGCCGCTGCCGATGCCGCGAAACCGGTCCGTGCTGCCGCCGCTGTTGCCGCCGCACCGGTTGCCGTGGTGAGCAGCGCTGTGGTCGAAGCCGCCGCCCCGGTCGTGGCTGAAGTGCAGGCCCCGGTCGAAGCTGCTGCGAAGACCGAAGCGGTGTCCTCGCCGGTGCAGACCAGCATGCTCGATGCCATCGACGCCGCGACCCCGGCCCAGCCGGTAGCCGCTGCCGCGCCGGTGACCGAAGCAAAGCCGGTCGCGGTTGAAGCCGCCCCGGTGGTTGAAGCCAAGCCGGTGGCCGTTGAGGCCGCGCCGGTGGTTGAAGCCAAGCCGGTGGCCGTTGAGGCCACGCCGGTGGTTGAAGCCAAGCCGGTGGCCGTTGAGGCCACGCCGGTGGTTGAAGCCAAGCCGGTGGCCGTTGAGGCCACGCCGGTGGTTGAAGCCAAGCCGGTCGTCGAGCCCGTCGCGGCCGCCGAACAGCCGGTCGCTCCGGTGGCGGTGGAAGCCGCACCGATCGAGGCCGCTGCCCCGGTCGCCGAAGCGGTGGTGACGCCGTCGATCGACCCGGTCGCCGATGGCCATGCCGACGCTGCGGCCCAGGCAGCAGAAGCCAAGACCGATGAAGAAGACGAAGAGGCCGCCAAGCGCACGCCGCCGGCGAACTGATCGCTCCTTGATCGCGTGAAAACGAAACGGCGGGGATCAATGATCCCCGCCGTTTTTGTGTGTGCGTTTGGCGCTGGCTTCGCTTTGGTAGAAGCCAACCTTGGTTGGCGCCGTTGATTGAGCGAACGCGGACACGTCCGTGCCAACCAAGGTTGGCACCCACCAGGGCACACCCCGCGCACGGTCACTGCATTGGTGGAGGCCAACCAGCGCACAACCCGCGCACGGTCACTGCTTTGGTAGAGGCCAACCTTGGTTGGCGCCGTTGATTCAGTGCACGCGGACACGTTCGTGCCAACCAAGGTTGGCACCTGCCGGAGCCTGCTCCGTCAGGGCTTCGGTGCGAACTGCAGGCGGGTCCACACGCCGTAGTGGTCCGAGGCCCAGCGTCCGCTGTCATCGGGCTGGTCGAACAGCAGCTTCGCCTCGCGCGCGACCATCTCGTCCTGCTGGAAGAAGATGTGGTCGATCCGCGAAGGCGCCTGGTAATAGTGGCGGTTGAGCGTACTGACCCCGGACAGGTCGGTATTGACGTGCACGCTACCGTAGCTGTCGCCGTAGTGGCTGCGCAGCTCGCTCAGGTCGCCAGCATCCACCAGCGCATTGAAGTCGCCCGCGATCACCACCGGCGCACCGGCCGACGTCGTTGTGATGAAGCGCAGCAGGTCCTCGACCTGGGTGCGACGGATGCGCTGCCCACTCTCATCGCTGCGCTCGTTCAGATGCGTGGCGTAGACGTTCACCGGCGTGCCGTCGACGTCGATGCGCAGGTGAGCCACGGTGCGGTAGTCGTCCAACGGCAGCAGCAGATGATCACCACGGGCGAGGATCGGCCGCCGGGTCAGCAACGCATTGCCGTAGCGCTTCGGTGCGTCCATCGGATCGGTGGATACGAACACGTACTTGTAGCCGAGTTGGCTGGCCAGCCATTGCGCCTGGTTTCGCACGTTGCGGCGCTGGATCACCTCCTGCAGGGCAACCGCATCCGGCTGCAGGCGCTTGAGCTCGGCCAGGATGGTGCGGCGCCGGCTCGGCCAGTCTTCGCGGTCATGATGCAGGTTGAAGGTGACCATGCTCATGCCCGCTGCGCTGGCAACGTCGGGCGCCGCGTTCGCGGCAGCCGGCTCGGCCGCCATCACCGCGCCCGGCACTGCCAATGCAATTGCCAGCCCCAGGGCACGCACCGACGTGCGCACCCTTGCCCCCTGTTGCTTCATCGTTACTGCCCCTTGCGTTCGGCGCGGCGCACTGCGCTCGGTACGTCGATCTCAACCCGCGCCGGCAGCTGGTGCACGTGCAGTTCCTTGTTGACCCACTCGGCTGCTTCGCCGTTGATACTCGCCTCGCCCGGTTCACCGGCGTATGGCCACGGCAACACCACGCCTCCCACCGGTGGCACCAGGCCCGGCTGCACCTCCAGCACCAGCTGTTTGTCGCTGCGCTGCAGGCGGTAGTTGAGCTGGCCCTGCGGCGTACGCAGGCCTTGCACGGCGATGCCCTCGCCCTGCAGCCACGCGGTCGGTACGCCGGCGGCCAGCACCAGTGACTCGTCCATGTCGCGGTTGTAGGCGAACATGTCCAAGGCCGAGCGCACGAAGTCCGAGGCCACCCAGGCATGCGGCAGGTCACCGACGAAGAACGGCCTGCGCGGCGTGCGCGAAACCACTTCGGCCCACTGGTTCCAGGCCTGCGGTGCGCGGTCCTTGAAGAAGAACTCGGTGGCCTGCCAAGCGCGATCGCGCCAGCCCAGGCGCACGAACGCGGCCACGTTGCGCCACTCGTACGGGGTGTAGTCCTTCCACTCGCGCTTGCCGTCGCGACGGGCAACGAACTCGTTCCAGTAGCGTTCGAAGGTCGCCTCCAGCGCCGGCTGCGGCAACCTGCCCTGTTCGCCGCCCGGGGCCAGTGCGATGGTCGTCGACGTCGCGTCGAAGTCACCCAGCTCGGCCGAGCCCGGCAGGTAGTCGATGTTGTGCTGCTGCATCGCGGACAGCAGCGAGGCCTGCAGATCATCCCGGAACTGGTCGCGCGACTCGGCGATCTGCATCGCCTCGACCTTGCCCAGCTGGGTCGCCAGCAGGGCCGCGTCCTTGTAGCCGCGCAGTGCCCAGAAGTTGTCCCAGTACGAGTGCATCGGCTTGGCCGAATAGCCTTCGTGGCTGATCGAGGCCGGCATCATGCCGTAGAAGGCCGGGTTGCGTGCCCGGTTCTCCTCGGTGCGCTCGCTGGCGCGCAGCTGCTCCATGTAGCCGTAGGCGCCCTGCACATGCGGCCACATCAGCTCGGTGAAAGTGCTGTCGCCGGTGTAGCGCCCGTACTCGGCGATGCTGTAGATCAACTCGCCATGGCTGTCGTTCTCCGGCACCGGGTCGCTGCCGCGGGCATCGACGCAGCACGGCACCTTGCCGTTCTCGAACTGATACGGCGCATACCAGTTGATGTAGTCGCGCACCGCATCACTGCGGCCCATGCGCAACAGGCCCTCGGAAATCATCGCGCCATCGCGGATCCAGCTGCGCGCATACGAACGCGTGCCCGGCTGCAGGCGTGGGCCGACGCGCGAGATCAGCATGTGCGCGACCGCGGTGCGCAGGGTATCCACCAGCGCCTGGCCCGCAGCCGGCACCTGCAGCGAGACCACGCCCAGCTTCTTGCGCCACTGCTCGGCCACCTGCGCCTGCGCCTTGGCCACGTCCAGCGCCTGCGGTGCCCAGCCACCGGTCTGTGGCAGCACCACCGCTACTTCACGGCTCTGGCCAGGCTCCAGCTTGATCGTGTACATCAGCGCACCCGACGCCATGCCGGTACTGTCCTTCACCGCTGTGGTCGCCGGGTACGTGCCGCTTTCCAGATGCATCGCATCAAGCTTGCCGTCGAACGTACTGGCAAAGCGCGCGTCCGGCACCTGCAGCGGGTAGATGCGCGGCTCACCGTTGACCCGCACCAGCTGCTCACCCACGTCCAATGCATCGATGCGGCTGAAACCACCGACGGTGTTGAGGAACTGGGTGGGCGGGTTGACCTGCCACGGGCGGATCGCCAGCGCCAGGGTGTACTCGTGCGCGACCTTGTCCGGATTGCTCAGACGGTAGCGGCCGATCAGCTGCGCGCGCTCCGGCGTACCCTGCACGAAGCTGGTCACTGCCAGGCCGACCTTCTCATGGACCCAGTCGACGTTGGCGATCGGCAGGTAGTGATCCTGCAGCGACTGGGTGATGGCCACCTTCGACCAGTCCAGCAGCTTGCCATCGAGGCGGATGAACGGCTCGATGCTGAAGCTGCCTTTGGCCGGCTCCAGTGCGCCATCCTCGCTGATCAATGCCTGTTCCTGGCCACCATCAAGGCCGAGCAGGGTCCAGTACGGCTGCTCGCCCACATAGGCACGAGGCAGCGAGCCCCGTGGCAGGTCGGCGGCGACCGAGGACAGGAATGCGTTCGGGGTGGAAGCAAAGGCCAGCGGCTTGAGCGCGATGTCGCGGATGCCGTAGCGCCAGTTCGGGCCGTCCTGCAGATCGAAGCGCACGTAGCGCGCATCGATGTCCGGCAGCGCCAGCCAGTCGCGGCCACCGGCACCACTGGTGACTTCGCGCACGGTGCGCCAGTCGCGGCCATCCTCGGAGGTGCGCACGGTGTAGCGGCGGGCTTCCAGGTTCGGCAGCCAGTCGATCACCGCACCACCGATCTCGCGGCTCTTGTGCAGGTCCAGGCTGATGGTCTGCTGCTTGACGCCACCGCTGATCCAGAACGTATCGCTCTTGCCGTCGATCATGCGGTCCTGCAGCGCGGTGGCGGTATCGGCGATCACCGACGGCACCAGCGCCGAGTCATCCTGGACTGGCAGGCCCTGCAGGGTCAGCTTGTCGAAGCACACTGTGCCGCGGCCGCCGACCTTGCTGTAGATCGTGAACTCGACCGCAGCGCTGCGTGCCATCTCTTTCTCGGGCGACGGCCCCCACGCCTTGTCGATCTGGCGACGGCGATACTCGACCGGCGTCCACGCCTTGGGGAAACTGTAGCCGGGACGATTGACCCACCAGACGTTGTCGCCGCTGGCATCGATCAGCTTGAACTGCAGGTCGTTGCCCGGTGAATCACCGCGCAGCTGGAAACCGAAACGGTAATTGACCGGGTATTCGATGTTCAGCGCGCGGCGGATGCCGACGTAACCGGAGACATCGTGGAAGTCATAGTCCAGGCACAGCGCGCGGCCACCACCGGCGCCGCTGACCGGTCGCAGCGATCCGCTGACCTGGTCGGACAGCACCAGCTTCCAGGCTGCGATGTCGTCGAAGTCGTCCAGCACCTTCGGTGCCGGCAGCGCCGGTGGTGCGGCGATCGCCAGGGAGGTCCACAACAGGCCCAGTCCAACGGCGATCGCTCGCTTCATCCTTTGACGCTCCCCAGCAACAGACCTTGGATGTAGTACCGCTGCAGCACCAGGAACAGCGCCAGCACCGGAACCACGGTGACCACCGCGCCGGCCATCATCATTTCCACGTCCATGATGTGCTCGCGCGAGAGGGTGGCCAGCGCCACCGGCAAAGTGTAGTGCTCCTGGTCGGTCAACACGATCAACGGCCACATGAAATCGTTCCATGCGCCCATGAAGGTGAAGATCGCCAGGGTCACCAGCACCGGCTTGAGCATCGGCAGCACGATCTGGAAGAAGATCCGCAGCTCCCCTGCCCCGTCGATGCGGGCCGCTTCCAGCAGTTCGTCCGGAATGGAACGCGCGTACTGGCGCACCAGGAAGATGCCGAACACGCTGGCCAGCGCCGGCACGATCACGCCGCCGAAACTGTTGACCAGACCGAGCTGCTTCATCAGCAGGAACAGCGGCAGCATCGCCACCTGGGCCGGAATCACCAGCGCCGCCATCAGCACCTGGAACAGGCGCTCGCGGCCGACGAAGTTCAGCTTGGCGAAGGCATAGCCGGCCATAGTGTTGAGCAGCAGCGAACCCAGGGTGATGCCGACCGACACCAGCAGGCTGTTGGCGAAATTGCCGCCCATGCCGGTGCGCGCGAACAACTCATGGTAGTTGCGCGTGGTGATGCTGGACGGCAGCAGCGGCGGCGGGAAATGGGTCGCCTCGCCCTGTGGCATGAACGAAACCGAGAGCATCCACAGCAGCGGTGCCAGGCTGACCAGGGCCAGCACCAGCAACGCACCATTGATCAACCACGGGTACCAGCGCGACTGGCCGATTTCACGACTCATACCAACTGCCTCTTGCGGCCGAAACGCAGCATCACGGTGGTCACCGCCAGGATGATCAGGAACAGCAGGAACGCCACCGCGGAGGCGCGTCCCAGGTTCCACCACTTGAAGCCTTCCTCGAACATGAAATACAGCACGCTGACGGTGCTCTGCAGTGGGTCGCCGCGGGTCATCACATACGGTTCGGCGAACAGCTGGAAGTAGCCGGACACGGTGATCACACCGACCACCAGCAGCACCGGGCCGAGCATCGGCAGGGTGATGTGCAGGAACTGCTTCCAGCGCGAGGCACCGTCGATGCGGGCGGCCTCGTACAGGTCATGCGGGATGGCCTGCAGGCCGGCCAGGAAGATCACCATGTTGTAGCCAAAGTTCTTCCACACTGCGAACAGCATGATGGTCGGCATCGCCCAGTTGGGATCACCCAGCCAGTCGATCGGGCTGATGCCCAGGTGGCCCAGGCCGTAGTTCACCAGGCCGTAGCTGGTATGGAACAGGTAGCGCCAGATCACCGCCACCGCCACCAGTGTGGTCACCACCGGCGCGAACAGCGCGGTGCGGAACAGCGCCTTGAAACGCGCGGCAGGTGCATTCAACAGCATGGCTGCGCCCAGCGACACACCGATCGACAAGGGCACGCCGATCAACACGAAGTAGGTGGTGTTCCACAGCGACTTCCAGAACATCGGCGTCTGCAGCAGATCGATGTAGTTGCCGAGGCCGACGAAGCGCAGGTTGCTGCTGTCGGCCAAGGCATACAGGTCGAAATCGGTCACGCTCAGCGCCAGCGCCGAGGCGACCGGCAGGCCGAAGAACATGCCCAGCACGATCAGCGAGGGACCGGCGAAAATCCAGCCGGCAAGCGAGGTACGTTTCATTGCGCGCTCCCGGCGGCCACGGCACTGCTCGATTGCGGCGACGGCACGCGCTGCTGCAGGCGTTGTTGTTCATGCATCCAGCGGCGCTTGGCCAGCACCTTGTCCACGCGCTGGTCCAGTTCTTCCACGGCCTTGTCCTGCGGCAGCCCGCCGCGCACCACCTTCTCGGTGACGATGCGCATTTCCTGCACGATGCGCTCCCATTCAAGCACCTTCGGCGTCGGCTTGACCCGCTCCAGCTGGTCACGGAACGCAGCGGCCAGCGGATCGTTGGCCAGCGACGGCGCGTTCCAGGTACTGCGGCGCGGCGGCAGGTCGCCGATGATCGAATGGAAGCGCGCCTGGATTTCGGGTCGCGACAGGAACTCGATCAGCTTCCAGGAGGCCTCCTTCTGCTGCGACTTGCGGAAGATCACCAGGCTGGTGCCACCGGCGATGCCCGCGCCCGGGCCGTCCGGACCCGGCAGCGCGGCGGTGCCCCACTGCCCTTCCAGCTCCTTCGGCTGCAGCTTCTTGAACTCGCGGATGTTCCAGGGGCCGGAAATGTAGAACACGTTGAAGCCACGGAAGAACTCGTCCCAGACGTTGGAGATCTGCGTCTCGGACATCTTCGGCGCCCAGCCCTGCTCGAACATGTTGGCGTAGAAGCCCAGCGTGCGACGGAAGCCGGGGCTGGAGAAATTGCCACGGGTGTCGTCGTCGCGCAGCAGCGGATCCGGCTGCTGCAGGGCCAGCGACAGTTGCTGCTCGAACTCGTTGATCGGCATCAGCACCGCATAGCGGTTCGGGCCCTGCATGCGCTTGATCGCCGCCATCTGCTCGTTCCACTCCTGCCAGGTGCGCGGCGGGTGGTCATAGCCGGCCTTGGCCAGCAGGTCCTTGCGGTAGTAGATCAGGCGGGTATCGACATACCACGGCACGCCTACCAGTTCGCCGTGGATCACATTGGTATCCCAGATGCCCTGGAAATAGTCCTTCGGGTCGACCACGGACGAACGCTGCACGAACGGCTGCAGCGGCGTCAGCGCGTCCAGTTCGGCGAACTCCGGCACCCAGGTGTTGCCCAGCTGGCACACGTCCGGCAGGCCGTCCGCGGCGAACGCGGTCAGCAGCTTCTCGTGCGCGGCGGTCCACGGAATGTTCTGCACATCCACCTTGATGCCCGGATTCTCGGCCTCGAATTCATGGATCAGCTCGCTGACCACCTCCGCCTCGCGTCCCATCGCCCAGAAGCGCACGGTGGTGGTGCCCGGTTCGGTTCGGGCGCAGCCGGCCACGGCCAATACGGCCAGGGCAGGCAGCGCCCAGCGGCGCAGGCGGTCGATCCAGTTCGGCATCGGGTTACTTGCCCTGGCCTGTATTGCGGTTGGCATTGTTCTTCTGTTCCTGCGCGGCAGCCGCGCGTGATTCGGCGATACCCACCGCGCGTGCCGCCGCGGCCTTTTCGTCTTTCTGCAGTTCCAGCGGCTGGAACGAACCTTCCGGTGCCAGCCAGCCACCGCTGAACCCGGCCCGTTCCAGGCCCTTGCGGATGTACGGGTTCTTCTTCATCACTTCCCAGACGAAGTCATCGCGGTAGTTGGCGATCATGGTCAGGATCGGGCCCTGGTCGATGGCGATGTAATCGCTGGCGACCCAGCCGCGATCCGGCACCAGGCGGCCGGTCTTGATCGGGATGTCGTAGTTGAAGCTGGGGTTGAACGAATCCAGGAAACCGTAGCTGGAATAGATGTAGTCGCCGTAGCGCTTGTGCATTTCCAGCGTGGCCGGGATCACCTGCTCGGGCGCGAACACCACCGAGGCGATCGCGGCGGTCGGGGCGATGGTGCCGTCATCGAAGTTCTCGCGCAGGCCGGCGCCGCGCGAGGAGTAGTGGCGGAACTGGCGCTGCTCGCCGCGGTACTCCTGGGTGGTGTTCTGCGGGCCGTCGCTGGCGGTCAGGCCCCATACGTTCTCGCCATAGTCCTTCCACTGCATCGGGTTGGCGATGGCGTACTCGCGCTGGGCCAGCGCAGCCGAGCGGCTGTTGAGGAAGTAGGTGCTGCCGCGCTCGCGCATGTACGCGTCCTGGATATCGCGGAAGTCGATCCAGACATGGCTGTACTGGTGGCCGAACAGCGGGCCGAACGACAGGTATTCCTGGCCCTGGTAGACGCCCCAGTCGTTGTCGTAGGTGCGCGTCCACACCGTCCACGCATCCGGGCTGACCGGGTGCGTCGGCGAACCCAGGGCGAGGATGTAGACCATCATCGCCTCGTTGTAGCCCATCCAGTCGTGGTCGATGAAGCCGCTCTCCGGGAACCAGCCCATCGAGATCAGCGGCGCACGCTGCTGCAGCCACGGCCAGTCGACCTTCTTGTACAACGTGTCGGCGATCTGGCGGATCTCCTTCTCGCGCGGATCGTCACCGTCGTAGTACGACTGCGCGAACAGCACGCCCATCATCAGCAGCGCGGTATCCACCGAGGACAGTTCAACCCAGCTGTCGTAGCGACGCCCTTCCTGCATGTCCAGGAAGTGGTAGTAGAAACCCTTGTAGCCGGCCTTGCCGGTGCGCTGCGGGCCCATCGGCACGTCGCGGAAGAACTTCAGCGTGGTCAGGGTGCGGTCGATCGCCTGGTTGCGGCTGACCCAGCCGTTCTCGATGCCGATCGGATAGGCGGTCAGCGCGAAGCCGACCGAGGCGATGCTGGCGAACGGCCGCGACGGATAGCGGTCCGGGGTCAGGCCGTTGATCTCGTTGGTGGTATCCCAGAAGAACTGGAAGGTACGGCGCTCGATGTCATCGAACAGCGGTGGCAGCACCGGCTTCATCGGCCGCGGCGGCGCGTCGGCCTCGATCAGGATCACCGGCGGCCGCGGCTTGGCAGGCTCCTGCTGGGCCGGCTGGCAGGCAGCAACGGCCAGGCTCAACGCCGCGGCGGACAACAGATGGCGTGCCTGCATGGCGCGATTTCTCCGGTGGTCTGATCGATGGGAAAGCATACCGTCCAATGATCTGAAATCGTTTACAAGATGCGTTCTGAAAAAACCACGAAAAACGTGGTTTGACACCGCGATCATTGCCCATGCCGCTGCCGCCTGGCCGGCAGCGGCATGGGCAATGGACCGGCACGGGGCCGGCCATTGCCTTTTTTCTTCCTGCCGATGCCGCCGGCGGAGCGGCGGCATCGGGGTATTGCTTCAGGCGGATCCGCTTAGAAGCGGAAGCCCACTTCGGCTTTGACCTGGCGCGGCGTACCGATGATGTCGCCGGTCTCGTTGTAGCTGACCAGCAGTTTGCCATCGCTCTTCACGTAGTTCAGGTTCGAGAAGTTGTCGAAGTTGAGCACGTTGATGATGTCGATCCGAGCATACAGCTCGGTATCGCCGGCCAGCTTGAAGGTCTTGGTCGCCTGCAGGTCGAGCGAGCGGTAGCCGAAGATCTTGCCGCCGAGCAGGAAGTGGCCATTGCCCGACGGCGTGCCGGCAGCCGGGGTCGGCAAGCAGTTCGAATTGCCGGCCTGCGCGATGCAGGACCAATCGTTTCCTGGGGTCGGTGTGGCCAGGGTCAGCTTGCCACCAAAAGTGATGCCCCAGAAACCGTCATACGAGCCGGTAACCACCAGGCGATGACGCGGCGCGCCGTTGGACTTGATGGTCGGGTATTCACCGATGGTGCCGCGATCGAACGAATAGTGCTCGTTGATGTTGCGGTTATGACGCGCATTGGTCCAGGTATAGGCGATCGAGGTGCCCCAGCCGCTTTCCTTGCTGTACGGCTTCTGCGCCGACAGCAGGATCTGGGTGGAGCGGGTCTTGATGCCCTGCTGGCCGATGATCAGGCTGCCGAAGCCGGGGACATTGCAGTCCCAAGGCTGGCCGTAGGTCGGCCCCGACTTACACAGCGTCTGCATATCGAAGAAGTTGCCATTGGGGAAACGATTCCCCAGCGTGAATGCAAAGCCATCATAGGTCAGCGTGCGAGCAATCGTGGCGTCTGTCAGCCACTCGCCGAACTGGTTGCTCATGCCCAAGCTGAACTGATCCGCGTAAGGCACCTTCATGTTGTTGTTCAGCAGATCGATTTCCATGCCCTGGTTGCTGGTTGCACCCAGCAGAGCCTGCACGTTCTCAATGCCATTGAGCAGGTTCGGGTTCCAGTCAAAGCACGGAGTCCTCCCGTAAATGCAGGCGCCGGTTGCCGGGTCGCGGAAATTGATGGTCGGCTGCGGCAGTGCCAACTTGGTGGTTTCCAATGCGAGGTTGTCGAACAGGTCACGATCGTAGGAACGGCCGGCGCCACCGTGGAACACGTGCTGCTCATCGGCGTTGACGTCATAAGAGAAGCCCAGGCGCGGCTGCCAAGCGTTCTTGAAGTTCTTGCGGTTGTGACCGGTGCTGATGTAATCGTTGACGTTCAAGCCACTGAGCGCCAGCGTCTGCGCGTAGGTCTGCCCCGGAGGCGCGAAGTTGTCCTGCGAGAACAACGCGTTGACCACTTCCGGCGGCGTAACAAAATCAGTATAGATCGGGTTTTTCTCGTAATCCCAGCGCAGGCCGATGTTCAACTGCAGATGATCATTGACCTGCCAATCATCCTGGATAAACAGGCCGATCTGCTTGACCTTGGCGCGCACTTCCGACGCCACGCCAGTGACTCCGGTGCTGGCCTTGGTGAACTGCGCCTTGTAAGGCGTGGTCGACGGGAACGCCGGGTTGTCGATGGTGTAGAAGAACTGCGGATTGATCTGCGCCGCGTCGGAGGCGTACAGGTCGATCTGCTTGTACTTTGCACCCATCTTGATGGTGTGATCGCCCGCCCACTGCAGACCGTCCAGGGTCAGGTTATCTTCAATCGACCAGCCTTTCTGACCCTTCACCTGTGAGGCAAATGCATCGGCCGCGCCAACCTGCACCAGTGTCTTTTCGAGGGGTTGGTTGCGGTCAGCATCGCCGAAATCCGGCGCGGTGTAGACGATGCCGTTGCCGTAGGTCAGCGGCAACGGATTGTTGAAGGCCTCCTCGTGGGTCACCATCAACTCGTTGTAGAAACGCTCACCGCTGTGGTTCCAGCGCAGCGCATAACGGCGGTCGGTGTTGTCCACCACCTTGCCATGCACCTTGGCGGTCTGACCGCTGAACTGCTGCTGGGTTTCGTCACGGTCCTGGAACGTCAGCTCGATACGATCGTTATCGGTCGGCTCGAAGTCGATCTTGGCGAAGATCAGGTCCTGCTGGAACGGCTGGCTGGCCGGGCCAAGACCCGCGAGACCATCGGCGGGCAGATTGGCGGCCGCCGAACTCACCGCACCATCCGGCGCGATGGTCACCGGCAGGTCGAAGCGCTTGGCTTCATAGGTGACGAAGAAGTGGGCCTTGTCCTTGATGATCGGGCCACCCAGCGCGAAGCCGTATTCCTTCTCTGCCGATTCTTCCTTGCTCTTGCCCGGCTGGCGTTCGGCCGGGGTCATCGCACGCATGCTGTCGTTGGTGTAACGGTAGAAGGTCTCGCCCTTGAACTCGTTGGTACCCGACTTGGTTGCAGCGGTGATCGCGGCGCTGGACACCTGGCCGTACTCGGCCTTGTAGTTGCCGCTGATAACCTTGTATTCACCGATGGCCAGCTGCGGGAACGGGTTGCCCGCGCTGCCGGACTGGCCGGAAATGCCGCCGCCCTTCACGTAGCTCTTCTGGCCCACACCATCGATGTAGACGTTGGTGCCGTCGGAGTTGGTGGCACCGCCACGCAGCGAGGTGTTGCCCTTGGCATCGCGGGTGAAGATCATTCCTGGCACCGCGTCGGCGAATTCCAGGAAGTTGCGCGAGACCTGCGGCGTGGTCTGGATCTGCTGCAGGCTGACGGTCTTGCCGACTTCGGACGTGCGCACTTCCTGCAGCAGGGTCGGTGCGACAACGTTGACGGTGTCCAGGTTGGTGGCCGCGGTCGAACCCGGGGTGCTGCTGGCGGCACCGGCGAAGTTCAGGGTAGCAGTCGAGGCCACGGTGACAGTGACCTTCTGCGACTGGCCGTTGGCGACCACGTTGTAGGTGCCCGGATCCAGGCCCATCAGTGAATAGCTGCCATCGGCGCGGATAGTGCCGCGGCGGACGGTGCCGGTGGCTACGTTGGTGGCGGTGACTTCGGTGCCTGCCTGGGCGCCGGAAACCTGGCCGCGCAGGCTGGCATTGGCCGACTGCGCCATGACGTTCGGAGCAGCGGCCAGCATCAGGCAGCTGACCAGTGCGGTGCTCAGCAGCCGGCGTGCCGGCGTGCGGAAGGTGGTGTGCATCATCAACTCAATCTCCGGGTGGCGGTGACCGCTCGCGCGGTCCCTGCGATCAATCAAAAAAGAAGGAACGCCTCTGGCTTCAATGGCCCGATGGCGGAGTGGTGGAATCGCGAACTATCAAGCGGGGAACCAGGGTCTGCTTGTCCCCTGTCCCGTCCGTGGAGGTGCCGTCCATCAACTGCAACAGGCGCGTCATGGCCCGGTCGCCGAGCTCGGCGATGCTGACCTGCATGGTGGTCAGCGACGGGTGGACGAAACGCGCCAGTGGAATGTCATCGAAACCCGCCAGGGCGACATCGGTCGGAACACGGACACCGGCCTGCGTGAATGCATACAGGCATCCCAGGGCCATCATGTCGTTGGCGGCGAACACGGCATCAGGCAGCGCTCCGGCTGCCAGCAACTCCTGACCGGCGCGATGGCCGGAAGCTTCGTCGAAATCACCGGGCAGCTCGATGCCCTCGGCGCCACCGCCAAAAGCCGCCAGCGCGTCACGGAAGCCGCGCAGGCGCTCGCGCGCGTCGAAGTTGAGATCCGGGCCAGAAATGAAAGCGATGCGACGGTGGCCGGCGTCAAGCAGATGGCGGGTCATCGCCATCGCACCGGCATGATCGTCGATGCTCAGCACCGGGTGGTCCTGCCCGGGCAGATAGGTGTTGATCAACACCGTCGGCAACGACTGCGGCAGGTTGTCGGTCAGGAAGCCCGGGCTCTCGGCATAGGGCGAGAGCACCAGCAGGCCGTCGACGCGGCCGCGCATGGCGCGCAGGGCCGCGCCCTGCTGCTCCTGGTCACCGTGGTAGCTGGACACCAGCAGGTGCTGGCGACGGCTACGGGCGACATTGTCGATGCCACGCATCAGTTCGGAGAAGAATTCGCCGTACAGGTCAGGCAGTACCACGCCCACCGTATTGGTGCGGCGGCTGCTCAGGCTGCGGGCGGCGGCGTGCGGGGTGTAACGCAGCCGTGCGGCCACCTCCAGCACAAGCTGGCGGACCGGTTCGGCGACATTTTCATGCCCGTTGAGCGCGCGGGAAACCGTGGCCACGGAGACCCGGGCTTCGCGAGCGACGTCTTTGATTGTGATAGCTGCCTTGTTCACGAAGCCGCCCTCCACGGCTTGGACCTACCAGCATTGGCGCGGAATGTAAGCGTTTCCATCTGGGCTTGTAAACAGTCCGTTAGGCGAATGTCCCGAAATGGACATGGAAATCTGTCTGCAGCGAGCCCCCGCAGGGACCCGCCAGGACAGCGTGGGACAAGGGCTCAGCCCTGTTCTGACGGGGTCTGCGCGCGGATGGACAACGCGTGGATATCGGTCTCCATCATCGTCCCCAGCGCGGCGTACACCGCGCGATGCCGGGCCAGCGGGCCCAGTCCGGCGAAGCGTTCACTGACCACATGTACGTTGAAATGGCCGCGGCCATCGCGCGCACCGGCATGGCCGGCGTGGCGATGGCTGTCGTCCTCGATCTCGAGCACGCTTGGCGCCAGCGCATGCTGCAGCGCATCACGCATTCGCGAGATCCGTTCCGCGTTCACGGCAACACCTTCCGGAACGGTCGCACCTGCACGCGGGTGTAGACGCCGGCGGCCACGTACGGGTCGGCGTCGGCCCAGGCCTGGGCCTGCAGCAGCGACTCGAACTGCGCGATCACCACCGAGCCGCTGAAACCGGCCGGACCGGGGTCTTCACTGTCCACCGCCGGGCAGGGGCCGGCCAGCAGCAGGCGTCCCTCGTCGCGCAGCGCGTGCAACCGCGCCAGGTGTTCCGGCCGCGCCTGCAGCCGCTGCGCCAGCACATCCTGGCCGTCATACCCTTCGATCACATACCACACCGGCATTTCCTCGCTTGCGTTGTCGGGTCCGCAGATTCTAGCCAATGCGGCCCCTGCCCCGGCCCGGCTGGACACTGGCGCAACAAAGGCTTACCCTAGACTCCATTGCACGTGGCTGGATGCAGCAGCCCGTCGGTTTTTGCGGCCAACGCAGCCCCCGACGACCGTCCCGCTGCTTCAAACCGGACCACCTGGCCGGGCCACGTAGACGACCTCCCCGTAGTTCCGTCGCTGCCGTTTCCTGCGGCGCGTCCTGCTGTTTGATATGTGTGGAATCGCGCCGATCCCGGCGTGTCTGGTGCCCTGGGGCTCCGTGGCGTTGGCCCGGCGAACCCGGTGCCGCGACTGGTCCGTTGCAATCCTGATGTCCATTAGATGACTTCCGAACTCGCGCTCGACGCGAACCCGCCAACCCGGCCGCCCGCCCCCCAGCAGCAGGAAATGCCGCTGGCCGTGGTGCATGGGCAACCGGTCCTGCAGATTCCGCAGGACCTGTACATTCCGCCGGACGCGCTGGAAGTCATCCTGGATGCCTTCGAAGGCCCGCTGGACCTGCTGCTGTACCTGATCCGCCGCCAGAACCTGGATGTCCTGGACATTCCCGTCGCCGAGATCACCCGGCAGTATGTGGAATACATCACCGTGATGCGCGAGCTGCGCTTCGAGCTGGCCGCCGAGTACCTGGTGATGGCCGCGATCCTGGCCGAGGTGAAGTCGCGCATGCTGCTGCCGCGCCCGGTCAGCGAGGAAGGCGATGAAGCCGACCCGCGCGCCGAGCTGGTGCGCCGGCTGCAGGAGTACGAACGCTTCAAGCAGGCCGCCGAGGACATCGACGCCCTGCCCCGCCAGGACCGCGACACCAGCCTGGCCCATGCCTTCATGCCCGAACGCGCTACGGTGAAACTGCCGCCGCCGGTGGATCTGAAGGAGATGCTGCTGGCGCTGCACGACGTGCTCAAGCGCGCCGAGCTGTTCAGCGGCCATGCCATCAAGCGTGAGGCACTGAGCGTGCGGCAACGCATGGGCGAAGTGCTGGGACGCCTGGAAGATGGCAAGTTCTATCGTTTTGAAGGCTTGTTCACGGCCGAAGAAGGCAAGCTGGGCGTGCTGGTCACGTTCCTGGCGGTGCTGGAACTGGCCAAGGAACAGCTGCTGGACATCGTCCAGGAAGAACCGCTGGCGCCGATCTACGTGAAATCGCTGGCCGCCGGCAACACCAACGCCCCGCTGCAGTTCAGCAGCGAGTTCGACGACAACGACGCCGCCAATGCAGACGAGTGAGCGCTGACTGCCGATGGATCAATTGCTGATCAACCGCATTGTCGAAGGTGCGCTGCTGGCCTCCAGCCAGCCGCTCACCCTGGCCCAGCTGAAGGACCTGTTCCCGGAAGAGGAACCGGCACCGCCGGGCAGCATCGAACGCGCACTGGAACGCCTGCGCGAAGCCTGCGAAGGCCGCGGCGTGGAACTGGTCGAGGTCGCCTCCGGCTTCCGCTACCAGGTCACCGGCGAAGTGCATGGCTGGATCAGCCGGCTATGGACCGAACGCAAGACCCGTTACACCCGCGCCACCCTGGAAACCCTGGCGCTGATCGCCTACCGGCAGCCGATCACCCGCGGCGAGATCGAGCAGGTGCGCGGCGTGGCGGTCAGCAGCAACATCATCCAGGCGCTGGAAGAACGCGAGTGGATCCGCGTGGTCGGCCACCGCGACGTACCCGGCAAGCCGGCGCTGTTCGGCACCACCAAGGGCTTTCTGGATTATTTCGGCCTGAAGCGATTGGATGAGCTGCCGCCACTGTCGGAACTGAAGGACCTGGGCGAGCTGGAACCCCAGCTGTCCCTGGACCGCGATGCACCGGCAACGGCAAGCGCCGACGGTCCTGACATCTCGGCCGGCGACGAAGGCGCTGCCGCGAACGATGATGCCGGCCTGGCCGGCAGTGACACCCCCGATTCCGCCGACGCAGCCCCTGCGCCGGCTTCCGATGAGCAAGCACCTTCGCCCCTCGATGATGGGCACCCCGATTCCGCGCCGGGCGAGCGCGCGGTGCCAGTGAACGAACGCGAAGACAACGCCGTCGCGATGACGACCGTGGCTGTTGACCAAGCCGATTCCGAACCAGAGGCCGACCTCGAAACCGTCGGCCGGAGCAAAACTGATGAGTGACACCCCTCGCAAGCTGTCGTTGAACAAGCTCTCGCTGAAGCGCGAAGCCACCTCCGAACAGTTCAAGTTGGAAGAACGCCTGCACAAGGTGCTGGCACAGGCCGGCCTTGGCTCGCGCCGCGCGCTGGAACAGCGCATTGCCGAAGGCCTGGTCAAGGTCAACGGTGAAGTCGCGCAGACCGGCATGTCGGTCAAGAGCGGCGACAAGATCGAACTGGATGGCCGTGGCTTCGTCGCCACCGCCCTGGCCGAGCCGTCGCGCGTGCTGGTCTACAACAAGCCGGAAGGCGAAGTGACCACCCGCGATGATCCGGAAGGCCGCCCGACCGTGTTCGAATCGCTGCCGCCGCTGAAGGGCGCGCGCTGGATCGCGATCGGCCGCCTCGACATCAACACCACCGGCCTGCTGCTGGCCACCACCGACGGTGAACTGGCCAACGCCATGATGCACCCGTCGTTCGAGGTCGAACGCGAATACGTGGTGCGCGTGCGTGCACCGGAAGGCGAGGAAAAGGTCTCCGACGCCATCGTCGACCGCCTCACCCGTGGCGTCGCGCTGGAAGACGGTCCGGCCAAGTTCGACGAGATCGAACGCATCGGCGGCACCGACTCGCACGACTGGTTCCGCGTCGTGGTGAAGGAAGGCCGCAACCGCGAAGTGCGTCGCCTGTGGGAGTCGCAGGGCTGCCAGGTCAGCCGCCTGAAGCGCACCCGCTACGGCAAGGTGAGCCTGCCGCGCGAACTGGCCCGCGGCCATTCGGTGGAACTGGGCACCGCCCAGGTGGAAGCCCTGCGTGCGCAGCTGAAGCTGGAAGAAGGCGCACCGTCGGCACTGACCCTGCAGCCGGTGATCGGCCAGCGCCGCGCCGCCAAGACCACCGTGCGCGTGCGCGAAGGTGGCCGCGGCAACGCCTACGTCAACGGTCACAACACCGCTGACGAAGGCCGCGAGCTGCGTCGCTTCGACAACGTCCGCGAAGATCGCGGCCGTGGTCGCGGCGGCAAGGGCGGCGGCTTCAAAGGCGGCCTGACGGTCAGCGGCGAAGCGGCGGCCAAGCAGTCGCAGAAGCCGTTCAAGCAGCGTGCCCAGAAGAACGACCGTTCGCTGCCGGAAGGCAATCCGGCCGCGTTCCGCACCTGGTACGTGCCGGATGGCGTGAGCACCGGCCCGAGCGGACATCGCAATGCCGGTCCGGGCGCACGTGGCCCGGGTGCCCGTGGTCCGGGCGCAGGCGGCCAGGGCCGTCCGTACGGCAAGCCGAAGGGTCCGGGTGCTGGCGCCGGTGGCGGCCAGGGCCGTGGCGGCTTCGGCGGTGAAGGCCGTGGCGGCGCAGGCGGCCAAGGTCGTCCGGCCGGCGCGGGCAACCGCTCGCAGGGCCAGGGCAACAAGCACCCGTACGGCCATCCGGGCAATGCCCCGAGCTTCCCGTCCGACCACGCCACCCCGGGCTTCAACCCGTATGGCAGCCCGAAGCCGGCGCAGGGCGCCCGTCCGGGCGGTCGCGGTCCGGGCGGTGGCAACAACCGTGGCCCGGGCGGTAACCGTGGTCCCGGTGGTCCGGGTGGCAACCGAGGCCCGGGCGGCCCCGGTGGCAACCGCGGTCCGGGCGGCCCGCGCCGCAGCGGCCCGCGCGGCGGCTGATCAGCGATCCGACTGAAATGAAAAACCCCAGCTCCGGCCGGGGTTTTTCTTTAAAAAGGGGACGGAGGGGATTAAGTCGTTTTTGCCACGGCGTGTGTCGAAGGGGCGAAAGCGACTTAATCCCCTCCGTCCCTTTTTGCGTGGCGCTGGAACGCGGCGGGTGTGGTGCCGGTCATGCTGCGGAAGAAGGCGATGAACGGGCTCTCGGCGGAGAAGCCGGTGTCCTGCGCCACATGCGCGACGCGATGGCCGAGCAGCAGCAGCTCCATGGCCCGCATCAGGCGCCATTGCTGGCGCCAGGCCTGGTAGCTCATGCCGGTATCACGCTGCATTAGCCGGCCAACGGTACGCACGCTCAGGTCCGCACGCGCGGCCAATTCGCCCAGTTCGGGCGGCAACTGTTCGGCCAGCGGCAGACAACGTGCGATCCGCGGATCACGCGGCAGAGGCAGGTCCATCGGCGCCACCGGTGCAGCGACGATTTCCAGCACGCACAACGCCAGTTGATGGTGTGCGCGCGGCGACTGCCAGTCATGGTCGAACGGTGCCTGCGCGATCGGCTCCAGCAAGGCCTGCAGCAGCGGACCTACGCCGATGATGGCCGGCTGGCGGGGCAGCTGGGCCGACAGGGTGGCGTCGAAGTACAACGAACGGTAGTCGACCGCCTGGCGCATCTGCGCGCGATGGCGCAGCCCACCCGGAATCCACGCTGCGCGCGCGGGCGGCAGCAGGCTGACGCGATCACCATAGGTCAGGCGCGTACAGCCCTGCCGGGTGTACAGCAGCTGCGCGCGCGCATGCTGGTGCCAACCCGAGTCGTGATCCGCCAATGAGGCCGCGATACCCAGCACCGGAGCGCCCCAGGCATCGGCGTCGAAGTGTGCATCCGGCTGCAACCAGGCCATGTCTTATTTCATGTATTCGATGACAGGATATACAGAGTGCGCCATTGCGGACGCGACCACAATGCGCGGCCCTGTTCCTGGAGCGCCCGCATGTCGCGCCGCCTGTTGCTGCTCACCATTGCACTGCTGATGTTTCCGCAGTTGGCACAGACCCTGTACAGCCCGGCCCTGGCCGATCTGGCCGAACGCTTCGCCCTGCCGCCGAGTGCCGCCAGCCAGGCCATGAGCCTGTACCTGTTCGGCTTCGCTGCAGGCGTGCTGCTGTGGGGGCGTCTGGCCGATCGTATCGGTCGTCGCCCTGCCCTTCTCTGTGGCCTCGGCGTTTTCGCAGCGGGCGCATTGGGCGGGCTGGTGGCTGGCAGCTTCGGCCACGTGCTGCTGGCCCAGGCGTTGGCCGCAGTCGGCGCCGCCGCCGCTTCGGTGGTGACCCAGACCGTGCTGCGCGACCATCTGCAGGGGCCAGCGTTGGCCCAGGCATTCTCCTGGATCGGCATGGCCCTGGCCCTGAGCCCGGCCATCGGTCTTGCACTGGGCACGCTGCTGGTCGCCGCCAATGGCTATCTCGGCGTACAGTCCGGCCTGCTGCTGATAGCTGTCCTGCTGGCAGTCGCATGCCTGGCTGGCCTGCGCGAAAGCCGCCCTGCACATATCCCGCACACGCCCATGCTGCCGCTGCTGCGGGAACTGCTGCACGATCGCTGGATCTGGTCACACGCGTTGCTGGTGATGGCCTTCAACGTGGCGATGTACAGCTGGTATGCACTCGGCCCCTTCCTGTTTGCGCGCCTGCACTGGCCAGCCACCTGGTTCGGCGCCAGCGGCGCGGTGCTGGCATTGGGCTCGGCACTGGGCGCGTGGGGCAATGGCCGCCTGCTGCGTGCAGGCGTTGCCGCAACCACGCGCATCCGCATCGCCGCAGGCCTGGTTCTGACGGGAGGCCTGCTGGCCGCGCTGCTGCATGATCACCCTGCCCTGGTCGCGGCGATGGTGCCGGTGGTGACTGGCTTCGGCCTTGCCATTCCCAATGTGCTCGGCCAGGCCCTGCGCGGCTATCCACACTGTCTCGGCAGCGCAGGCGCGCTGTTCGGCCTGCTTTACTACCTGTTGATCGGCGCGGCAATGGCGTTGGTCGGTGCAGTGCAGCTGCTGGCACCGACCCTCATCGTGTGTGGCCTGCTGCCCTTGTGGCTGCAGCGGGATCGGTCAGTCGACGGCGGAAGGCCTGGCTGCCGATCGTAACGATGAAAGACTCGCTCCTGCTGCCACGCGGGCAGCAGTGGCCCCGAGGTCCCTGCCCCGGGGCCTGGATCAGAGAACAGCGGGTTACTGCACGTTGATCACTTCGTCCATCGGCGCGAGGAAGTTGCCAGGACTGTTGCGCGACGCCGAGATCACATAGGTCCCGGGTGTTGCGATGGTCGCGGTGCAATGGCGGATGGGCGTGGTGTTGCCACCGTCGTAATTGTCATTGGTACGGCACAGGAACTGACCATTGGCATAGACCGAGAAATTACTCGTTCCATCCACCTGGCCGCCGCCTGTGATGTAGATTTCCGACGGCGAGCCAGCCACACGCGGCAGGGTGCCGATCTCGAATCTGGCCGTCACCGGATGCGGCAACAGGCTAGGACACGGCACAACGAGTCCGCTGTCAGACAGGCAGACCTCGGCGTGGGCGATGGCGGGCGTGGCGATGAGGGCCACGAGCAGCACGGACGTTCTGAACTCCATTCCAGCGTCTCCAATGATCCCAGCAGAATCGCTGGGACGTCCCTGTTAGGCATTGCGGGGTTACTGCAGGGTCAAGGAAACGTAAATGCATGAGCGCCCACAGCATCGGATGGCCGCAGGATCCCCTGTGGGCGGCGCGTTTCACGCCTCCACTGCCGTTGGAACCCATCCCTGCCCGATGACTTCATGTCGATGCAGGATGCTCACCGTCGCGCGGCACTTTTCCAGCGCGGATCGACGCTCAAACCGCATGTTAGGAATTGCTGCAAACACGAGGCATTGTGCGCCACGCCCGGAATTCACATCAGGGCGCTGGCTATCGTGCGCGCTCTCCCACACCAGGCAGATGCCCATGATCACCATTACCGCCGAACAGGCCCGCGCCAACGCCGATGCCGCCAAGCGCCCGATCGAACAGTTCTACCGCGACCTCGACAACTCGATCCAGATCGGCTCGGAGAATGGCCGCCGCTATCTCGTGTTCGGCTTCAGCCAGGTGATGGCCAGCGAGCAGCTTGTCGAAGATGTGACCGCACAACTGCTCAAGAATGGTTTCGATGTCGAACGGTTGTTGAGCGATTCCGAACAGCACTACATCCGCATCAGCTGGGGATCTGCCGAGCCGTCGCGCCTCAGCGCCGGCTGAGGGTGAACGCGGTGCCGTCCACGCCCAGGTCCCAGCCCTTGCCGGTACCGGACAGGGCCAGCGAGATGTCGCCCTTGGTCATCACCTGCGCGTTGCTGGACTTCACCGCACCGGCATGCGCGCCGACCGAGGCGTAAGTACCCAGCAGTTCGTTGACGCTGACCGCGCCGGTGAAGCTGCCACGCCCGTTGGTGATCTTCGACTTGCCCACGGTCAGGCCGCCGCCCTTCATCTGGATGCGCACCGGCATGCTGGCGCCGTTGCTGCAGGTGACCGTGCCATTGCCGGAGGCGGTCTTGTAGATCAGCGACCAGCCGGACAGGTTGTAGCGCAGCTGGCAATCGAGGTTGCCGGCGGCGTGCGCGGCCGGGGCCAGCGATGCGGCGGACAGGGCCAGCAGCAGGGCGAAGGACGTGTTCATGGCAGGACTTCCAGTTCGGTCGGACTGGCGGCGAATCTAGCAGCGCGCGCGTGCACGTTGAATGCAGGCGCGCGTGCTGGTGCGGCGGCGTTCAGGCCATCGCTCAGGCCTGCTCGTCCAGGTGGAAGGCATCGGCATCAAGCATCGCCGGAAAGCGCGCACGGTGTGCGGCCAGGGCCTCGGCCGAGATGGTGGTGGTGACCACCTGTTCGCGCTCGCGGATTTCCACCTGTGGCTGGCCGAGGAAGTCGATCACCGCGCTGTCACCGGCGTAATGCAGCTGGTTGCCATCGACGCCGACACGGTTCACCGCGGCAACGAAGCACAGATTCTCGATCGCACGTGCACGCAGCAGTGTCTTCCACGCATAGGCACGTGCCGACGGCCAGTTGGCGACGAATATCTGCAGGTCGAAATCCAGCTGCTGTGGACGTTCAACGTTGTAGCGGTTGCGGCAGAACACCGGGAAACGCAGGTCGTAGCAGACCTGCGGATTGATCCGCCAGCCCTTCCATTCCACGCTCAGGCGCTCGCGACCGGCCGCATAGCGCTCGTGCTCGCCGCCATAGCGGAACAAGTGGCGCTTGTCGTAGTACTGCAGCTCGCCGTCGGGCGTGGCGAACAGCAGGCGGTTGTAGACGCCCTCGCCCTCGCGCAGCTGCACGCTGCCGATGACCGCCGCGTTCAAGGCCTTGGCCTGCTCGCGCACCCAGGCCACGGTCGGGCCGTCCATGCCTTCGGCCTGGGCGATGGCGTCGTTGGAGAAGCCACTGGTGAAGGTCTCCGGCAGGATCACCAGATCGGTGGTGCCGGCCAGCGGTGCCAGCAGCGCGCCGTAGTACTCACGGTTGCCCGCCGGGTCATGCCAGCGGGTGTCGCCCTGGACGAGGGAAATGCGCAGGTCCTGCATGTTCACGCCTCCGCTCAGAGCAGGCGCAGGCGTTCGATCGCCGCGTCCATCGTTGCTTCATTCTTGGCGAAGCACAGGCGCACCAGGCGCTGGCCGGCCGGCGGGTTCTCGTAGAACGGCGACAGCGGAATGGCAGTGACGCCCTTCTCGATGGTCAGCCACTTCACGAACTCATGGTCCGGCAGGTCGCTGATGGCCGAGTAGTCGACCAGCTGGAAGTAACCGCCCGGCACCGGCAGCGCCTTCAGCCGGGTGCTGGCCAGCTGTTCGCGGAAACGGTCGCGCTTGGCCTGGTAGAACGCACCCAGCTCCAGGTGGTGTTCGGGCTCATCGCGGATCATCGCGGCGAAGCCGTACTGCGCCGGGCCGAAGCTGGTGAAGGTGTTGTACTGGTGCACCTTGCGGAACTCGGCGGTCAGCGCCGGCGGGGCGATCGCATAGCCGATCTTCCAGCCAGTGCAGTGGTAGGTCTTGCCGAAACTGGAGATGACGAACGCGCGCTCGCGCAGTTCCGGGTAGCGCAGCGCCGACTCGTGGCGGCGACCGTCATAGATGATGTGTTCGTACACCTCATCGGAGATCAGGTAGATCTGCGTGCCGCGCAGCAGCTCGGCCAGCGCCTGCATGTCCTGCGCCGACAGCATCGCACCGGACGGATTGTGCGGGGTGTTGACGATCAGCATGCGGGTACGCGGGGTGATCGCCGCACGCACGCGGTCCCAGTCGACGGCGAAGGTCTGCGGATCCAGCGACACATGCACGGCCCTGGCGCCGGCCAGATCGATCGCCGGTTCATAGCAGTCATACGCCGGGTCGAGCACGATCACTTCCTCGCCCGCACGCACCACGGCATGGATGGCGTTGAAGATGGCCTCGGTGCCGCCGCTGGTGACGGTGATTTCGCTGTCCGCGTCGACCTGCGCGCCGTAGCAGTCCAGCGCCTTCTGCGCGATGGCCTGGCGCAGCGGCGCCACACCCGTCATCGGCGGGTACTGGTTCAGCCCGGCGGCCATCGCCCTGGCGGTTTCATCGATCAGGCGCTGCGGTGCGGAAAAGTCCGGGAACCCCTGACCGAGGTTGACTGCGCCGTGTTCGGCGGCGAGCTGGGACATCACGGTGAAGATCGTGGTACCGACCTTGGGCAGCTTGGTGGTGGGTTGCATCGGCCTGGGGATATGGGGAGACAGACCCCTGAGTTTACGCAATCCCTGCTTCGGTAGTGCCGGCCGCTGGCCGGCAACCCCAGGCAATCTGCGACGCTGGGTCGCACCTGCCGGCCAGCGGCCGGTACTACCCTGTGAATTCACCGCTACAATTGCCGCCGCACTCCGGCATGAAGACCTTTGCCCCTTGAACACCCCTGCATTGCTGGCCGCCAGCGGCCTGAGCTTTTCCCGCAATGACGAGCCGGTGTTCGGCCCGCTGGACTTCCATGTGGACGCCGGCGAAGCCCTGCTGGTGCAGGGCGGCAATGGCGCCGGCAAGACCACCCTGCTGCGCGTGCTGGCGGGCCTGGCCCGGCCTGGTGCCGGGCAGGTGCAGATCGATGGCAGGCCGGCCGGCAATGCCGAGCGCGCGCGTTACGTCGCCTACCTCAGCCACCTGCCCGCATTGAAGCCCGATCTGGACACGCTGGAGAACCTGCACTTCCTGTGTGGCCTGCACGGCCGCCGTGCGCGGCAGATGCCCGGCAACGCGCTGGCCATCGTCGGCCTGGCCGGTTATGAGGACACCCTTGTTCGGCATCTGTCCGCCGGGCAGAAGCGGCGGCTGGCACTGGCACGCATCTGGCTGTCGCCGGCGCCGCTGTGGCTGCTCGACGAACCCTATGCCAACCTCGACCTGGAGGGCATCACCCTGGTCAACCGGATGATTTCCGCGCACCTCCGCGCCGGTGGCGCGGCGCTGGTCACCACCCACGGCGCCTATGCCGCACCGCCGGTGCGTACCCGCCAGCTCGACCTCGGCGGTACCGCATGATCGCGCCAGGCACCGAACCGGGCCTGTGGCAGACCGCAGCGGCCCTGCTCAAGCGCGACCTGCGCCTGCTCTGGCGCCGCCGCGGCGATGCGCTGCAGCCGCTGCTGTTCGCGGTACTGGTGGTGGTGCTGTTCGCGCTCGCCCAGGGCCGCGAACCGCAACTACTGGCCGCCACCGCCGGCGCGGTGCTGTGGCTGGCCGTGCTGCTGGCCGGCCAGCTGTCACTGGATTCACTGTTCCGCTCCGATGCCGAAGACGGCTCGCTGGAACAATGGCTGCTGGCGCCGGTGCCGCTGGCCTGGCTGGTGCTGGTGCGCGTGCTGCTGCACTGGGCCACCACTGCGCTGCCGCTGATCGTGGTCAGCCCATTGCTGGCCGAAATGCTGCATCTGCCGCATGACCAGCTGCCGATGTTGCTGGCATCGTTGCTGCTGGGAACACCGTTGCTGAGCCTGATCGGTGGCGTGGTCGCTGCACTGACCGTAGGCATCCGGCGCTCTGGTATTCTCGTGGCGTTGCTGTCGTTGCCGCTGTACGTGCCGGTGCTGGTGTTCGGTGCAGGCAGCCTGGCAGCGGCGGGACGCGGACAGGATCCGGTCGGTGCGCTGCTGATGCTGGGCGCCGGCCTGCTGGTCGCGCTGGTGCTGGCGCCGTTGGCCACCGCCGCTGCAATACGTATTTCTCTGAGTTGACCGAGCTGAGAGCCAATCCACCCCTGCTGGATAGCCGCCACGCATGAATCCGATTGTCCGCTGGTTCCACCAACTCGGTTCGCCCCCCACGTTCGACCGATTCGCTGCCCGCTGGTCGCGGGTGTTCTACCTCGCGGCGGTGCCGGTGCTGCTGGTCGGCATGTGGCAGGCGCTGCTGGTGGTGCCGCCGGAAGCCAAGCAGCTGGACAGCTTCCGCATCCTCTACATCCACGTGCCCAGTGCCTGGATGAGCCTGTTCGTGTTCGCGCTGATGGCGTTGTATGCGGCCATCGCCCTGATCTGGCGGATCAAGGTCTGCGAGATCCTGGCCATGGCCTGCGCGCCGATGGGTGCCGGCTTCACCCTGATCACCCTGCTCACCGGCAGCATCTGGGGCAAGGGTACCTGGGGCACCTGGTGGGACTGGGACCCGCGCATGACCAGCGAGCTGGTGCTGCTGTTCCTGTACCTGGGCGTGATCGGCCTGTATCACGCCATCGAAGACCGCCGCAGCGCCGCACGCGCAGCCGGCCTGCTGGCCATCGTCGGAGTCAGCCTGCTGCCGGTGATCCGCTATTCGGTGGACTGGTGGGGCGGCCTGCACCAGCGCCAGTCGATCAACGTGTTCGGTGAATCGGCGATCAGCAGCTCGATGATCGCGCCACTGTGGTGGATGGTGATCGGCACCAAGTTCTGGTTCGCTGGTTCGGTGCTGGCCAAGGCCCGCGCCGACAATCTCGACCGCGAGGCCGGCAAGGCCTGGGTCGGTGGTCGCGTCGATGCCGCACGTGCGGCCGGGGAGGCCCAATCATGACCCACCTGCCCTATGTGATCGGCGCCTACGCCGTGTTCGTGCTGGTACTCGGCGCCGATGCCATCGGTTCGTGGCTGCGCCTGCGCGTGGCACGCCGGTTGGCGCTGGCACGCCAGCAGCGGCAGCAGACCCGCGCCGTCAAACAGGACGCTGCGGCGCCGCTGTCGACGGAGCTGGAACGATGACGCCGGTACAACGTCGCCGCCTGGTCTGGGTACTGCTGGCCCTGCTCGCCTCCGGGCTGGCCACCGCGCTGGTGGCGATGGCGCTGGAACGCAACATCGCCTACCTGTACACGCCTTCGGAAGTGCTGCGCGGCGATGTCGATGCGCAGTCGCGGTTCCGCCTGGGCGGCATGGTGGTGAAGGGCTCCTTCAACCGCCCGGTCGGTTCGCTGGAAGCACGTTTTGAAGTGACCGACGGCGATGCCCAGCTGGCGGTGACCACGTCGCGGATCCTGCCGGACATGTTCGCCGAAGGCACGGCGGTGGTTGCCAGCGGCCGCATGCAGGACGGCACCTTCGTCGCCGACGAGGTGCTGGCCAAGCACGATGAAAAATACGTGCCGAAGGAAGTGGCCGACAAGATGGGCGACGCCCATCGCAAGCACGACGTGCCGGTGACGGCACCCGAGGTGCGCTGA
Organism: Stenotrophomonas sp. SMYL20; assembly: GCF_036320045.1. Taxonomy (NCBI): domain Bacteria; kingdom Pseudomonadati; phylum Pseudomonadota; class Gammaproteobacteria; order Lysobacterales; family Lysobacteraceae; genus Stenotrophomonas; species Stenotrophomonas sp. SMYL20. The sequence continues at coordinate 86,746 of NZ_JAWIRT010000016.1, read as the reverse complement.
GTGCTGCCCGAACTGGGTCAGATCCTGCTGCTGTGCGCGTTGCTGGCCTCGCTGCTGCAGGCCGGCCTGCCGCTGGTCGGCGCGCAGCGCAACAACAACGCGTGGATGGCGGTGGCACGACCTGCCGCGTTCGCGCAGCTGCTGCTGGTCGCCGGCGCCTTCGCGGTGCTCACCGCTGCGTTCGTGCAGCAGGACTTCTCGGTGCGCTACGTGGCCGAGAACTCCAATTCGCTGCTGCCGATGATCTACCGCTACTCGGCGGTGTGGGGTGCGCACGAGGGCTCACTGCTGATGTGGGCGCTGGTGCTGGCGCTGTGGACCGGCGCAGTGGCGCTGTTCTCGCGGCACCTGCCGGCACCGGTGCAGGCGCGTGTACTGGCGGTGATGGGCATCGTCAGCGTCGGATTCCTCGCCTTCCTGATCTTCACCTCCAACCCGTTCCTGCGCCTGAATCCGGCCCCGCTGGAAGGCCGTGATCTCAACCCGCTGCTGCAGGACCCGGGCCTGATCATCCATCCGCCGATGCTGTACATCGGTTACGTGGGCTTTGCTGTGCCGTTCGCGTTCGCGGTGGCGGCACTGCTGGAAGGCCGCGTCGACGCGCGCTGGCTACGCTGGACGCGGCCGTGGACCAACATCGCCTGGGGCTTCCTGACCCTGGGCATCGCGCTGGGCAGCTGGTGGGCGTATTACGAGCTGGGCTGGGGCGGCTGGTGGTTCTGGGACCCGGTGGAAAATGCCAGCTTCATGCCGTGGCTGGTCGGTGCGGCACTGATCCATTCGCAGGCGGTCACTGAGAAGCGCGGCACCTTCGGCAGCTGGACTCTGCTGCTGGCGATCGCGGCCTTCGCGCTGTCGCTGCTCGGCACCTTCCTGGTGCGCTCCGGTGTGCTGACCAGCGTGCATTCGTTCGCCGCCGATCCCTCGCGCGGCCTGTTCATCCTGGTGTTCCTGTCGGTGCTGGTCGGCGGCAGCCTGCTGCTTTACGCGTTGCGTGCCAGCCAGCTGAGCGTGGACGCCGACGATCCGCGCCGTGGCTTCACCGCCACCTCGCGCGAGACCCTGCTGCTGGCCAACAACCTGCTGCTGGCCACCGCCTGCGCGATGGTGCTGCTCGGCACGCTGTACCCGCTGCTGGCCGATGCGCTGTCGCTGGGCAAGATCTCGGTCGGCCCGCCCTACTTCGGCAGCCTGTTCCTGCTGCTGATGGCGCCGATGATTCTGCTGCTGCCGTTCGGCCCGCTGGTGAAGTGGCAGCGCGACCAGCCCTCGCGCGCGTTCGCGCTGCTGGCACCCTGGCTGGGGCTGGCGGTGCTGCTGGGTGCGCTGGCCTGGTGGCAGGCGCCGCAGAACGGCTGGAAGGCCGGTCTCGGTGTCGCTGCCGCGGTCTGGGTCGGCTTCGGTACCGCACGTTTCGTCTGGCAGCGACTGCGCGGCAATGGCCGCTTCACCGCCGAAATGCTCGGCATGATCGTCGCCCATGCCGGCATCGCCGTGTTCCTGGCCGGTGCGCTGCTGGTGGAAGCCCTGAACGTACAGCGTGAAGTGGCGCTGGCACCGGGCCAACAGGTTGTGGTCGGCCGCCACGAGGTGCGCTTCGAGGGCGTGGACCATCGTGAAGGACCGAACTTCATCGCCGACCGCGGCCACCTGCGCGTGTTCCGCAACGGCCGCGAGCTGGCCCTGCTGCATCCGGAAAAGCGCCAGTACGCCAGCGGCGGCCAGGTGATGACCGAGGCCGGCATCGATGCACGCCTCGATGGTGATGTCTACGTGGCATTGGGCGAGCCGCTGGGCAACAATGCATGGGCGGTCCGGGTGCACATCAAGCCGTTCGTGCGCTGGATCTGGCTGGGCGCGCTGTTGATGGCCCTGGGCGGATTCATCACCGCCGCCGACCGCCGCTTCCGTCGTCCGTAGGAGTTTCCATGTCCGAGTCCCCCGCCCCGCGCCCCTCCCGCCCGCTGCCGCCGGTAGCCATCGTGATCGGCGTGCTGTTCTTCTTCGGCCTGCTCGGGCTGATGATCTACGGGGTGATGAAATCGGGTGACCCGCAGCGCGACGTGCTGCCATCGGCGCTGATCGACAAGCCGGCGCCGGCGTTCGCGCTGCCGGTGCTGCACGACCCGGAAATGATCGTGCACAGCGACGATCTGCGCGGCGCGCCTTACCTGTTGAACGTGTGGGGCAGCTGGTGCGCGGCCTGCCGCGAGGAACACCCGGTGCTGACCCGTTTCGCCGAGAGCAAGCGCGTGCGCGTGATCGGCTACAACTGGAAGGATGAACCGACCGATGCCCTGCATTGGCTGGAACAGCTGGGCAACCCGTTCATGGTCGTGCTCAGCGACGTGGAAGGCCGCACCGCGATCGACTGGGGCGTGACCGCCGCACCGGAGACCTTCCTGGTCGATGGCAGCGGCATCGTGCGCTGGAAGTACAGCGGTGCGATGACCCAGCGCGTGGTCGACGAGAAGCTGATCCCGGCACTGGAGAAGATCGAGAAGGCCCAGGGCAATGCCGGCAACACCCTGCATACGGCGCCCTGAACCGATGCGCTGGCTGCTGGCGCTGCTGCTCCTGATGCTGCCGTTGGCCGCGCTGGCCCAGCAGCCGCTGCACGACCCGCAGCCGCTGCAGTTCCGCGATGGCGCCGAGGAACGCCGCTTCCACGACCTGGCCGCGCAGCTGCGCTGCGTGCAGTGCCAGAACCAGTCGTTGGCCGACTCGAACGCGCAGATCGCGCAGGACCTGCGCCGCGAGGTGCTGCAGCTGATGCAGCAGGGCCGCGACGACGCACAGATCAAGCAGTTCCTGGTCGCGCGCTACGGTGAGTTCGTGCTCTATCAACCGCCTCTGCAGCCGGGCACCTGGCTGCTGTGGGGCGGTCCGCTGCTGGTGCTGGGCGCCGGCGCGCTGGTGGTACTGGGCATCGTCCGCCGCCGTGGCCGCACGGTTGCTGCCGCCCCCGCCAGCAAGACCGATGAAGGAGACGGATGGTGAGCCATTGGCTGGCGATGCTGGCTGGACTGGTGGCCGCACTGATGGCGGCGCTGGTGCTGTGGCCGCTGCGCCACCACGGTCGCCGCGGTTTCGTGGTGGGCGTGCTCGCGCTGGGCGTGGCCGGAGCCTGCCTGTATCTGCTGGTTGGTGATCCGCGTGCCGCACAGGTACAACCGACCCCGTCGGTAGCCACCCTGCGCGATGGCGTGCAGGCCCTGCAGGATGCACTGAAGCGAGACCCGCAGCGAGCCGATGGCTGGACGCTGCTGGGCCGGTCGCAGGCCGAACTGGGCAACGCCGCAGCCGCCGCGGACGCCTTCGCACGTGCTGCCGCTCTCGCCCCGGAAGACCCCGGCGTGCTGGTGGAAGCGGCGCAGGCACGTGCGCAGGCCGATGCCGGCAAGCAGTTCGATGACACCGCGATGGCCTGGTTGCAGCAGGCCCGTGCGCTGGCGCCCGATGCAGAGCGCGCCAGCTGGCTGCTGGGCATCGCCCTGCGCCAGCGCGGAAAGAATGCCGAGGCTGCCGACATCTGGGGCGGCCTGCTGCCACGGCTTGAGCCCGGCGCCGCGCAGGCGCTGCAGGCGCAGATCGCCATCGCCCGCGAAGCCGCCGGCCAGGCGCCCGATGCTGCCGCTGCGGCGCCACCGGCGCTGCTGCAGGTGCGCGTGCAACTGCCTGCGCTGAACAACGCCGAGTGGCCCGCCAGCACCCAGGTATTCGTGCTGGCCCGCGCCGTGGGTGGACCGCCGATGCCGGTGGCCGCACGCAAGCTGCCTCTGGCCGGTTTCCCGGCCACGGTCGGGCTGGGCGACGCAGACAGCCCGATGCCGACCGCACCGTTGTCCGCGCATCGCGAAGTAGAAGTGCTGGCACGCATCTCGCGCAGCGGCAGTGCCAACCGCAGCGAGGACGATCTGCAGAGCGTGCCGGTGAAGGTGAGCCTGCCGCATGAAGGCGTGGTGGAGCTGCGGTTCCCGTAGTGGCGGGGGGGGGGGGGGCGCCCCCCCGCGGGCCGCCCACAGAGTAGTGGGGCGGGGGCGCGCGGCGCGCGCCCCCCCCCCCCGCCCCCCCCCGCCGGGGGGGGGGGGGCCCCCCCCCCCCCCCGCCACTACCCGGTGCATCGCCGATGGAAACCAGCGTGTCGCCAGCTCCACATGCGGCCCAGCTAGAATGACTGCATGACCGAATTCATCCCGCCCGGCACCCGCTTCCACGCCCTGCCCTCGCCGTTCCCATTCAAGCGCGGTGGCGCCCTGCACGGCGCACGCGTGGCCTACGAAACCTGGGGAACGCTGGCGGCCGACGCCAGCAACGCGATCCTGATCGTGACCGGCCTGTCGCCGGATGCACACGCCGCGGCCAATGACGCCAACTCCGCACCGGGCTGGTGGGAAGGCATGGTCGGCCCCGGCAAGCCGATCGATACCGACCGCTGGTTCGTGGTCTGCGTGAATTCGCTGGGCAGCTGCAAGGGCTCGACCGGTCCCGCCTCGCTCAACCCGGCCACGGGCCAACCGTATCGCCTCGACTTCCCCGAGCTGTCGATCGAAGACGGCGCACGCGCCGCGATCGAAGTCGTGCGTGCACTGGGCATCGAACAGCTTGCCTGCGTGGTCGGCAATTCAATGGGCGGCATGACCGCACTCGCGGTACTGATGCTGCACCCGGGCATTGCGCGCAGCCACGTCAACATTTCCGGCAGTGCGCAGGCACTGCCGTTCTCGATCGCGATCCGTTCACTGCAGCGCGAGGCAATCCGTCTTGATCCGCGCTGGAATGGCGGTCACTACGACGATGCCGAGTATCCCGAGTCCGGCATGCGCATGGCGCGCAAGCTGGGCGTGATCACCTACCGTTCGGCACTGGAATGGGATGGCCGCTTCGGCCGCGTGCGGCTGGATTCGGACCAGGCCGACGACGATCCGTTCGGCCTGGAATTCCAGGTGGAAAGCTACCTGGAAGGCCATGCCCGGCGCTTCGTGCGCTTCTTCGATCCGAACTGCTATCTGTACCTGAGCCGTTCGATGGACTGGTTCGACCTGGCCGAATACGCCGACGGTGATGTGCTGGCCGGGCTGGCGAAGATCCGGGTGGAGAAGGCGCTGGCGATCGGCGCCAACACCGACATCCTGTTCCCGGTGCAGCAGCAGCAACAGGTCGCCGACGGCCTGCGCGCAGGCGGTGCCGATGCGCGCTTCATCGGCCTGGAGTCGCCGCAGGGCCATGACGCCTTCCTCGTCGATTTCGAGCGTTTCGGCCCGGCCGTGCGCGGCTTCCTCGACGCGCTGTAAGTGGCATGGCGGCGTAACCTCGCGCTGGCCGCATTCGGTGCGTTGATCGCACTGACGGTCAGCGGCGTGCTGCCGCTGTGGCTGGGCGGTTGGTGCCTGCTCGCCAGCGCGGTGTCGTTCGGCCTGTACGGCCACGACAAGCGCGCGGCGCAGCGAAAGCAGTGGCGGATTCCCGAGCGCACACTGCAGTTGCTGGCTTTTGCCGGCGGTTGGCCGGGCGGGCTGCTGGGCCAGGCGCTGTTCCGCCACAAGCATCGCAAAGCCGAATTCCAGTGGGTGTTCTGGCTGTGCGTGCTGGCCAGCGTGGCCTCGATCGCGGTGATGCTGCGCGAGTTCTCGTGGTAACCGTTCGAATGGGTGGTGCCGGCCGCTGGCCGGCAATTGCGTATCCATATCAAGCGCCATGAGGTTGCCGGCCAGCGGCCGGCACTACCATTCACGCTTCGCGCACCACTCCCCCATCACGCAACCGGTACTGCGCATCCACCACGCCGTCGGGCAGGTCGTCGTGGGTGATCATCAGCAGGCTGCGCCCGTCCAGCAACCCGGAGAGGTCCTGCAGCAACGCACGTGCGGTATCCACATCCAGGCCTTCGGTCGGTTCGTCCAGCAGCAGGATCGGCGCATTGCGCAGCAGCGCGCGCGCCAGCGCCAGGCGTCGTGCCTGGCCGGCCGACATCGTCGCGCCGTTCTCGCCCACCCAGGTCTGCAGGCCACCGTTGCGCTCGGCCCACTCACCCAGGCGCACGCGACGCAGCACCGCCCACAACGCTGCGTCACTGGCATCGGGATCACCCAATCGCAGGTTCTCGGCCACGCTGCCGGCAAACACCGGCGCGTTCTGCGGCAGCCACGCCAGTTGCCGGTGCCAGTCGCCCTGGGCGAAATCACGCAGGTCGCGGCCCCCGTAGGTCAACCGTCCTTGTTGCGGATCCCATAACCGCAGCAGCAGGCTCGACAGGGTGGTCTTGCCACTGCCGCTGTCGCCGCGAATCGCGATCCGCTCACCCGGCGCCAGGGTCAGCTGCAGGCCGGACAACACCGGCCGCGCCGCACCGGGCCACTGGAAGTGCACGTCATCCCAATGCACGCGCGCGGCCTGCGGCACCGCCTGCGGCGCCTGCGGGTCCTCCACCGTCGGCGGTTGCTCGACGATGGCCTGCAGGCGATCGGCGGCGATGCGCCCGGACTGCAGCGACTGCCAGGCCAGGCCCATGCCGGCCCACAGTTCGATCAGTGCCACGGTGAGGAACACCAGACCCGCCGCCATTTCCGGCGCGATGCGCTGCTGTTCGGCCGCATGCAGGGCCAATGCCAGCATCGCCACCAGGCCCAGCCCGGCGACCAGGCCATGCAGGGTCGAGGCCGCGATCAGGCGCCAGCGCCGACGACGATCCCGCGAAGCCAGCTGCTTGGCGGCCACGCGCACCTTCAACTGCCACGCTGCATCGGCATGCAACGCGGCCAGATCACCCGCGCCCTCCAGTCCTTCGAAGGCTGCGGTACGCAGGGCAGCACGATGCGCGGCACGGTCGGCCTCCTCATCGTCGCGACCACGCACGCCCAGCCACGGCACACCGAAGGCGATCAGCAACGCCAGCACCGCCAGCAGTACCGCCGCAGACGGCAGGATCACAGCGGCCGAGGCGATCGCCACCAGTGACAGCACACCCAGCGCCACCAGCGGCCCGATCGCACGCACCAGCAGGCCATCCACCTCATTGATGTCACCCAGCAGGCGTGCCAGCAGTTCGCCGGTACGCGTGGCCCCCAGCCGAGCCGGTGCCAGTGGCAGCGCGCGGCGGAAGAACCACACGCGCAGGTCGCGGGCGATGCGCAGGGTGGCATCGTGGCCGACCAGCTTTTCGAAGTAACGCGACACGATGCGCGCCATGGTCAGGCCGCGGATGCCGGCCGACGGCGAAAAGAAGTTGAAGCCCTGCGCCAGCCCGGCCGCACCGGCCAGCGCAGCGGCGGTCAGGAAGCCACCGGACAGGCCCAGCAGGGCGGTGCCGGCCAGCATCGTGATCCACAGCAGCAGCACGGTCAGCAGCAGACGCGGGCGATGGCGCAGGAACACCGCGCGCAGCGAATCAGGCGAACGGCTCATGCGCGCACCGCCTGTGCCGGCTCGACCAGGCGGCCTTCCGGCAACAGCAGGCAACGGTCAGCCCACGCGATCACCGCAGGGCTGTGGGTGGCGACCACCACGGTACGTCCACGTGCATAGGCGGCCAGGCTGCGCAGCAGCGCGGCTTCGGTATCGGCATCGAGGAACGCAGTCGGTTCGTCCAGCAGCAGCACCTGCGGGTCGCGCAGCAGCAGGCGGGCCAGACCGATGCGGCGTGCTTCACCACCGGACAGGCCGAAGCCGCGCTCGCCGATCACGGTATCCAGCCCCTGCGGCAGGCGCTGTGCGAACTGCAGCACCTGCGAGGCCTCGGCCACTGCGCGCAACCGCGCATCGCTGGCACCGGGATCGGCCAGGCGCAGGTTGTCGGCGATGCTGCCGTGGAAGAGGTACGGCCGCTGGCTGGCATAGGCCACCTGCACGCCGGGACGCAGCTGCAGCTTGCCGGCACGCGGCGGCAACCATCCGGCCAGTGCTTCCAGCAGCGTGCTCTTGCCGGATCCGCTGGGGCCGACCAGGGCCAGGCGCTGGCCCGGTTCCAGCAGCACATCCAGATCCTGCAGCACGTCGTGCGGCGCGCCCAACGGGCGCAGCACCAGCCCCTGCGCCTGCAGCGGCGGCAATGCGGCCTCGGCCGGCTCCACCGCCAGCGGCGCGATCTCGTTCTCGATCAGGCCCTGCTCATCGGGCAGCGACTGCAGCAGGCGCTCCACCTCGGCGGCGGCAGCCAGTGCGTTGGCACGATCGTGGTAGTGCGCGGCCAGACGCCGTAGCGGCGCGTAGAACTCCGGCGCCAGCAGCAGGCAGAACAGCCCAGCGCCCAGCGTCGGCACTGCTGCATGCAGCGTCATCAGGCCCAGATAACTCAGGCCCAGGTACAGCGCAACCATCGCCACGCTCACCGAGGCGAAGAATTCCAGCACCGTGGACGACAGGAAGGCGATGCGCAGCACCTTCATCGTACGCACGCGCACGCCTTCGGCGGCGGCCGCGATGCCGTCCAGTTCGGCCTCGCCGCGGCCATACAGGCGCAGCAGGCCCAGCCCCTTGATGCGGTCGGCGAAGTGGCCGCTCATCCGCGCCAGCTCGCCCAGCTGCGCACGGCCGGCGGCTTCAGCGCCCCAGCCCACCAGCATCATGAAGAACGGCACCAGCGGTGCGGTGAACAGCAGGATCAGCGCCACCACCCAATCCACCCAGGCCACTGCGGCCAGGATCAGCAGCGGCACCACCACCACTTCGGTGCGCACCGGCAGGAAGCCGCTGTAATAGCTCTCGATCGCATCACCGTGATGCAGCATCAGTTCGCCCAGCTCGCCGGTGCGGCGCTGGCGCAGCCACAGCGGCCCATGCCCAAGCAGGCGCGCGAACACACGCTCGCGCAGCGCCAACCGCGCGGCATCGGCCACATCACCGGCAGCCGCCTGGGTGGCGCTGCCCAGCAGCGTGCGCAGCACCAGGATCACCGCCAGCCCAGCGAGCACCGGCAGGCCCGACGCCAGCGGTGCGCGCTCCACCAGCACCTGCTGCACCAGCCAGGCGATGGCAGCGGCCTGGCCGATCAGCAGCGCCCCGGACAGGCTGATGCACAGCGCCGCCAGCCGCTGGCGACCTCGAGCGGAGCGCGCAAGATCGGCCAGCCAGGCGGTGCGGGCACGCCGCTGGCGGGTCGTTTCGGCTTCCGGGGAAAGGCCGTCAGGGGTCGTTTCGGCAGCGCTCAAGGGGTCTTCACGGGTAACAGGGGAGACACGGCATTGTAGGCGCAGGCAACAGCCTCCCCCTGCGGCCGGCGGTCGCAGTCTTCATCGGGTTGGCATACGATCCTCCTGAATACCCATTCATACATTGATCTGGATCAAGGCTGTTTGAAGTAGTCGGTCACATCATTCACCCCGTAGACCACCCTTCCCGCCACCTGCAACGGCACTATCCAACGAGGTAGCCAGGCCATGATTGATCAGACAGTCGTAGAACTGTCGCGGCTGCAATTCGCTCTGACCGCGATGTACCACTTCCTATTCGTCCCGCTCACGCTTGGCCTGTCCTTCATGGTGGCCATCATGGAGAGCGTGTACGTCATGACCCGCAAGCAGGTCTGGCGGCAGATGACCCTGTTCTGGGGCACCCTGTTCGGCATCAACTTCGCCATCGGCGTGGCCACCGGCCTGGTGATGGAGTTCCAGTTCGGCATGAACTGGTCCTACTACAGCCACTACGTGGGCGACATCTTCGGTGCGCCGCTGGCCATCGAAGGCCTGATGGCGTTCTTCCTGGAAGCGACCTTCATCGGCCTGTTCTTCTTCGGCTGGAAGCGCCTGAGCCCGGTCAAGCACCTTACTGTGACCTGGCTGATGGCGCTGGGCACCAACCTGTCGGCGGTGTGGATCCTGATCGCCAACGGCTGGATGCAGAACCCGACCGGTGCGGTGTTCAACCCGGAAACGATGCGCATGGAAGTGGTCGACTTCGCTGCGGTTCTGCTGAACCCGGTGGCCCAGGCCAAGTTCGTGCACACCGTCAGTGCCGGCTACGTGACCGGTGCGATCTTCGTGATGTCGATCAGCGCCCTGTACCTGCTGCGCAACAAGCATCGGGACATGGCCCGCCGTTCGTTCGCGGTGGCCGCAGCCTTCGGCCTGCTGTCCTCGCTGTCGGTGGTGGTGCTGGGTGACGAGAGTGGTTACGCCGCCAGCGAACACCAGAAGATGAAGCTGGCCGCGATCGAAGCAATGTGGGAAACCGAGCGTGCACCGGCCGACTTCACCGCCTTCGGCATTCCCAACCAGGACACCCACCAGAACGACTACGCGGTGAAGATCCCGTACCTGATGGGCCTGATCGCCACCCGTTCGCTGGACCAGCCGATCCCGGGCATCCTGGAACTGGTGGAGCGTGCCGAGCACCGCATCCGCGGCGGCCAGATCGCCTATGGCGCACTGGAACGCGTGAAGAAGAACCGGAACGACCTCGAAGCACGCGAGATGTTCGATCGCCACTGGCAGGATCTCGGCCACGGCCTGCTGCTGAAGCGCTACCGCGAAGACATCCTCAACGCGACGCCGGAGGAAATCTCCAAGGCCGCGATGGATACCGTCCCGCGCGTGGCCCCGCTGTTCTGGACCTTCCGCATCATGGCGGGCCTGGGCTTCTACCTGATCGCCTTCTTCGCACTGGCGTTCTACTTCTCGTGCCGCAACAACTTCCAGGACAAGCGCTGGTTCCTGAAGCTGGCCGTGTGGTCGCTGCCGGCACCGTGGATCGCGATCGAGTGCGGTTGGTTCGTCGCCGAGTACGGCCGCCAGCCGTGGGCGGTGGATGGTGTGCTGCCCACCTTCTACGCGGCATCGGGCCTGGCACTGCATGAAATCCTGACCACGCTGGCGGTGTTCACCAGCTTGTACACGGTGCTGCTGATCATCGAGATCAAGCTGATGCTGAAGGCGGTCCGCAAGGGTCCGGACGACATCCTGCCCTCGCTGCAGGCCGATATCCGCCCCGCTTCCCCCAATGCAGTCGCCCCCGGCCAGGCCTGAGGCAGGAGAATCCAGATGGAATTCATTGCACTTGATTACACCACGCTCCGCGTGATCTGGTGGCTGCTGCTCGGCATCCTGCTGATCGGCTGGGCCGTGATGGATGGTTTCGATCTTGGTGTCGGCACGCTGCTGCCGTTCGTGGCCAAGACCGATGAAGAACGCCGGCTGGTGATCAACACCGTCGGCCCGGTGTGGGAAGGCAACCAGGTCTGGCTGGTGCTGGGTGGTGGCGCGATCTTCGCCGCATGGCCGCCGCTGTATGCGGTCAGCTTCTCCGGCTTCTACCTGGCGGTGTTTGCGATGCTGTTCGGGCTGATCCTGCGCCCGGTCGGCTTCAAGTACCGCAGCAAGCTGCCGTCCAAGCGCTGGCGCGACAACTGGGACCGCGTGCTGTTCATCGGCGGCCTGCTGCCGGGCCTGATTGCCGGCGTCGCCGTGGGCAACGTGCTGCTGGGTGTGCCGTTCCACTTCGATGACACCCTGCGCGTGACCTACACCGGTTCGTTCTTCGGCCTGCTCACCCCGTTCGCGCTCATCGCCGGCCTGATCAGCGTGGCCATGCTGGTTTCGCATGGTGCGGCCATGCTGGTGATCAAGACCGACGGCCCGGTGGCCGAACGTGCCGCACGTTACGGCAGCGTCGCCGCCATCGTCAGCTTCGTGCTGTTCGCCGTGGCCGGTGCCTGGGTGGCCTTCGGCCTGCCGGGTTACCAGATCACCTCGCAGGTGGTCACCGATGGCCCGACCAATCCGCTGCTGAAGACCGCCGAACTGGGCACGGCCGCCGGTGGCTGGCTGCGCAACTACAGCTCCATGCCGGCGACGCTGGTGTTCCCGGTGCTGGGCCTGCTGGGCGCACTGGCCAGCGCGGTACTGCTGCGCGCACGTCGTGGTGGCCTGGCCTTCATCGCCTCGGGCGCCTCGATCGCCGGCATCATCCTGACCGTCGGCTTTGCGATCTTCCCGTTCCTGCTGCCGTCCTCCAGCCAGCCCACCTCCAGCCTGACTGTCTGGGACAGCTCGTCCAGCCATCTGACGCTGTGGGTCATGCTGCTGGCCACGGCCATCTTCCTGCCGATCATCATCGCTTACACCACCTGGGTGTACCGCGTACTGAAGGGCAAGACGACGGTCGAGGAAATGGGCGACAACCCCAACGCTTACTGATTGCCGGTGTGCCGGCCTACGGTCGGCACATCCCTTGAACATAGGAGATTGACCATGTGGTATTTCGCCTGGATTCTCGGTGCCGGACTGGCCTCGGTCGTGGCCATCCTCAACGGGATGTGGTTCGAAGCGCGCGAAAGCGCCCGCACCGACAACGACGTGCATTGAAACTGTAAAAAAGGGTTGCCGACAGGGCCTTCACACGGTATCTTAGGCGGCTCCTTCGGGGTGTAGCTCAGTCTGGTAGAGCGCTACGTTCGGGACGTAGAGGTCGCAGGTTCGAATCCTGTCTCCCCGACCACTCAAGTGGTCGCATTGAAGCCTGGTGAAGTCGTCCAGGCTTTTTTGTTCCCTGAAGTGGCACTGCTTCGGCAGTGTGAAGAAAACAGCATTCACCCCTTGCCGCCATCGGGGTGAATCGCTAGAATAGGCGGCTCCCTTCGGGGTGTAGCTCAGTCTGGTAGAGCGCTACGTTCGGGACGTAGAGGTCGCAGGTTCGAATCCTGTCTCCCCGACCACTTCGGTGGTCACCAAGAAGCCTGGAAGACATCACTGTCCTCCGGGTTTTTTTGTATCAAGCGCCAGGCCGCCCGCGTGACGGGACCTTGCCGCGCAGCGCACGTACAATGGCCGCGCTGCCGGCCCTCCTGCAGCCCCCACCCCCACCTGCCGCTTCGGCGTAGACCGATGCCGGCGCTGCATGCCGTTGCTGCGGCGTGCGACACCTGCAAGGACCACCGATGAGTTCCTCCCCTTCCGATTCGCCGTCGCTGCTGCACGGCCGTGTCCTCGCGTTTGCCGCGATCCTGCTGGCAGCGGTCAACCTGCGCACTGCGGTCACCTCGATCACCCCGCTGCTGGACGTGCTCGGCCAGCAGTTCGGCTTCGGCACCACCATGACCGGCGTGCTGGGCATGCTGCCGACCGCCTCGTTCGCGCTGTTCGGCGTGGCCACGCCGGCATTGGCGCGGCGCCTGGGCCTGGAACGCACCACGCTGCTGGCGATGGTGATGGCGATGGCCGGCCTGCTGCTGCGTTCCAGCGCCGGCAACGTCGGCACGCTGCTGCTCGGTTCGGTGGTTGCACTGGCCGGCATGGGCATCGGCAACGTGGTGGTGCCGCCGCTGGTGAAGCGCTATTTCGCCAACAAGGTTGGCACCATGAGCACGCTGTACATCAGCGTGCTGCAGCTGGGCACGATGCTGCCGGCGCTGCTGGCAGTGCCGGTGGCGAATGCTGCGGGCTGGCGCGTGTCGCTGGGCATGTGGGCGCTGCTGGCGCTGGCCGCCGCCCTGCCGTGGCTGCTGCTGGCCAGGCGCGCACCGAAGCCGCAGGCCGACGCCACCGATCCCACCGCACAGCCGCACGGCAAGGTCTGGCGCACGTCGCTGGGCTGGAGCATGACGCTCATGTTCGGCATGACCTCGCTGATGACCTATTCGATGTTCACCTGGCTGCCGCGCATCGTGGTCGAGGCCGGTGGCACGCCCGCGTTCGGCGGCGTGATGGTCGCCGTGTTCTCGGCACTGGGCCTGCTGCCGTCGCTGGTCATTCCGTCGATGGCGGTGCGCCTGCAGAACCCGTTCCCGCTGGTGCTGATCGGTTTCTTCTCGTTCGTGATCGCCTTCACCGGCCTGCTTGTGGCCCCGATGAAGGCGCCGCTGCTGTGGGCCTGCCTGCTCGGCGTCGGTCCGTCCACCTTCCCGCTGGCGCTGACCCTGATCAACCTGCGCACCCGCACCCCCACCGGCTCGGCCGCGCTGTCCGGGTTCATGCAGGGCGTGGGCTACAGCTTCAGCTGCCTGGGGCCGTTCCTGGTCGGCTGGCTGCACACCGTCAGCGACGGCTGGACGATCCCATTCAGCTTCCTGTTCGGCTGCGCCACCCTGATGCTGTGCGCCTCCTGGGTGGCCTGCAAGCCGCGCAAGCTGGAAGACCTCTGGTAAGCCACGTGGGGCCTCGCAACCGGCCCCACCTACCGCTCGTCAGCCCGTCTGCGCATTTTGACGCCGGGCTGACAATTCCGGGCGGATAGTGCCCACGAATGCCCATCCTTGCCGCGTGCCGGCATCGGGCATGGGGGCGGCAGCGCCGCCCAGGCCACCACTCGGTGTGCGGGGGACTCTCGTTTCAGACAAGACATTGCAGGTCGCTGTCCTGGTTTCGCCCATCCCTGCTGGATGGGAGTTCGCGAGGGGAGTGACGCAGGCCACGGCCATCCCAAAATCTGGCATGTGATGTGCGTCACATTTTTCAGGTTGTCTGGTTCGGAAGCCAAGGGGGTCCCCAATGGTTGTCCACCGCCGGCTGGCGCTCTGCGTCGGCCTTGCCTGTACCGCCCTGGCCTGGGCCAGCAGCGCTGCCCCGCCTGACCGCGAGGCGGCCCTGGCCGAGATCGGCCGCTACCGCGACCAGGCCCGTTGGCTGGATGCGCTCGGCGCGATCGAGCGCGCCAGCCAGCAGCAGCCCAACGACGACCTGCTGTTCAAGCTGCGCGTCCTGACCCTGGGCGACATCGGCAATGCCTGGCGCGCCTGGGAGCTGTACCAGCAGCGCCCGCAACTGTTCGACGCTGCTCAGAAGCAACGCATCGAAGGCGACTACCTGGCCAAGCTGGTGGTCTGGAGCCTGGCCTACAGCAGCAGCGAAGACAGCCGGCTGGAAGAAGCCGAATCGACCCTGGCGCGCATGCAGCGCTATCTGGGCAGCGAAGGCACCCCACCTGTGCAGGCGCCATTGCGCATCCGCATGGACCGGCTGATCCTGCTCAACCGGCTGGGCCGCCATGCGCAGGTGCGAGAGGAAGCCCGCGCACTGCAGGCTGAAGGCCATGCCCTGCCCGACTATGTTCTGCCTGCGGTCGGCGATTCGCTGATGGGCACGCTGCATCCGGAAGAAGCCATTCCGGTGCTGCAGGCGGCCGTCGCAGGCGATCCGACGCGCGACGCCTCGCATTCGGAACTGGCTTACGCCTACCTGGAAAGCGAGCAGCAGGAAAAGGCCGTCGACCTGCTGCAGGCGTGGCGCGACAAGGAACCTGCCTGGCGCTGGAGCAACGGCAAGTCGCCGTATCCAAACTGGTCGCGCTACGAAGCCGACCTCAACCTGGCGATGGTGCGCGCCTACAGCGGTGACCTGCCCACCGCGCAGCGCGATCTGGAATCGATGGTCGACATCGCACCGGGCAACGGCGGCCTGCAGAGCGCGCTGGGCAGCGTGTACATGATGCGCGGCTGGCCACGCAGGGCGCTGCAACGGCAACAGATGGCGCATGCGCTGGACCCGCGCGACATCGAGCCACGGCTGGGCATGCAGGAAGCCTACGTCGCCCTGCAGCGCGATGACCTGGCGCGACCGCTGCACGACGATCTGGTCGCGCGCTACCCCACCCAGCCCGCCGTCGAACGCATGGACCAGGCCTGGCGCGCGCACCGCGGTTGGCAGCTGAAGGCATGGACCGACATCGGGCGCAGTTCCGGCGGTGGTGGCACCTCGCCACTGGGCAACGACGACCGCCGCTATGGCATGGAAGTCCAGACACCCGTACTCGACGATCGCTGGCGGCTGTTCGCCTTCGCTGACCGGCGCTCGGTCGATTTCCAGGACCAGCGCATCGACCCGCTGTGGCTGGGCGCGGGCGTACGCTACCGATTCGGCCGTCTGGATGCGGAAGCTGCAGTGCTGCGCGCCAACGACCACATCGGTGATACCGGCCTGCGCGTCGGCGTGGGCTGGCAGTTCAACGACCACTGGCATGCCGGACTGACCGCCGCACGCAATGATCCGGATGCATCAATGCAGGCGCGCGTGGCCGGCATCACTGCCGACAGCGTCAGCGCGCAGGTCGACTACCGGCGCAGCGAACGCACGCACTGGATGTTCGGCGCCAGCCGCTTCCGCTACGACGATGGCAACCATCGCGAACTGTTCAGCACCAGCGTCGAGCAGCGGCTGCTGACACGCCCACGGTGGCTGATCGATGGCCTGGGCAGTGCCTACACCAGTCGCGGCAGCCGTGATGATGCTCCCTACTTCAACCCGAAGCGTGATCGCATGGTCGAGATCGGCCTGCGCATCGACCAGCAGTTGTGGCGCCACTACGAACGCCACTTCCGCCACCGGCTGACCGTCTCGCTGGGCGATTACTGGCAGGACGGCTTCGGCAGTGCACTGGTGCCGTCGGTGTCATACATGCACGAGTGGCAGCTGGGCCAGGGCCGCGTGTTCGAGTATGGCGTGCGCTGGTCGCGGCCGGTCTACGACGGCCATCGCGAACGCCATATCGGCTTCGAAGCCGCACTGCGCTGGGGAGACTGACATGACCCGCATCCTGCGCCTGATCGTGCTCCTGCTGCTGTCGGCTGCGCCGCCGGCCTTCGCGCAGCAGGCCCTGCATCTCGATGCGATCGACAACGGCCTGCTGATCCTCAGCTACCACGACATCCGCGACCAGGTCGCAGCCAAGGGGGATGCCGATACCTATGCGGTGAGCACGCAGAACTTCGCCGCCCATCTGGACTGGCTGGGGGCACACGGTTACCACCCGGTGTCGCTGTCGCAGGTGATCGACGCCTCCCGGGGACGCGCCACGCTGCCACCGAAACCGGTACTGCTGACCTTCGATGACGGCCTGCGCAGCGTCTACGACAAGGCCTTCCCGTTGCTGCAAGCTTACCGCTATCCGGCGCTGGTGGCGGTGATCACCGACTATGTGGACATGGCACCTGGCCGCACCATCGACTATGGCTACCGGCCGTTCGGCCGCGACGACTTCATCACCTGGGCACAGCTGAAGCAGATGCACGACAGCGGCCTGATCGAAGTGGCCAGCCATACCGACGACCTGCACCACGGGGTGCTCGCCAACCCACAGGGGAACTCCACCCCCGCTGTCGTGACCCGCGTTTACAACCCCGCCACGCGCAGCTATGAGAGCGAGGCGCAGTACGCGCAACGCCTGCGCGCCGATCTCTCGCGCAGCGTGCAGCGCATCGAGCAGCATCTGGGCGTGCGCCCGCGCGCCATCGTCTGGCCATACGCGGCCTACAACCAGTTGAGCAACGACATCGCCGAGCAGCTGGGCATGCCGGTGTCCTTCGATCTGGAGGGCCGCAGCACGCCGGTGGCCAGCGACCTGCATGGCCTGGCGCGCTTCCTGGTCAGCGACAACCCGACCGTGGAGGGGCTGGCCTACGAGCTGCGCCGCGACGTCGCGCTCGATGGCATCCGTGCCCTGCAGATCGACCTGGATGATGTCTACGATCCGGAGCCCGCACAGCAGGCGCGCAATCTGGATGCACTGATCGAGCGGGTCAAGCGCATCGCACCGACGCACGTCTACCTGCAGGCGTTCGCCGACCCGGACGGCAACAACACCGCCGATGCACTGTACTTCCCCAACCGCCACATGCCGATGCGCGCGGACCTGTTCAGTCGCGTCGCCTGGCAGCTGAAATCGCGTGCGGGGGTGAAGGTCTACGCATGGCTGCCGGTACTCGGCTTCGAGCTGCCCGACCCGGTGCAGCGCAAGGCGCTGGCGATCCGCAACGGCGATGCCGATGGCATGTACCGGCTGGACTTCACCAATCCCCAGGCGCGCCAGGTCATGCTCGACCTCTACGAGGATCTGGCGGTCAACTCCTACTTCGAGGGCCTGCTGTTCCATGACGATGGGTACCTGCGCGATACCGAGCTGCCCACGCTGGCGGCCGGCGATGGGGGCAGCGCACGCACGCAGGCGTTGATCGACTTCACCCTGGCGCTGCGCAACAGCGCGCAGCGCTGGCGGCCGAAGCTGGCCACGGTGCGCAACCTGTACGCGGAGCCGGTGCTGCGCCCGCAGAGCGAAGCCTGGTTCGCGCAGCGCCTGGACCTGTTCAACAAGGCCTACGACCAGACCGCACTGATGGCGATGCCGTGGATGGAAGGCAGCAAGCATCCGGAACGCTGGCTCGACCAGCTGCTGGCCGCGGTGCGTGCACATGACCCACAGCTGCAGCACACCCTGTTCGAACTGCAGACCGTCGATTGGCGCAGCGGGCAACCGATTCCTGCCGAGCGCCTGCGCGCGCAGATCCGCCAGCTGCAGGCGCAGGGCGTGCACCACTTCGCCTGGTACCCGGACGACTTCATCGCCGACCAGCCCTCCACCCGCGATGCCCGCGCGGCAATGTCCGCCGGCAACTTCCCGTACCCGGAGAAGTGACATGGACATGCATCCGTTGCTGCAGGTCCTGTTCCAGTTCGCCTTCTACTACCCGATGGTGATGGCATTCTTCTGGATGTCGGGCGGCCTGTATTACTACTTCCGGCGCGAACGCCATTCGCGCCCACGCAACGACCCGCCGCTGATGGTCGATCCACCGTTCGCGAGCCTGCTGATTCCCTGCCACAACGAGTCGGCAAACCTCGACGACACACTCGGCGCGGCGCTGGCCCAGCGCTACCCGGCCGACTATGAGGTGATCGCCATCGACGACGGCAGCAGCGACGACACGGGTGCGCGGCTGGACGCCCTGGCGGCAAAGCACCCACGCCTGCGTGTGCTGCACCTGGACCGCAACCTCGGCAAGGCCAATGCGCTGCGCATGGGGGCGCTCGCCGCACGCTCGGAATACCTGGTGTGCATCGACGGCGACGCGATGCTGGAAGAACACGCGCTGCACTGGATGATCTGGCACCTGGTCAGCGGCAACCGGGTCGGCGCGGTCACCGGCAACCCGCGCATCCGCAACCGCTCCACCCTGCTCGGACGCCTGCAGGTGGCCGAGTTCTCCTCGATCATCGGCATGATCAAGCGCGCGCAGCGGGTGTACGGGCGCATCTTCACCATCTCCGGCGTGATCGCCGGCTTCCGCCGCACCGCCCTGCACCAGGTCGGCTGGTGGTCCGATGACATGGTGACCGAAGACATCGACATCAGCTGGCGGCTGCAGCGCGCGCACTGGGACATCCGCTACGAACCCAACGCACTATGCTTCATCCTGATGCCGGAAACCCTGAAGGGACTGTGGCGGCAGCGGCTGCGCTGGGCCCAGGGCGGCGTGGAGGTGATGCTGCGCCACGCCCGCTCGCTGCTGCACTGGAAGGAGCGGCGCATGTGGGGCGTACTGCTGGAGTACGTGCTCAGCGTGATCTGGGCTTACACCATGTTGTTCATCGTGGTGCTGTGGGCGCTGGGCAAGTTCATCGAACTGCCCCCGCAACTGCATATCGCCAGCCTGCTGCCGGAGTGGCATGGCGTGATCCTGGCCCTGGTCTGCCTGCTGCAGTTCGCCAGCAGCCTGATCATCGACCGTCGTTACGAAACACAGATTGGACGCAACTACTTCTGGGTCATCTGGTACCCGATGGCGTACTGGTTGATCAGCCTTTCCACCACCCTGGTGGCGTTGCCGAAAACCCTGCTGCGCCGTCGCAGCAAGCGCGCCACCTGGACCAGTCCCGATCGGGGGATCCGATGAACGCACAACGCCCGTCCAACCGCTTCGACTCGCGGATGATCCGCAAGCCGCATCGCCAACCACGCTTCCAGCGCACCGCCTGGGGCTTCGTCACCCTCGCGTTCTGGGGGTTCTACTTCTACCTGTGGGCCCCACTGGTCACCCTGGTGTCGTGGCTGGTCGGCGGCCAGCTGGCCTGGCAGCAGCTGTACGAACGGCAAAGCCAGTTCGACCCCTATGTGCTGGTGGCGTTGCCGCTGATGCTGCTGTGCGCCAGCGTACTGCTGATCGGCTGGGCCGAGTACAACCGCGCGCGCTTCCGCGGCCACGACCGGCGCCTGCCGCGGCCGCTGGCCAGCCTCAACGAAGTGGCTGCCGACCTGGGGGCCAGCACCGGGCTGGCCGAGCGCCTGCTGGGCTGCAAGGCCGCCACGCTGCACATGGACGATCACGCGCGGCCGATCGGCATCCGCCGGGAAGTGGTGTAGCTCGATTGCCCTGGGTACCGACCCTGGTCGGCCCTTGCTTTGGTAGATGCCGACCTTGGTCGGCGCTTGGGCCTGGTGGGTGCCGACCTTGGTCGGCACCGGGGTCTACCGCGAAGAGCATCCACGCATGGCGTGGCTCTACGTGCGGGTCTGCCCTTCGCCGCGCACCACGAAGCGTTCGACGGTGAGTGCCTCCAGCCCCATCGGGCCATACGCGTGCAGGCGCGTGGTGGAAATGCCGATCTCGCTGCCCAGGCCCAGCTGGCCGCCGTCGGAGAAACGCGAGGACGCATTGACCATCACCACCGCCGAGCGCAGTGTGTTGACGAAGCGCTCGGCATGGCCGGCGTCTTCGGTGGCGATCACTTCGGTGTGGTCGGAGGTATAAGTGCGGATGTGCGCGATAGCCGCATCGAGGTCGTCGACCACGCGCACCGCCAGCACCAGATCGAGGAACTCGGCGGCATAGTCGTCTTCGGTGGCGGCGGTGCTGCCCGGCAGCAGCGGTTGCGCCAGTGCATCGGCGCGCAGCTGCACGCCGCGCTCGCCCAGCGCCTGCGCCACGCGCGGCAGGAACGTTTCGGCCACGTCGCGGTGCACCAGCAGCGTTTCCAGCGAGTTGCAGGCTGCAGGGCGGCTGCACTTGCCATCCACCAGCAGGTCAATGGCCTTGCCGAGGTCGGCGCTGGCATCCACGAACAGATGGCACACGCCCTTGTAATGCTTGATCACCGGCACCCGCGCATGCTCGGCGACGAAGCGGATCAGGCCTTCGCCGCCACGCGGAATGGCCAGGTCGATCAGCTCATGCAACTGCAGCAGTCCCAGCATCGCTTCGCGGCGCAGGTCGGTCAGCACGGTCACCGCAGCCGGCGGTACGCCGTTGGCCTTCAATGCGCCGGACAGCGCCTGGGCGATGGCGGTGTTGGAGTGGATCGCCTCGGAACCACCGCGCAGGATCACGCCATTGCCGGCCTTCAGGCACAGGGCCGCAGCTTCGGCGGTCACGTTCGGGCGGGCTTCGTAGATCATCGCGATCACCCCCAGCGGAACGCGCACCTTCTGCACCCGGATGCCGTTTGGACGCACATCGTCGCGGGTGATCTGGCCGACCGGATCGGGCAGCGCGGCGACCTCACGCACGGCTTCGGCCATCGCGAACAGGCGTGCCGGGTCCAGCGCCAGGCGGTCGAGCATGGCACTGCCAACGCCCTTGTCGCGCGCGGCAGCAAGGTCACGCGCATTGCCGGCCAGGATCAGCCGGGCATTCACTTCCAGTGCCTGCGCCATTGCCAGCAGCAGCGTGCGGCGCGCCGCACTGTCGAGGCCGGCAACGATCTGGGCCGCGTCACGGCAGGCACGCGCCTGCGCTTCGATTTCGCTCATCGGGGTGTCCTTCAAACCGGTCATGGCAGCACCAGATCGTCGCGATGGACGACACTGCCACCGTAGTTGTAGCCCAGCACGGCCTCGATGTCGCGCGAATGGCGACCGGCGATCCGGCGCACATCATCGGCGGCGTACTGGCTGACACCGCGGGCGATGCAGACACGGCCCTGTGGTGCATTCCAGCACACCTGCACCATATCGCCACGCCGGAACGCGCCCTCCGCACCGGTGATGCCACCAGGCAGCAACGAGGCGCCCTTCTCACGCATGGCCTGTGCCGCACCGGCGTCGATCACGATCGCGCCTTCGGTCAGCGGTGCATGCCGCAGCCAGTGCTTGCGGGCCGCCTCGCGGCTGCGCGCGGCGTGGATGCGGGTGCCGAACAGGCGGTCCTGCGCCAGTGCACGCACCACGTCGCTGCTGCGGCCGTTGAAAAGGTAGGTCTCGATGCCGAGACGACCCGCCTTGGCCGCCGCCTCAAGCTTGGTCCGCATGCCGCCGGTGCCGGCGCGCGACCCTGCGCCGCCGGCCATCGCCAGCACCTCGTCACTCAGTTCCGGCACGTCGTGCAGTGGCCGCGCATCGGCCACGGTGCGCGGGTCCGCGCTGTACAGGCCGTCGATGTCGGTGGCAATGAACAGTGCATCGGCATCGACCAGCGCGGCCACGGTGGCGGCCAGGTTGTCGTTGTCGCCGAGCTTGAGTTCGTCCACCGACACGGTGTCGTTCTCGTTGACCACCGGCAACGCGCCCAGCCGCAGCAACTCATTGAGCGTGGCGCGTGCGTTGAGGTAGCGGCGGCGGTTGCGCAGGTCGTCGTGGGTCAGCAGCACCTGCGCCACGGGGCGCTCGAAGAAGCGCTGCCAGAGCCCGATCAGCTGGGCCTGACCGAGCGCAGCCAGCGCCTGCCGCGCTGCCATCGCTGCGCCCGGCTCATCGGCCCGCGGCAGGATCGCGCGCCCGGCAGCGACCGCGCCGGAAGACACGATCACCACCTCACGCCCGGCCAGTACATTGGCCGACACGAACTGTGCCAGGCCCAGCGCGTGGCGAGGTGACAGGCCGCCGCCATCGGCGGCCAGCAGGCTGCTGCCGACTTTCAGCACCGCACGCCGCCACGGCGGCAGCGCTTGTTCGGGGAACGGCGAGGCGACGTGGGCAGCGTGCTGGATCATCGGTCAGGCTCTCAGCGGGTGTTCCATTCGTGCACGGTCAGCGCGGAGGCCTGCATCGTCACCAGCGGATCGGTGGCGACGATGGCCTGCGCCTGCGCCAGGCTGTCCACGTTGCACAGCACATAGGCGCCACCGCTGCCATCGGCAAAACCGCCGGTCAGCTGCAGCTTGCCCTGTGCCTGCAACGCATCGAGAAAGTCACGGTGCGGCTGCACGGCGGCGGCGTTGAAATCGGGACGGCGCATGGCCAGCACCAGGTAGACGGTGCCGGCCATCAGGACAGCGCCTGCCAGCGCGCGTGCAGTTCGTCCAGGCGCAGGTCGGCGGCCGAACCCGGCGATACGCGTGCGGCCAGGCTGCCTTCCGGGGTACGCCCCTGCCCTGCGCTGTCGGCACCGGCAGCAGCAGCCTTGTAGGCCTCGCGGAACGGCACACCGGCCACGGCCGCTTCCACCGCCACATCGGTGGCGTACATGCCCGAGTCGATTGCCGCGCGAACCTTGTCGTCGCGCCATTCCAGGTTGGCCAGCAGCGCCGGCAGCAGTTCCAGCGCCGACAGGCCGCGACCGAAGCCGTGGAAGATGGCGCCCTTGGACGACTGCAGGTCGCGGTGATAGCCCGACGGCAGCGACAGCAGCTGCTCGATCTCGGTACGCGCGGCGGCGACGCTGGCGTGGGTCGCGCGCATCAGCTCGATCACGTCCGGATTGCGCTTGTTGGGCATGATCGAACTGCCGGTGGTGTACTGCGCCGGCAGCGCGACGAAGCCGAACTCGGCGCTGGTGAACAGCGACAGGTCCCAGGCAATGCGGCGCAGGTCCAGCGTGGCGCCGCCCAGCGCTTCCAGCGCGGCCAGTTCGAACTTGCCGCGCGACAGCTGCGCGTAGATCGGCGAGATCTGCATGCGGGCGAAACCGAGCGCGGCCGTGGTGTGCTCACGGTCCAGCGGCAGGTTCACACCGTAGCCGGCAGCCGTGCCAAGCGGATTGGCGTCGACCAGCGCATGGGTGTCGCGCGCGCGGATGGCGTTGTCGATGAAGGCCTCGGCCCAGCCGGCCCACCACATGCCGGCCGAGGACACCACGGCACGCTGGATGTGGGTGTAGCCGGGGATCGGCAGATCCTTCTCGGCCTGCGCACGGTCCAGCGCGACCTTGGCAACCTCGGCGCTGAGCTGGGCCACACGCTGCAGCTTCTCCTTCAGCCAGAGGCGGGTGGCGACCAGGATCTGGTCATTGCGGCTGCGGCCGGTGTGGATCTTGCGGCCGGCATCGCCGAGGCGTTCGGTCAGGCGCGCTTCGATCGCCGAGTGACCATCTTCGTACTGCGTGTCCAGCACGAAGCGGCCTTCACGGAAGTCCTGCGCCAGCACGTCGAGCTCGCGCAGCAGGCCGGCCAGTTCATCGGCGCTGAGGATGCCGATGTGCTGCAGGCCCTGTGCATGCGCGGTGCTGGCGGCGATGTCGTGCAGGAAGAATTCGCGATCGAGGATCACGTCATCGCCGGCGAGGAAGGTCTGGATCTGGGCGTCGACGGCGACGCCGGGCTTCTGCCAAAGAAGGTCTGCCATGGGGGCTCCGGAATACGTGTTCAGTGCGGGATCGACGTCAGTTCGTCGATGCCCAGCGCGAGGTTGAGGTTCTGCATGGCCTGGGTGGCCGCGCCCTTCAGCAGGTTGTCCAGGGTCGCCACCACCACCACCCGCTTGCCGCCCGGGGCCAGGGTGAAGCCACCGACCTGCGCACCGTGGCGGCCGGCGATGCGGCTGACCCACGGCGCTTCATCCACTACCTCGATCAGCGGTTCGCCCGCATAGGCCTGCTGGAAGCGCTCGACGATCTGTTCGCGGGTCTGCACGCGGTTCAGCCACAGGTTGGCGGTGAGCGTGATGCCGCGGAAATGCGGCGCGACATGCGGCATGAATTCAACCGCCACGCCCAGCTGGACCGACACTTCACGCTCGTGCACGTGGTTGGTCAGCGCATACGGCATCAGGTTGTCGGCGAGCAGTTCGACGTTGTTCTTGTCCGACGGCGTGGTGCCGGCGCCGGAATAGCCGGACACACCGAAGCACTGCGGCGGGCCGGCCAGCAGGTCCAGCAGCGGATGCACCGCCAGCTGCATCGCCGTGGCATAGCAGCCCGGGTTGCTGATGTGCTTCTGGCCGTTGTAGCGGCCTCGGGTCAGCTCCGGCAGGCCGTAGTACCAGCTGTTGTCGAAGCGGTAGTCGGCCGACAGGTCGACGATGACGGTGTCCGGCTTCGCCGCTTCCAGTGCGGCCACGAACGGTGCGGCCAGGCCGTTGGGCAGGGCCAGGATCACCGCGTCCACGCCCTTGGCGGCCACGGCGTCGGCGTCCAGATTCTCGTACTGCAGCTCGCCCTGGAACTCCGGATGGTGGTCGGACAGGCGCTGCCCCGCGCGTTCGCGCGAGGACACGAAAGCCAGCTTCAGCCGCGGGTGTGCGGCCACCAGCTTGATCAGCTCGGCACCGGTATGGCCACGGGCGCCGACGATGCCCAGGGTGAAAGTCGAATCGTTCATGCGTGGCTGTCCAGGCGGTACTGCAGGTGGCGCTTCACGCCCTGCCATTCCGTATCGATGATGGAGAAGATGACGGTGTCGCGCGGCGTGCCGTCGGCGTGCCGCTTGTGGTTGCGCAGCACGCCGTCCTGCTTGGCGCCGAGGCGGGCGATGGCGGTGCGCGAGGTGAAGTTGAACCAGCTGGTTTCCAGCACCAGGCTGATGCAGCCCATGGTTTCGAAGGCGTGCTGCAGCAGCAACAGCTTGGTTTCGGTGTTGACGCCGGTACGCTGCACGCGCGGTGCATACCAGGTGTAACCGAGGCTGAGCTTGGGCACGCCGGCATCCAGGTCGTAGAAGCGGGTGGTCCCCACGATGTCACCTGCCGCATCGAGGATCACGAACGGCAGCACCTTGCCTTCCACCTGCGCCTGCAGCGCGGCCTGCACATAGTGCTCGACCCGCTCCGGCGAAGGCACCTGGGTGTAC
The DNA here is from genome assembly GCF_036320045.1 of Stenotrophomonas sp. SMYL20. Classification (NCBI taxonomy): domain Bacteria; kingdom Pseudomonadati; phylum Pseudomonadota; class Gammaproteobacteria; order Lysobacterales; family Lysobacteraceae; genus Stenotrophomonas; species Stenotrophomonas sp. SMYL20. Next base: position 61,112 of record NZ_JAWIRT010000016.1, on the reverse strand, counting down.
CAGAGCTGGTCCAGGCCACTGCCCTCCACGGCGGCGCGCAGGCCAGGCACATGCTCGGGCTGCAGCGGCTGCAGTGTCACGTGCTGGCCGCGCAGGGTGGGAATCGTAGTCCAGTGATCGGAATGGTCCATCATTCAGCCCTGCAGGCTCGGTGCGCGCTGGGCGCAGTGGTCGACATAGGTGCTGATCCGGTCGATGCCATCGGCGCCGTACCAGAACACCTTCCAATGGCCCTGCTTGTAGCAGCCATCGGATTCAGCATAGTAGAAGTGATTGATCGGGTTGCCATTGCGCGAACGCCAGAACAGCTGCGGCGTTTCATCCCGCATCACGTTCCACACCGCGCGGCCGAGGCCTTCACCCTGTGCATCATCGAGCACGGCGAACTTGTCCAGGTACACGCCCTCGGCTTCGTCAGTGAGGATCACCGCGGTGCGGTAGTTCTCGCTGACATAGGCGCGCAGCAGCTTGGTCTTCTGGAAATAGTCAGGCACCAGCGTGCGGCCGAAGCTGGATTCGATCAGGCCCTTCAGCCGTGGCAGGTCCAGCTCGTTCCACGCGGTGGCGCGCAGCACCTTCTCGCCCTTGCGCACCAGCGTGCCCGAGCCCTTGTGGGTGAACAGTTCCTTGGCCAGGTCAGCCGGGCGCGTGATGGACACCGACGATTCCAGCGGCAGGCGGTCGAGCAGATCCTTGATCTGTTCGATCTTCACCTTCATGCCACCGTGGATCCACGGCTGCGCGATCAGGTGGTCGTACTCGGTGGACAGGTTGATCGAATCGATCACGCTGCCCTGCTCGTCCAGCAGGCCGCCGGTGCCGGTCAGGAAAATGATCTTGTACGGCTGCAGCTCCTGCACCAGCTCGTTGGCGGCGAAGTCGGCGTTGACGTTGAGGATCTGGCCACCCGCGGTTTCGCCCAGGCTGGTGATGACCGGGATCGAGCCGGCGCGCAGGCTGGCCTCGATCGGCGCCAGGTTGACCCGCTTCACTTCACCGACCAGGCCGTAGGTGTCCACGTCCAGGTACTCCGCCTCGAACACGCCACCGGTGATCGAGGTGGCACGCGCGCCGTTCTGCTGCAGGGCTTCGACCAGGCGCAGGTTGGACTGCTGGAACACCCGGCGCACGATCGCCAGTGCCTCCGGCGAGGTCACGCGCAGACCGTTGACGGTCTGCTTTTCGATGCCGGCGGCCGACAGTTCGGCATCCAGCTGCGGGCCGGCGCCGTGCAGCACGATCGGGGTCAGGCCGACTTCCTGCAGGAACGACAGCGAAGAGGTCAGCGCGTCGAGATCGTCGCGCAGCACCGCGCCGCCGACCTTGACCACGGCAAAGCGCTTGGCATCCAACTGAGAAAAGCGCTTGAGGTACTGGCTGATCTCCTTCGCGCTGGCCATGCTGGAAAGCAGGCGCACGATGGTCTGGCGGGTCTGGCGGTGGGGCTGGAGGGCAGGAGACATTTCGGTTTCGTCACAGGCGGCGGTCGCCGCGTTGCAGTTCCACCCGGCCAGGGCCGGGAGGCGTTGTAGAGTCGATCAGGCGCCGGCGGCGATGATGCGGTGCACGGCGTCGGTGTAGCGCTGCAGCTGCTCCAGCGTCACGAACTCATCGGCGGTGTGGGCCTGGGCGATGTCACCCGGGCCGAACACCAGCGTGGTGTAGCCGCCGGCCGAGAACAGCGAGGCCTCTGTCCAGAAATCCACCGCGTTGCCGATCGGCAGTTCCAGCGCATCGGCCACGTCGCGTGCCAGCAGGCGGCGGTTCTCGGCCTCGGCGATGTCACCGGCCGGCAGGCTGGGGCCACGGAAGGTTTCGGTGAACAGTGCGGCTTCCGGTTCGGCAAAACCGGCGAAGGTCGCCAGCAGGCCATCGATGTCCATCGACGGCAGCGGACGGAACCCGAACCGCACTTCGGCGGCCGGTGCAATCATGTTGGCCTTGATGCCACCTTCGACGCGACCGATGTTGAAGCGCAGGCCGGTGAGGCCGCCGAAGCGCGCCGAGGCCAGCGATTCCACATGGTCCAGCGCACGGTTGCCCCAGCGCATGGCCTGATGCAGTGCGCTGGCGGCCGCATCCTGCTTGCCCGAGGCATGCCCGGCGCGACCGGCGAACTGCATCAGCACCGAGCTGATGCCTCGGTGCGCCAGCACCGCTTCGCTCATGGTCGGCTCCGCCACCAGCACCGCTTCATATGGCAGGCCACGGGCCAGGAACGCGGCGATGCAGCGCGGATCGTTGGCTTCTTCGTCGCTGGAGAACAGGAACGCGGCATCGCCATCACTGGCGTTGGCCGCGGCCACCAGTGCAGCGGCGGCGCCCTTGATGTCACACACGCCCAGGCCGACCACACGGTCGTCCAGACGCCGCATCACGTGCGGGTCGGCACTCCAGTGCGGCGAATCCGGCACGGTATCCAGATGCACGTTGAACAGGTACTTCGGCGTACCACGCACGGCGTACAGGCTGACCGCACCGGCGCCATGGTCGATCACCTCGACGTTGAAGCCGGGCAGGTTCGCGCGCAGGTAATCGAAGATGCCACCGGTGGTGATCGCACGCGGCGGGTTGCGGGTGTCGAAGGACACCAGGGCCTGCAGGTGATCGAGCGTCTGTTCAAGCATGTGTCTGAATATCCGTAGGGTTCGAAATCGGTAGTGGCGGGGGGGGGGGCGGGGCCCCCAATAAAACACCGGGCCCCCGCCCCGCCGCCGGGCGCGCGCCCCCCCCGGCGCCCCCCCCCCCCCCCCCCCCCGCGCCCCCCCCCCCCCCCCCCCCCCGCCACTACCCTCCATTGACGTTGCGAGGCGCCGGCCAGCGGCCGGCACCCCCGTCACAGGTCAACCGCGATTGACCTGCGCATAGACAGTGGAGCTCATTCCGAACAGCTTGATGAAGCCCTCGGCCTCCTCCACGCCCCAGTCGGCCGACTGCGCGTAGGTGGCGCCCTTGGTGTTGAGCAGGTGCGGCGACTTCACCGCCACTGCATCGACGCGGCCGCCGCGGGTTTCCAGCACCACTTCGCCGTTGACCTTGGCCTGCGAGGACTTCAGGAAGGCCTCGATGTCGGTCTTCAGCGGGTCGTGGTAGAAGCCTTCGTAGACCAGCTCCACCCACTTGCGCGCCACGTCCGGCTTGAAGCGGTTCTGCTGCTTGGTCAGCACGGCATCTTCCAGCGCGCGGTGCGCGGCCAGCAGCGACACCAGGCCCGGGGCCTCGAACACGATGCGACCCTTCAGGCCGATCACGGTGTCGCCGGTGTAGACACCGCGGCCAACGCCGTACGGGGCGAACAGCTTGTTGAGCTGGGCCAGGATCTGGTCGCCCGGCAACGCCTTGCCGTTCAGTTCGACGGCTTCGCCCTCGACGAACTTCAGGGTCACGTTCAGCGCCTGCTCCGGCCACTCGCTGCGCGGTGCGCACCAGCCACGGGCGCCCTCGCCCGGCGCTTCCCAACGGTCGATCTCGCCGCCGGACATGGTCAGGCCCAGCAGGTTCTCGTTGATCGTGTAGGCCTGCTGCTTGGCGCGCACGCCGAAGCCGCGCTCTTCCAGGTACTTCTGCTCGTAGGCGCGGGTCTGGGTGTGTTCCTTCTGGATCTCGCGGATCGGCGCGATGATCTGGTAGTCACCCAGGGCCTTCACCGCCAGGTCGAAGCGGACCTGATCGTTGCCCATGCCGGTGCAGCCGTGGGCGATGATGTTGGTGCCCAGTTCGGCGGCACGCTTCAGCGCGGCATCAACGATCAGGTAGCGGTCCGAGACCAGCAGCGGATACTGGCCCTGATAGCCTTCGCCTGCCCACACGAACGGCTTGACGAAGCCTTCCCAGATGGCCGGGCCACCGTTGACGGTGACATGGCTGGCCACGCCCAGTTCGGCGGCGCGCTTCTCGATGAAATCGCGCTCTTCATCATCCACGCCGCCAGTGTCGGCGAACACGGTGTGCACGTTGTAGCCGCGCTCCTGCAGGTACGGCACGCAGAAGCTGGTATCCAGGCCGCCGGAGAAGGCGAGAACGACGTCTTTGTTGCTCATGGGGATCAGGTCCACTTGGGGGATGGGAATTCGGTAGAGCCGACCGCTGGTCGGCTGAAATGTTGGATGCGCCGCTGCGGGAGCAGCCGACCAACGGTCGGCTCTACCCCTTGTTTGATTCAGCGCCCGGCAACCGCCGCCATGATCGCCTTCTGCACGTGCAGGCGGTTCTCGGCTTCGTTGATGGCGATGCACTGCGGCGAATCCATCACCGCATCGGTGGCCTTCACGTTGCGGCGCAGCGGCAGGCAGTGGCTGAACACACCGTTGTTGGTCAGCGCCATCTTCCGCTCGTCCACGATGAAGTGCTTGAACTGGTCGCGGATCGGCTTTTCCGGTTCCCAGTTGCCGAAGAACGGCAGCGCGCCCCAGCTCTTGGCGTAGACCACGTCGGCACCGGCGTAGGCGCTGTCGATGTCATGGCTGATCTTCAGCGAGCCGCCGCTCTCGGCCACGTTCTGCTCGGCCCAGCCCATGTAGCGGTCGTCGAGGATGTAGTCGGCGGTCGGGCACAGCAGGGTCACGTCCATGCCCATGCGGGTGGCGATGGTCAGCGCCGAATTGGCGACGGCGGTGTTCAGCGGCTTGGGGTGATAGGTCCAGGTCAGCACGTACTTCTTGCCGCGCAGGTCCTGGGTGCCGAAGTGCTCCTGCAGGGCCATGATGTGGGCCAGCTCCTGGCACGGGTGGGTGATGGTCTCCATGTTGATGACCGGCACCGGCGAGTACTTGGCGAAGCTGTTGAGGACGATGTCCTGGCGGTCGTAGGCCCAGTCGATGAACTTGGGGAACGCGCGCACGGCGATGATGTCGCAGTAACGGCCCAGCACCTTGGCCACTTCAGCGATGTGCTCTTCGGTATCGCCGTCCATCACCGTGCCGAGGTTGAACTCGATCGGCCACGCATCCTTGCCCGGCTGCAGCACCACCGCGTGGGCACCCAGCTGGAACGCACCCAGTTCGAAGCTGGTGCGGGTGCGCATGGACGGATTGAAGAACACCAGCGCGATCGACTTGCCCTTGAGCTGGTCGCCGAGCTTGTTGCGCTTGAACAGCGCGGCCTGGGTCAGCAGCGCGTCGAGCTCGCTGCGGCTCCAGTCCTGGGTGTTCAGGAAGTGCTTGGGGGACATCATCTTTCCTTGCGTGGCGGCGCCGGGTTCGACGCGGTGGAAGGGAAAACAGGAAGCAAAGGTGGAACGAAAAGGTTGCAGTTGCAGCTTTCATGACGCGGAAACGAAAAAACCCAGCCGGCGGGCTGGGTTTTTTCGGACGAACAGCAAAAAGCTCCGGTTACCCAGCGAGGATGTGGGGTTCCGGTCGACGCGCACGCGAGGTCATGCCCGACGCCTGTCGGGCTGCGCTGCTGTCGTGCTGGAAGTCGGTGAGCTTCATGGTCATCCATCTTTGCATGCGGCCGGGGCCGACGCAAGGGGCCGGGGTCGCAGAATCAGGGATTGCCGGCGGCGCCCTGCTCGGGGCCGACCCAGGGGGTGATCGACACCCGGATCTTGAGCCGGTTGCCGGGGTCTTCCGGCAGCCGCGAGCGGTACTTGGTGCCCTTGTAGACGTAGTCCACGTCGTAGGCGATGGGCCGGCGGAATTCACGTCCCACCGGCACGATGCGACAGTCGCGGGTCAGCATCGGACCATTGTTGGCCGGTGCCGGCGCCGGAGCCGGTGACTCGGCGGCGGTATCCTCGGAGACCTCTTCATCGCTGCGCTTGAACATCGAGCGTACCGAGTCCCAGAAGCGGCTGATCCGGCCCTTGTCCTCGACCGGCTCCTCACCAGTGACATTCACCGGCGCCAGGGTCCGGGTCGAGACCGGCTCGCAGTGTTCTTCGGTACGGGTCGCGCGCAGGGTCTGGAACACGGGTTCGACGTTCAGTACCTGCGCGTAGTCGAACTTCACGTTCTCCACGATCACCACCCGGTTGCGGGGCTCGGCCTCCTGCGCCTGGGCCACGGCGGCCAGCGCCGACAGGCAGGCCAGGGTCAGCAACGCGGTGGATTTCATTGGCGAAGGGAGCAAGGACACGGCAATAGTGTAGGCAGTGGCGAGCGCAAGGGGCTGAACATTACCCGTCCACGCTGCTCCTGCCCACCCCACCCGGGTTGGACCCGGCGTCCACCGGTGGCAGACGGTGCCCCCAAAGGGGGCCGACACGTTCTAAAATCACAGGCTTGTCCCCCAGCCACAGCCCCATGACCCTGCGCCTGCACAACAACCTGACTCGCCAGCTCGAACCGTTCACCCCGCTCGATCCGGCCTGTCCGACCCTGTATGTGTGCGGCCCGACGGTCTACAACTACGTGCACATCGGCAACGCCCGTGGCCCAGTGGTGTTCGGAGTGCTGGCCGATCTGCTGCGACGCCGTTTCGGTGGCCTGCGCTACGCGCGCAACATCACCGACGTGGACGACAAGATCAACAACGCCGCGCGTGAGCAGGGCGTGCCGATCAGCACCATCACCGACAGGTTCGCCGCCGCCTACCGTGAAGACATGGCCGCGCTGGGCGTGGTGCCGCCGGACATCGAGCCCGAAGTAACCGCGCACATCCCGCAGATCATCACCATGATCGAGCAGCTGATCGCCAATGGTCATGCCTACGCCGCCGAAGGCCACGTGCTGTTCGCGGTGGCCAGCTTCGAAGGCTATGGCAAGCTCTCGCGCCGCGATCCGGACGAAATGCTGGCCGGTGCCCGCGTCGACGTGGCCCCGTACAAGCGTGACCCGGGTGATTTCGTGCTGTGGAAGCCGTCCAGCGACGACCTCCCTGGCTGGGAGTCTCCCTGGGGCCGTGGCCGCCCGGGCTGGCATATCGAATGCTCGGCGATGGCCGCCGCCCACCTGGGCGAGACCATCGATATCCATGCCGGCGGCGTCGACCTGCAGTTCCCGCACCACGAGAACGAGCTTGCGCAGAGCGAATGCGCCCACGGCGGCAAGATCTTCGCCCGCTTCTGGCTGCACAACGGCATGCTCAACTTCGGCGGCGCCAAGATGAGCAAGTCGCTGGGCAACATCGAACGCGTGCACGACCTGGTCCGCCAGCACCCGCCGGAAGCGCTGCGCCTGGCCCTGCTGTCGGCCCACTACCGGCAGCCGCTGGACTGGTCCGATGGCCTCATCGAGCAGTCGGTGCGCACCCTGGACCGCCTGTACGGCACCCTGCGCGAGCTGGCGTCGGTCGAGGCGGTCGTGGCGATCCCGGCCACGGTCGAGGCGACTCTTGATGACGACCTGAACACCCCGCAGGCACTGGCCGAAGTGGCCCGCATCGCCGCCGATGCACGCCGGGCCACCGACCCGGCCGAACAGGCGCGCCTGAAGGGCGAACTGCTCGGTGCCGGCCTGGCCCTGGGCCTGCTGCAGGCCGATCCAGCGCAGTGGTTCGGCACCGCGGCCAGCGATGATGGCGAAGATGCCCGCATCCAGGGCCTGATCGACGAGCGTGCCGCCGCCAAGCAGGCACGCGACTTCGCCCGTTCCGATGCCATCCGCGACCAGCTGGCCGCCGAAGGCATCGTGCTGGAAGACACCCCGCAGGGCGTGCGCTGGTCGCGCAAGCGCGGCTGACCCACCCTGCCCCGTGGCCGGTCCGCCGGCCACGCTCCACTGTAGAGACTGTTGTGACTGACTCCCCGTTCCCGCTTGAACCCACCGCCGCCGAGGCCCAGACCGCCATCGCCGAGGAATTCGGCTTCTTCGGCGACTGGTCCGAGCGCTACCAGTACCTGATCGACCTCGGCCGCAAGCTGCCCGCCTTCCCGGACGAATGGAAGACCGAAGAGCACCGCCTGCTCGGCTGCCAGTCGATGGTCTGGATCGTGCCGGAAGGCAATGCGCAGTCGCTGCGCTTCCACGCCATCAGTGATTCGGCCATCGTTTCCGGCCTGATCTTCCTGGCCCTGCGCGTGTACTCCGGGCGCTCGGCGCAGGAGATCCTGGCCACCGAACCGAGCTACATCCAGGACATCGGCCTGGCCCGCCACCTCTCGCCCACCCGCAGCAACGGCGTGGCGGCGATGCTGGCCTTCATCCGCGAGACCGCGCAGGCCCAGCTGCAGCGCGACCCGTCGTGAGCGAACCCGCCACGGCCGAAGACACCGCGCTGGGGCTGCTGTCCCGGCCCGGTTTCGCCAAGCTGCTGGCCTACCGCATCTTCGCGATGCTGTCCTACCAGGTGGTCGCGGTCACCGTCGGCTGGCACATCTACGAAGTCACCCGCAATCCGTTCTCGCTGGGCCTGGTTGGCCTGGCCGAGGTGCTGCCGTTCTTCTGCGTCGCACCGTTCGCCGGTTATCTGGTCGACCACCTGCCGCGCCGCCGGCTCGGCATGGTCGCCTGCTCCGGGTTGATCGCCACCGCGCTGGTGTTGACCGGCGTGGCCAAGGGCTGGCTGCCGTTCGAAGGCGTGTGGCCGATCTATGCGGCCATTGCGCTGACCGGCATGGTCCGCGCCTTCCTGTCGCCGATCTACAACGCACTGTTCGCCCGCGTGCTGGCCCGTGACCAGTTCGCACGTGGCGCTGGCCTCGGCGCCGTGGTGTTCCAGGCCGGCATGGTGGCCGGTCCGGCATTGGGCGGCGTGCTGGTCGGCTTCGGCGGCAAGGGCCTGTCCTACGCGGTGGCCACGGGCTTCGCGCTGGTGGCGATGGCCTGCCTGGCCACGCTGAAGGTGGAAGAACCGGTGCATACCGGTCCGGCCGCCCCGATCTTCAAGAGCATCGCTGAAGGCGCGCGCTTCGTGGTCGGCAACCGGATCATGGTCGGGGCGATGGCGCTGGACATGTTCTCGGTGCTGCTGGGCGGCGTGGTGGCGATGCTGCCGGCGTTCCTGCACGAGATCCTGCACCACGGTCCGGAAGGCCTGGGCATCCTGCGCGCAATGCCGGCGCTGGGCTCGGTCTGCGTTGGCCTGTGGCTGGCGCGCCACCCGCTGCACCGCAATGCCGGCCGCGTGCTGCTGTTCGCGGTGGCCGGCTTCGGCCTGTGCGTGATCAGCTTCGGGCTGTCGCAACACTTCTGGCTGTCCGCGCTGATCCTGCTGTTCTATGGGGCCTTCGATGGCGTGTCGGTGGTGATCCGCTCGACCATCCTGCAGCTGGCCACACCGGAAGAAATGCGCGGCCGGGTGTCGTCGATCAACGGCATCTTCATCAGTTCGTCCAACGAACTGGGCGCGTTCTATGCCGGCACGATGGCAAAGCTGCTCGGCCTGGTGCCGGCAGTGGTGCTGGGTGGGTTCGCGGTGCTGAGCGTGGCCGGGATCACGGCGTGGAAGAACCCGACGTTGCGGAAACTGAATCTTCGCGACCTGCAATAGAGCGGATTTCCGCGCGCCCACGCGCCGGTAGCGCCGGGCCATGCCCGGCGGGCTCTTTCCGTGACCGCTGTGGGGTGTCACTTTTCTTTTCGCGCGAAAAGAAAAGTAACCAAAAGAAACGCGCCGCCATCCGCGAGCCGGCGCTGCGCGCCGGTGCCCTGTGCTCCTCGGTGAATCAGGGGACGGCGCCGAACTCGCTGCGCTCAAACAGCGGCGCCTCTTCGCCCCTGATTCCCCTGCGGTGCTCGGCTCGCTACAAGGCGGACCCAACAGCCGCGAGCGCACGCATGACTGCCCTTGGTAGAGCCAAGCCATGCTTGGCTGCTTTTGCTTTTGCTCTTCTTTGCCCGCGCCTTCGACCCGAGCCGGGCATGGGCTAGGCTTTACAGCAACCGCGCACACAGGCTCCCTCCTATACCCGGAAGGCGCCGTTCTACCCAGCCAACCACCTCCCAACAAAAAACCCGGCCGAGGCCGGGTTTTTCGCATGACCATACAACGATCAGGAATCAGTCGCCCTGCTGCTTCTGCAGGTGCTCCCAACGCTCCTGGGCGTCGATGGTGCGCTCGGCGGTCAGGCGCGCTTCGAGGCGCTCCAGGCCGATTTCTTCGCCGGTGTCGACGCAGTAACCGTAGTCGCCGGCTTCCAGGCGCTTCAGGGTGCTGTCGATCTTGCCGATCAGCTTGCGGTAGCGGTCGCGGGTACGCAGTTCCAGCGAGTTCTCGGTCTCGCGGGTCGCGCGCTCGGCTTCGTCGCCGATGTCACGCACTTCCTCGCGCAGGTTCTCGATGGTCTGCTTGGACTCTTCCACCAGGTCCGCGCGCCAGTTCTGCAGGCGCTGACGGAAATACTCCTGCTGCAGCGGGCTCATGTATTCCTCTTCCGAGGACGGCTTGTAGCCAGTCGGCAGGATCGGGCGGCCGGTGGCCTCGTCGGTCTTGTACTCGACCACCTTGTACTTGCTGCGCGGGGCCGGTGCCGCCGAGCGGGCGGCGACGGCCACGGCAACCTTGCCGACAGGGCGCGACACGGTCTTCGGGGCGGAATCGGATTTCACGGCGGTTTTGGCAGGCGATTTCGAAACGGGCACGGGATTCTTGGATTGCGGGGCCTTCGAAGCAGCAGGAGCGGCGGCCGGGGCCGGCTTGGGGGCCGGTTGGGCTGCTGCCACTGCCACGGTCTTGGCCGGGACAGGCTTGGCCGGAGCCGGCTTGGGGGCAGGCTTCGGTGCGGACTTCACTACGGGGGCCGGGGTCGGCTTTGCGGCCGGCGCGGCAACATTCTTGGTGACCTTCTTTACAGCGGCAGGCGTGGCCACCGGTTTAGCCGCAGCAACCTTCTTCGCTGCAGGTTTGGCGACCGGCTTGGCCGCAGCCTTCTTCACCACCGCCTTCGGCGCCGGCTTGGCTGCTGCCTTCTTCGCCACCGGCTTGGCGGCGGCCTTCTTCACCGGCGCGGCCTTGCTGGCGGCTTTCTTCACCACCGGCGCCTTCTTGCTGGCAGCAGCAGGCTTGGCCTTGGCGGGCGCAGCAGCCTTCTTCGCCACCGGCTTGGTTGCCTTGACCGGCGTTTTCTTTGCGGTGGCCTTCCTGGCCGCCGGTTGCGAGGACGCTGCCTTGGTCGCCGGCTTGCTGGCCGGTTTCCTGGCAACGGGCTTTGCCGCCAACTTCTTCACAACAGGCTTGGCGGTTTTCTTGGCGGCCGTTGCGGCCTTCTTTGCAGTTTTTTTAGCAGCCACGAAACGCTCTTCCTTGGATTCCCCGGGGCCCGGGAAAGCGGGCCTTTATAGCCTACCCGACCCGCAGCAGCAACCTCGACCCCCTGCTCCATTCAGTCCTGGAGTCAAGGCGCCCTTGGAGGCAGTCCGACGAACACGGACCGCCTTGCGCGGTACGGAACCTGGCCAGCACCCGAAGGTACTGGTACCGGTCGCAGGCCATCGGCGACATGCGACCAACGGCCCATCCTGCACAAATGCGGCCTTCATGCCAACTGGCATAAGATGACTGGGTGATCTCGCGCCTGCTCATTGCCCTGCTGCGCTTCTACAAGCGCTTCATCAGCCCCCTGCTGGGGCCTCGCTGCCGTTTCGTGCCGAGCTGTTCTGAATACGCGATGGACGCCATCTCGCGGCACGGCCCGCTGCGCGGAAGCTGGCTGGCTGCGCGCCGGCTGGGCCGCTGCCACCCGTTCCATCCCGGCGGCTTCGACCCCGTGCCCGAGTCCCCCAACGCCCCCTCTTGCCGTTGCACAGGAAAACACTGACATGTCCTCCACCCTCATCACCAACGCCCGCATGGTCAACGAAGGCCGCACCTTCGACGGCGACCTGCGCATCGAGAACGGCCGCATCGCGCAGATCGGCAACGGGCTGGCGCCGCGCGACGGCGAGCAGGTGGTGGACGCAGCCGGACGCTGGTTGCTGCCTGGCATGATCGACGACCAGGTGCACTTCCGCGAACCGGGCCTGACCCACAAGGGCGACATCGCCAGCGAATCGGCGGCTGCGGTGGCCGGTGGCCTGACCAGCTTCATGGACATGCCCAACACCAATCCGCCGACGCTGGATTCGACCATCCTGGAAGCCAAATACGAGCTCGCGCGCGGCCGCGCCTGGGCCAACTACGGCTTCTACCACGGCGCCAGCAATGACAACCTGGACGCCATCCGTGCCCTGGACCCGAAGAAGGCCCCGGGCGTGAAGGTGTTCATGGGTGCTTCGACCGGCAACATGCTGGTCGACAACCCGGAAACGCTGGACGCGATCTTCCGCGAATGCCCGACCCCGATCATCACGCACTGCGAAGACACGCCGATGATCGATGCCAACCTGAAGGCCTTCCAGGAGAAGTACGGCGATGCGCTGACCCCGGACATGCACCCGGACATCCGCTCGCGCGAGGCCTGCATCAAGTCGACCCGCCTGGCGATGTCGCTGGCGCGCAAGCACGGCACCCGCCTGCATGTGCTGCATATCTCCACCGCCGACGAGTTGGCGCTGTTCGAGAAGGGCCCGCTGATCCGCGCCGACGGCAGCCGCAAGCAGATCACCGCCGAAACCTGCGTGCACTTCCTGCACTTCGCGCGCCCGGACTATGCGACCAAGGGCAACCTGATCAAGTGCAACCCGGCGATCAAGGAAGTGTCCGACCGCGAGGCGATCACCGCCGCGCTGGCCGACGACGTGCTGGACGTGCTGGCCACCGACCACGCGCCGCACACCTGGGAAGAGAAGCAGAAGCCCTACGCACAGGCGCCGTCGGGCCTGCCGCTGGTGCAGTACGCGCTGGTGGCCGCGCTGGAACGGGTGCACGAAGGCAAGCTGACCCGCGAGCAGGTGGTGCAGAAGTTCGCGCATGCGCCGGCACAGCTGTTCGACGTGGAAGAACGTGGCTTCCTGCGCGAGGGTTACTTCGCCGACCTGGTGCTGGTCGAGGACGTGCCGTTCACGGTCAAGCGCGAGGACGTGCTGTCCAAGTGCGGCTGGTCGCCGTTTGAAGGCACGACCTTCCGTTCGCGCGTGGCCTCCACCTGGGTCAATGGCCAACTGGTGTGGGACGGCAGCAAACTGGTGGGCGAGCCGGCCGGCCAGCGCATGACCTACGACCGCTGATGCGCTCCGCACTTCTGATCGGGGCGCTGCTGCTGGCCGCACCCCTGTTCACCGCACCGTCGGCGCAGGCACAGGACGGCATCGGCAGCCTGATCGACAGCCGGGTGGTGTTCCCGGCCAGCGCATCGCAGGGCGCACTGGTGATCGGCAAGGTACCTGCCGGCAGCCGCGCGCAGTACGCCGGCCGCCAGCTGCGGGTGAGCGGCTATGGCAGCGTGGTGTTCGGCATCGGCCGCGACGAGAAGGGTCCGCTGCACGTGCAGGTGCAACGCCCTGATGGTGGCAGCGAGACCGCGACCATTGCGGTGACCCCGCGCGACTGGCCCACCGAGCGGGTCAACGGCGTGCCGCCGAAGACGGTCAACCCGCCGCCGGCGATTGCCGAGCGGATCAAGCGCGAACAAGCACAGGTGACCGCCGCGCGTGCCCGTGATGACGACCGTACCGACTTCACCCAGACCTTCATCTGGCCGGTGCAGGGCCGCATCAGCGGCCGCTTCGGCAACGCACGCGTGTACAACGGACAGCCCGGCGCAGGTCATTCCGGCATGGACATCGCGGTACCGACCGGCACGCCGGTGAAAGCGCCGGCGGCCGGCATCGTCACCTTCGCCGGCCCCGACCTGTACCTGACCGGCGGCACGCTGCTGCTCGACCACGGTTTCGGTGTCAGCTCCAACTTCCTGCACCTGTCGCGCATCGACGTAAAAGTTGGCGACCGTGTGGAACAGGGCCAGGTGATCGCTGCGGTCGGCGCCACCGGTCGTGCCACCGGCCCGCACCTGCACTGGGGCATGAACTGGTTCGATACCCGTATCGATCCGCGGCGGGGGCGGCCACGCACGTCCCGCGCGACGAACGGCCGCCGGGCATGGCCCGGCGCGCCCCGATTACCGCGCCCGGTAGCGCCGGGCCATGCCCGGCGAGCGCAGCGGCATCAGCCGCGAGCAGCCCACCACACACGCAGCAGGGTGCGTACCGGCGTGGCTTCGATCGGCTTGCCTGCCGCCTGCGCGGCAACGCGTGCACGCGCAAGGCTGGACCACACGCGGCGCGGGCGCGGGCCGGGCACGCGGCTGCCCCAGCCCTTCAACAGATGCTGCGCCCAGCGCTGTGCGGCCGTGCTGGCATCACCGTCCAGCAGGCTGCGCGGCACACCGGCTACGCCGGCATCCTGCAGGCGCTGGGCCAGGGTCTGCAGCTGCACCGCACGACCGGCGCCAGTTCGCGGCTTGTCCGCGAACAGGGCTGCCTCCACCGCAGCCACGGCTTCAGCGTAATGGGCCAGCGCACGCTCGGCACCGGCTGCATCCAGCGCGACGGTACGCGCTTCAACCAGATCGGGCAGCGCTTCGGCCAGTTGCGCCCACGGCGCACGCACCGGCTCCAGCAGGCGGCCCAGCGGGTGGCGCGAACGATGCGCGGCCCAGCTGCGCAGCTCCTCGCCCCACCACGCCAGCTTGGCGTCGGCCGGCAACGGGTCGCCGCTGGTGTTGAGCATGTCGTCGAATTCCTGCAGCAGCGCGAACCACGCCACCGCAAGCTCGCGTTGCGATTCGGCCACGAACGGGGCGGCCACCGACCATTCCGGCCAACGGCTGCGCCACTTGTCGAGGAAACTGTCCAGCGCGGTACTGCTCACTACGTGATTCCTTACGGCTGGGCCGGGGCTGCCGGCCGGGTCGGCCAGAGGCTGGCCAGTTGCAGAAGTTCGGCGTTCTCGACCAGCACGTCGGCCTGCCAGGCCAGCGGATCGTCGCTGTGCAGGCGATAGCCCCACAACGCCGCCACCGACGGCATGGCCGCGGCACGCGCGGCGATGATGTCGCGCTCGTCGTCACCCACGTACACGCAGTCTTCGGCGGCAATGCCGATGGCCTGCGCGGCGTGCAGCAACGGCAGCGGATGCGGCTTGCGTTCGGCCAGGCTGTCACCACCCACCAGTACCGCACAGCGCTGCTGCCAGCCGTGCTGCGGCAGGATCAAGCGCGCCAGGTATTCAGGCTTGTTGGTGACAATGCCCCACACCGTACCGGCATCGTCCAACGCGGCGAGCATGCCGGCCACGCCATCAAACAGCACTGCGTGCTGGCCGATCAATGCTTCGTAGCGCTGCAGGAATTCCGGGATCAGCGCGTCACGTGCGGCAACGTCCAGTTCCGGGAACGCAGCCGAGACCATCGCCCGCGAGCCCTTCGACACCACCGGGCGCAGCGCGGCCGGATCGATGGGTGCGCGTCCACGCTCGGCCAGCATCGCGTCGCAGGTGGCGACGAAGTCCGGCGCGCTGTCCAGCAGGGTGCCGTCCAGATCGAACAACACCGCGCGCGGGAAGCGGGCCGCGGTCATGCCGGCTTGACCGCGTAGGCCAGGTAGTTGATGTCGGTACGGCTGCTCAGGCGGGCCTGGTTGCGCCACGGCTCGTAGGCCATGCCGCTGACATCCACCAGCTGCATGTCGGCCTCGCGCAGCCAGCGCGCCAGCTCGGCCGGCTTGATGAATTCCTGGTAGTGGTGCGTGCCCTTGGGCAGCAGCCGCGCCACGTACTCGGCGCCGACGATCGCCACCGCGAAGGCGGCGGCGGTGCGGTTGATGGTCGACAGGAACAGGTGGCCGCCCGGCTTCAGCAGGCGCTTGCAGGCCTCGATGATCGCGCCCGGGTCGGGCACGTGTTCGAGCATTTCCATGCAGGTGACCACATCGAAGCTGCCCGGCTGCTCGGCGGCCAGATCTTCGGCAGCCTGCACCCGGTAATCGACCTTGGCGCCGCTTTCCAGCGCATGCAGGCGCGCGACCTTGACCAGCTCCGGGGCCAGGTCGATGGCGGTGACGTCAGCACCGGCCTGGGCCAGCGCTTCACTCAACAGGCCGCCACCACAACCGATGTCGAGCACGCGCGCACCGCGCAGCGGCACGCGATCGGCCACGTACTGCAGGCGCACCGGGTTCAGCGCATGCAGCGGCTTCTGCGGGCCGTCAGCGTCCCACCAGCGGTTGGCCAGCGCGGCGAACTTGTCCAGCTCGGCCTGATCGAAATTGGAGGAAGCGTGGGGGGCAGTCATGAGGGGTCCTTGCGGCGCCGGGGTTCAGGCGCGGATATGACGGATGCGCTCGCGCCACTGGCGCGCGTTGGCGATGATGCCCGGCAGGTCCATGCCGACCAGCTCGCGCTGCACCAGCTTCGGCTTGCCGGCAATCCAGACGTCGCTGACCTGCTGGCGGCCGGTGGCGTACACCAGTTGCGACAGGACGTTGTGCAGCGGCTGGGTTTCCAGCGCGGACAGGTCGACGCAGACCAGATCGGCCTGCTTGCCGACTTCGATGGAACCGATGCGGTCGCCGAAGCCCAGTGCGCGGGCGCCACCCAGGGTGGAGGCGCGCAGCGTGGTCGCTGCATCGAGCGCGGTCGCATCGTCGGCCACGGCCTTGGCCAGGATCGCCGCGGTGCGGTTCTCGCTGAACATGTCCAGGTCGTTGTTGCTGGCGCAGCCATCGGTGCCGATCGCCAGGTTCACGCCGGCGCGCTGCAGGGCGCAGGCCGGGCAGAAACCGGAGGCCAGCTTCAGGTTCGATTCCGGGCAGTGCACCACGCTGACGCCACGTTCGGCGCACAGGTGGATTTCCGCATCGGTCAGCTGGGTCATGTGCACCGCGATCAGGCGGTCGTTGACCAGGCCGAGCCGATCCAGCCGCGCCAGCGGGCGCTGGCCGTGCAGCTTGATCGAATCGTTGATCTCCTGCGCGGTCTCGTGGGTGTGCAGGTGCACCTGCATGTCGAGCTGGTCGGACAGCATCCGCACCCGCTCGAAGTTGGCATCGTTGACCGTGTAGGGCGCATGCGGCGCGAACGCGGTGCCGATCAGCGGATCGGTGCGCCACTGGTCGTGCAGTTCACCGGCCTTGGCGAAGTATTCGTCATCGGTCTTGGCCCAGGCGGTGGGGAAATCGATGATGACCGCGCCCACCAGCGCGCGGAAACCGTGCTTCTTGTAGACCGCGGCCTGCACGTCGCCGAAGAAGTAGTTCTCGTTGGCACAGGTGGTACCGCCGCGCAGCATCTCGGCGATGGCCAGGGTGGTGCCGTCTGCAACGAATTCGGGGCCGATCACCGCCGCTTCCACCGGCCAGATGTGCTGCTGCAGCCAGGTCATCAGCGGCAGGTCGTCGGCGACGCCGCGCAGCAGCGTCATCGGGTTGTGCGTGTGCGCATTGACCAGGCCCGGCATCAGGGCAGCCTCGGGGCGGCTCACCACCTGGGTGGCGCGGAACCGCGCGCGCGCCTCGGCACGCGGCAGGATGGCCACGATTTCACTGCCACGCACGGCAACGGCATGGTCTTCCAGCACCACCGCGTGCGGCTCGATCGGAACGACGTAACCGGCTTCGATGAGCAGGTCGCAGGCTTCGGGGAGGTGCGGGCTATCGCTCATGCGGGCTCACTGGCTGTGGGGCGAGATACTTCTGGGGGACACGCCCCTGAGTCAGGGGCTGCCGCGAAGCGGCGGGGTCTGGAGACTCGTGAAGCGGGGCCCATGATCTGCCGAAGCAGATCATGGGAGCGCCAGCGCGAATGCGATGGCGCGTACCCGGCCAGCGGCCGGCACTACCGTAATCCGGCTGCGCCGGATTACTTGACGCGTGCGGAGTATTCGCCCGAACGGGTGTCGACGCGGATCACTTCTTCCTGGTTCACGAACAGCGGCACGCGGACCACGGCGCCGGTTTCCAGGGTGGCCGGCTTGCCGCCGCCGCCCGAGGTGTCGCCACGGACGCCCGGATCGGTTTCGGTGATCTTCAGTTCAACGAAGTTCGGCGGCTGCACGAAGATCGGCTCACCGTTCCACAGGGTGACCACGCAGGACTCTTCGCCCTTCAGCCACTTCTCGGCGCCGCCCATGCCGGCCTTGGTGGCCTGGACCTGCTCGAAGGATTCCGGGTCCATGAAGTGCCAGTACTCGCCGTCGCTGTACATGAAGTTCATGTCGGTATCGACGACGTCGGCTGCATCCAGCGAGTCGGTCGACTTCATGGTGACTTCCTGGGTACGGCCGTCCTTGATCAGGCGGTACTTCACGCGGGTGAAGGCCTGGCCCTTGCCCGGCTTGACGTATTCGGTGTCGATGATGACGGCCGGTTGGTTGTTGACCAGGATCTTCATCCCGTTCTTGACGTCGTTCATGCCGTAGCTGGCCATGCGTAAACTCCTGAGTGGCAAAAACGCCGCGGGTGCGGCGAGCCGTTAGAATGGAAAGCCCACCGGATGCCGGTGGGCGACTGTTTTTCTGCCCCCATGATAACCGCAGGCCCCCTCTCCATGCAGCTTTCCGCCTTCCCACGGCCCCAGTCGCCAGGTGCGCCCGCGCGCTGGCAGCAGCTCTGGCGCCAGGCGCTGCGCGACCCGCACGCCCTGCTGGCCCGGCTGCAGCTGGACCCGGCCGCGCTGGGTGTCTCGGAGGCGGCCATGGCCCAGTTCGCGCTGCGCGTGCCGGAGGGCTTCGTGGCCCGCATGCGCCCCGGCGATGCGGCCGACCCGCTGCTGCGCCAGGTGCTGCCGATCGACGAGGAAATGCACCCGGCGCCCGGGTTCAGCTTCGATGCGGTGGGCGATGGCGCCGCCAAGAAGGCCACCGGCGTCATCCAGAAGTACCGTGGCCGCGCCCTGCTGGTCGCCACCGGCAGCTGCGCGATCAACTGCCGCTACTGCTTCCGCCGCCACTTCGACTATGGCGCGGAGAACGCCGCCAAGGGCGGCTGGCAGGAGGCCGTAGCCGCCATCGCGGCCGATCCGGACATCGACGAGGTGATCCTGTCCGGCGGTGACCCGCTGTCGCTGGCCACGCACAAGCTGGTGGAACTGACCGACGCCCTGCGCCAGATACCGCACATCCGCCGCCTGCGCATCCATACCCGGCTGCCGATCGTGCTGCCGGAACGCGTGGACGATGAACTGGTCTCCTGGCTGGGCAGCCTGCCCTGGCCACTGGCAATCGTGGTCCACGCCAACCATGCCAATGAATTCGACGCCAGCGTGGACGCGGCCATGGCGCGCCTGCGTGGCACCGGTGCGCAACTGCTGAACCAGGCGGTGTTGCTGCGCGGGGTCAACGACAGCGTGCAGGCCCTGCAGGACCTGAGCGAGCGCAGCTTTGCTGCTGGCGTGCTGCCCTATTACCTGCACCAGCTGGACCGGGTCGAGGGCGTGGCCCACTTCGAAGTGGACGACACCCAGGCCAAGGCGCTGATTGCCGGCCTGACCGCACGCCTGTCCGGCTACCTGATCCCCAAGCTGGTGCGCGAACTGCCCGGCGACCCAAGCAAGCGCCCGCTGTAACAAAAAAGGGGACGGAGGGAATTAAGTCGCTTATGCATTTGCGACTTAATTCCCTCCGTCCCCTTTTTTGGGGTCAGACGCCCGATTCGATCATCCGCACCACTTCGGTGGCGGTCACCGGGTGGCTCAGCCAGTAGCCCTGGCCAAGGTCGCAGCCGCGCTGCGCCAGCAGCTCGAACTGTGCCTGCTGCTCGATGCCCTCGGCCACCACGGTGATGCCCAGCGCGTGGGCCATGGCGATGATCGCCGTGGTCAGCGCAAGGTCGTCGGGATCGCGCTGCATGTCGGCAACGAAGCTTTTGTCGATCTTCACGCCGTCCACGGGCACCTGGCGCAGATGACTGAGCCCGGAGAAGCCCGTACCGAAATCGTCCAGCCACACCTTCACGCCAGTGCGGTGCAGCTTGTCCAGCAGCTGCGCGGCAACCATCTCGTCGCCGATCACGGCGGTTTCGGTCAGCTCCAGGTGCAGGCGCGACGCCGGCAGCCCGGACTCATGCAGGCACTGCGCGACCAGTGCCGGCAGTTCGCCGCCACGCAGCTGCCGCGGTGACACGTTGACCGACACGAACAGATCATCGCCCGCTGCCCCGCGCGGCCACTGCGAGGCCTCCATGCAGGCCGCACGCAGCACCTTCGGGCCGATGATCTCGATCAGGCCACTCTGCTCGGCCACCTCGATGAACACCGAGGGCGGGATCGTGCCCAGGGTCGGATGCTGCCAGCGCAGCAGTACTTCAACACCGACCATGCGGCGGTCGCGCATGCGGAAGATCGGCTGGTAGGCCAGGCGCAGCTCACCGCGCTCCCAGGCGCCGCGCAGCTCCTGTTCCATATGCACGCGACGCTCGACCGCATGGTCCATCGCCCGGCTGTAATAGCGATAGCAGTTCTTGCCGGCCATCTTCGCCTGGTACATGGCGATGTCGCCGTTCTTCAGCAGCGTGGTCGCATCGGCAGCATCGTCGGGGAACAGGGTCACGCCGATCGAGGTGCCCAGGAACAGTTCCCTGCCCTGCACCACCAGCGGCTTGCCCAGCTCGCGCACCAGCACTTCGGCCAGCAGCCGCGCATTGGCCGCCACGTCGCCATCTCCGACCAGGATCACGAACTCGTCGCCGCCGAAGCGGGCCAGCAGGGCTTCATCGCCCCCGGCCTCGGTGACCGCGCGGCCGATACGCTGGGCGAACTGCAGCAATGCCTCATCGCCGGCCTCGTGGCCAAGGGTGTCATTGACCCGCTTGAAATCGTCGATATCGGCGAACAGCAGGCCCAGCCGGTGATTGGCGGCACGGGCCGCCATCAACCGATGATCAAGCGCCTCGCGGAATGCCAGCCGGTTGGTCAGCCCGGTCAGCGCGTCGGTATAGGCCATGCGCCGCACTTCGCGGTCATGGCGTGCGATCGCATCGCGCATCCGGGCGAAACCGCGGACCAGTTCGCCGACCTCGTCGTCGCGGGTGTTCTCGGCCAGGGGTGTCTGGTAGTCACCGGCCTCGATGCGGCGGGCGGCGACGGCAAGATCACGGATCGGCGCGACCAGGGTGCGCTGCACGTACAGGATCACCACCACGCCGATCACCACCAGCAGGCCCAGCATCAGCAGCAACCAGCCCAGGTGACGGCTGCCGACCTGCTGCAGGCGCTCGCCCAGGGTGGCGTTGGCCGCCTGCTCGCGCTGCTGCACCTCATCCAGCGCCATGCCGACCCGGACGCCGCCAATGCGCTGGTTGCCGATCATGATCGGCATGGTGTTGTCGAGCACCTTCGGCGATTCCTGCACGACCAGCATCTGCGCGGCCGCGGCCTTGGGTGCCAGTGGATCGGCCATCGGCTGACCGAATCCAGACACCTCGACCGAGCCATCGTGTACCAGCCGGCCGCGTTCATCGAACACCAGTACATAGCGCACCACGGGCTGGCGCGCGGTACTGCGCACCAGTACGCCCACCTGGTCCAGGTCACGGTAGTACAACGGGTTGGCCAGCGCGTCGGACAGCTCACGCGCCATCGCCTCGCCGCGACTGCGCACGCTGCGGTCGAACAATTCATGGATGACGCCGCCGCTGAGGTTGCGCACCTCGCCCTGCATCGCGGCCTGCCGCCCCAACAACACCGCAAGGATCGCGATCACCACGACCATCGCCCCGCCCATCGCGAGCAGGAACCGGGCCTGCATCCCCGAGCCAAGCCACTTCATTCCACTTCCATCCGCACGCGCGTCAATCCTTGTTTCAATTCATCCAACCGCTGCTGCGCATGCGCATCGACGCGGTGGAACCCGGAAGTGCCAAAAAACCGATGCAGCGCCCCCTGTGCCTGCGGGTCGCTGGCTGCCTGCAGCAGCACTTCCTGCAGGCGATCGCGCACGCGTGGATCAAGGTCGGCGCGGACCATCTCCACCGCACGCGGGTAGGGCTCGGTGCGCAGCAGCTCGCGGAAGTCGCGCCGGAACGCTGCCGGCATCCGCCGCTCGTCGTTCCAGTCCACGCTGCTCACCGCCCCCACGTCAACCACCCCCTTGTGCACGAACGTCGCGATGTTCAGCTCGCTGCGTGCAAATACGTAACCCACACTGTCCCGGCCCGGCATGTCCCATGCACCGGCCAGGATCTGGGGCGACAGGCCCTCCTGCAGCAACGTCATCACCGGCACCAGATAGGCACTGGTGGACGCCGTGTTCTGCAGGGCCAGGCGATGGCCCCGCAGATCCTGCACGCGCTGGATCGGGCTGTCGCGGCGCACGAAGAACACCGTCTGGTAATCACGCACGCCGTTGCGCTCGGTCAGCAGCAGTGGACGGGCGCCACTGCGCTGGCCCAGCGCCACCGCCGTACCGGAGGTTTCCGTGACCCAGTCGACCCTGCCCCGCCGCAGATAGCTGGCCATCTGCTGCGGGTCGCGTGCCATCAGGATCCTCCCCTCCTTGATGCCAACGTCGTGCATGCGCGCCACCACGTAGTCCAGCAATGGTTGCAGCTGCTCGTAATGGGCCTTGGGATCATCGCTGATCCGGCCCAGCACCAGCACCGGGTCCGGTGCTGCACGCACCGTCCCGGCCAGCAGGACCATGGCCAGGCTCAGCAGTCCCCCCTGCATTGCCTTTCGCAGACCCGACACAGGCTTCATCCCCCCTGGGTATCCGGACAGACTACCCGAAAAAATGAGAACGTCGTCAGCTGTCCTTGCCGCCTGCCTGGGCCAGTCGCGCCATGCGCTGGGTGTCGGCGAGGATGCCGCGCAGCAGGCGCACTTCCTGCTCGCTCGGCTCACTGCGCAGGAACAGGCGGCGCAGCTTGCGCATCGCCGATTCCGGGGCGCGGCCCTTGTGGAAATCGATCTCGTCCAGCGTGTCGCCAAGCTGGGCGAAGAAGCTCTCCATCTGCTCGTGGCTGGCCGCCTGTTCGCGGAAGCCAGGCTCGGCATCGGTGGCCGGCTGCGCGCCCAGCAGCTGCATGCGCGTTTCATAGGCCAGCACCTGCACGGCGGCAGCCAGGTTGAGCGAGCTGAACTCCGGGTCGGACGGGATGTGCACCGCTGCATGGCAGAGCTGCAGTTCCTCGTTGGTCAGGCCGGTGCGCTCACGGCCGAACACCAGCGCCACCTCGGCGCCCTCGCCGGCCTTGGCCACCGCGCGGGCAGCGGCATCGGCCGGCAGGTACTCCTCCAGCTGGACGCGGCGTGCGCGGGCGGTGCAGCCCAGCACCAGGCGGCAATCGGCCACCGCCTCGGCCAGGGTGGCCACCACCGGGGCATCCCCCAGCACGTCTTCGGCACCGGCCGAGCGACGGAAGGCCTCCTCGTCCAGTGGCTTTTCGGGGGCAACCAGCACCAGGCGGGCCAGGCCCATGGTCTTCAGGGCGCGGGCGGCGGCGCCCATGTTGCCGGGGTGCTGGGTACCGACCAGGACGAATCGGAGGCGGGTGGCGGCAGGAAACTGGGACATGAACAGGGAAAAGGTCGAGCTGGACGATGACCAATGGTAAACTGTGCGGCCGGCCACTGCGCCGGACCCGCTCTTTTCCCCCGCCAGTCCATCTCTTCTGCCTTTCCGGGAGCCCACGCCATGCAGAAACCCGCCGTAACCGTCATGGTCAAGGCCGCCCGCCTCGCCGGCAACGTCCTGTTGCGCAACATCAACAAGCTCGAGGCACTGAACGTGGTGCAGAAGGGCCGGATGGACTACGCCAGCGAAGTGGATGCGGACGCGGAAAAGGTCATCGTCAAGGAACTCAAGCGCGCCTACCCCGAATACGGTGTATTCGGCGAGGAAGGCGGCGTGCAGGGCGAGCGTCGCCACATGTGGGTCATCGACCCGCTGGACGGCACCAGCAACTACCTGCGCGGCGTGCCGCACTACTGCGTGTCGATCGCCCTGGTCGAGAATGGCGAGCCGACCGATGCGGTCATCTTCGACCCGCTGCGCAATGAACTGTTCACCGCCAGCCGTGGCGCCGGCGCCGTGCTGAACGACCGCCGCATCCGCGTGGCCGAACGCAAGGATCTGGAAGGCACCATGATCCACACCGGCTTCGCGCCGCGTGAGCGCAACCGCGCCAGCGCCCAGCTGAAGGCGGTCGACGCCCTGCTGGTACACGGCGAAGACATCCGCCGCACCGGCTCGGCGGCACTGGACCTGGCCTACGTGGCCTGCGGCCGCGCCGACGCCTACTTCGAAGCCGGCGTGAAGGCATGGGACATCGCTGCCGGCCTGCTGCTGGTCCGCGAAGCGGGCGGCAAGGTCTGCGACTTCAAGGGCGCGACCCTGGGCCGCATGGACAACCGCGGTCCGGAGACCCACCAGATCGTGGCCGGCAACCTGAAGGTGGCCGAGTCGCTGCAGAAGGTACTGGTCAACACCGGTTACGCGGCGGAGTTCGACGCGAAGTTCTGATCTGCGCGTAGACGCGGTTCATGGAGACGGCACCTGCGAAGGTGCCGTTTTCGTTTGTGCGCACGGAGATTCGTTTCCGCGACCGCGGAGGGGTGTCACTTTCTTTGCGCGCAAAGAAAGTAACCAAAGAAACGCTCCGCCAGCCGCGAGCCGTCGCTACGCGCCGGTACCCTGCGCTTCTCGGCGAATCAGGGGACGGCGCCGAACTCGCTGCGCTCAAACACCGGCGCCTCTTCGCCCCTGATTCCCCTGCGATGCTCGGCTCGCTCAAGGCGGACTGGAAGGTCAAGATCAACGGCAACAGCATCCACGCGTGGCGTGGGTCAACCGGGTGCGGCTGTGGCATTTGACCTTGGGTCCGCCTTGAGCGAGCCGAGCACCGCAGGTCCGGCGAGGGCGAAGAGATGCGGGTGTCTGAGCGCAGCGAGTTCCCGCACCGTCCCTCGACGGACCGAGGAGCGCAGGGTACCGATGCGCAGCATCGGCTCGCGCCCCGGCGGCGTGTTTCTTTGGTTACTTTCTTTGCACGAGCAAAGAAAGTGACACCCCTCCGCGGTCGCGGAAATGATCCCGGCACCACCCATGCGTGCGCGCGCAAACAAAAACGCCCGGCGCGAGGCCAGGCGTTCCTGCGCTACCGCGGAAGTACGGAGGCTTACGCCACCGTCGACGCCCGCAGCGCGGCGATGCGCTCTTCCAGCGGCGGGTGGCTCATGAACAGCTTCTTCGCGGTCGAACCGGCAATACCGAACGCCGCGATCTGGGTCGGCAACGTGCTCTGGCCGTGGTTGAGCTGCAGGCGCTCCAGCGCCGAGATCATCTTCTGGCGGCCGGCCAGCGAGGCACCACCGGCATCGGCGCGGAATTCGCGATGGCGCGAGAACCACATCGCGATCATGGTGGCGAACAGGCCGAACACCATCTCCAGCACGAACACGATGATGTAGTACGCAAAGCCGCGGCCGCCGCCTTCGCGGTTGCCCGACAGCGCGCTGTCGATGATGCCGCCGACCACGCGGGCCAGTACGATGACGAACGTGTTCAACACGCCCTGCAGCAGGGCCATGGTGATCATGTCACCGTTGGCGACGTGGGCGATCTCGTGGCCCAGCACCGCTTCGGCCTCGTCTTCGCTCATGTTGTGCAGCAGGCCGGTGGACACCGCGACCAGCGCATTGTTGCGGTTGGCACCGGTGGCGAAGGCATTGATCTCCGGACCTTCATACACGGCCACTTCGGGCATGCCGATGCCGGCCGCCTTGGCCTGGCGCTCGACGGTGGCCAGCAGCCAGCGCTCGGTCTGGTTGCGCGGCTCGGTGATCACCACCGCGCCGGTGGAGCGCTTGGCCATCCACTTGGACAGCAGCAGCGAGATGAAGGAGCCACCGAAACCGAAGATGCCGGCCATGATCAGCAGGCCGCTCATCTTGCTGGGGTCGGTTCCCAACAGCGACATCACGATGCTGGCCAGGATCAGCACGGCAAAGTTCGTGGCCAGGAAGAGGGCAATACGGGTGAACATGGGAAATTCCGGCTCGGAAGGGGTCGATATCGATCAATTTGCGGTGCGGTCAGCTTGAATTCAAGCGCCAACCTGACCGACGATTCAGCCAGCATGACCTCCCCCATTCCCTGCGGCCGCTTCGCCCCTTCGCCGACCGGCCTGCTCCACCCCGGATCCCTGCTCGCCGCCTTCGGCAGCTGGCTGCTCGCCCGCCATCACGGCGGCCTGTGGCGGCTGCGCGTCGAAGACGTCGACCCGCCGCGCACCGTGCCCGGTGCGGCGGAATCACAGCTGCAGGCGCTGGCCGCGTTCGGCCTGGTCCACGATGGCCCGGTACTCTGGCAGAGCACGCGCGGCGAGGCCTACCAGGCCGCGCTGGATGAACTGCTCGCCAGCGACCAGGCCTTTGTCTGCCACTGCAGCCGCAGCGACCTTGCCGCCGGCGGCGGCATCCATCATCGCTGCGTCGCCCGGCAACCACGACCGGACCCGGCCGTCCGCTTCCGCGTGCCGCCCGGCAGCCTTGTGCACTTCGACGATGGCCTGCGCGGCCCGCAGCAGCAGGACGTGCATGCCGAGGTCGGCGACTTCGTGCTGCGCCGCGCCGATGGCTGTTGGGCCTACCAGCTGGCGGTGGTGGTCGATGACGCCGCGCAGGGGGTGACCGAAGTGGTGCGCGGTGCCGACCTGCTCGACTCCACCGCACGGCAGATCCTGCTGCAGCAGGCGTTGGGCCTGGCGGTGCCGCGCTACTGGCACTTGCCGCTGCTGCTGGATACACCGGGCCACAAGCTGTCCAAGTCACTGGCGGCGCTGCCGGTGGATAGCGAACGCCCGCTGCCGGTGCTGCGCCAGCTCTGGCAGCTGCTCGGCCAAGCCCCTGAGGCGCTGGCGCAGGCACACGATCTGGACGCGCTGCTGGCCGCCGCTCGGCGGGCCTTCGACCCGGCGCGGTTGTCGCGTAGCGACATCCTGTTGCCGGCCGGCGCACTTTCCGCGCCGATGTTGCAGAATCACCCTTCCCCCACCTGATACCCGGACAGCACTCCATGACATCTCGCGTCGCACTGGTCACCGGCGGAACCGGCGGCATCGGTACCGCCATCTGCCAACGCCTGGCCGACCAGGGCCACCGGGTCGCCACCAACTACCGCGACGAGGCCAAGGCCCGCGCCTGGCAGCAGGCGATGACCGAACGCGGCTACAGCGTGTCGATCTTCCCGGGCGATGTCTCCGATCCGGACAGCGCCGAAGCGCTGGTGCGCGCGGTCGAGGCCGAACTGGGTCCGGTCGAGATCCTGATCAACAACGCCGGCATCACCCGCGATACCACCTTCCACCGCATGCGCGCAGACCAGTGGCACGATGTGATCAACACCAATCTCAATTCGGTGTTCAACGTCACCCGTCCGGTCATCGAGGGCATGCGCCGCCGCGGCTGGGGCCGGGTCATCCAGATCAGCTCGATCAACGGCCTGAAGGGCCAGTACGGTCAGGCCAACTACGCGGCGGCCAAGGCCGGCATGCACGGCTTCACCATCTCGCTGGCCCGCGAGAACGCCGGCTTCGGCATCACCGTCAACACCATTTCGCCCGGCTACGTCGCTACCGACATGGTGATGGCGGTGCCGGAGGAGGTGCGTGCCAAGATCATCGCCGACATCCCCACCGGACGCCTGGGCAAGCCGGAGGAAATCGCCTACGGCGTCTCGTTCCTGGTCGCCGATGAAGCCTCGTGGATCACCGGTAGCAACCTGGACATCAACGGCGGCCACCATATGGGTTGGTAAGCCGCGCAGCGGGCCCTCGCTGCGAACGCCGCCGGCCCCTGCCGATGGTCATGCTGCGCAGCACGCAAACCCTTGTTGCGCAACATGATCGCCGCCGAAAGCCAAGCCT
Source organism: Stenotrophomonas sp. SMYL20 (assembly GCF_036320045.1). NCBI lineage: Bacteria > Pseudomonadati > Pseudomonadota > Gammaproteobacteria > Lysobacterales > Lysobacteraceae > Stenotrophomonas > Stenotrophomonas sp. SMYL20. The sequence continues at coordinate 33,498 of NZ_JAWIRT010000016.1, read as the reverse complement.
GGCGGGGGCTGAGGCGGTTGCAACGGCTGCTGCACTGCGCCATGCTGCGCGTCTACTGTGACGAGTACCGCTTCATGGCTGCGACCCGCATCATCAAGAAGTATCCGAACCGCCGTCTCTACGACACCGAGATCTCCAGCTACATCACCATCGAGGACGTGCGCCAGCTGATCCTGGACGGTGAAGACTTCGAAGTCCGCGACGCCAAGAGCGGCGACGACCTCACGCGATCGGTCCTGCTGCAGATCATCGCCGACCAGGAACAGGACGGCGAACCGATGCTGTCCACCCAGCTGCTGAGCCAGCTGATCCGCTTCTACGGCGATTCCCTGCAGGGCTTCATGGGCAACTACCTGGAGCGCAGCATGCAGGTCTTCCTCGACCAGCAGCAGCAGTTCCGCCAGCAGATGGGCAACCTGCTGGGGCAGACCCCGTGGGCGATGATGAACCAGCTGACCGAGCGCAACCTGGAGCTGTGGCAGGAATTCCAGCGCAACATGGGCACGGGCTTCGGTGGCCCGCGTCCGGGCGGCACCGGAACGGGAACCGGCGCAGGTACCGGCAACAAGCCGAACGAACCGGGCACCGGCACCGGCGGCAAGACCCGCCGCTGAGCTGCAGCATCGGCTGATACGAAAACGGCGCGCCCCTGGCGCGCCGTTTTGTTTGGCATCGCGCCAACGATACGTCAGCGTTTCGCCTTGCACCCCGTGCATACGCGCTCGACCTTGTAACCCTTCGCCTTCAGCTTCTCGACCACGCCGTCGTTGCCCAGCAGGTGCAGCGTGCCCACCACCACCAGCGTACCGCCCTGCCCTGCCTGCAGGTACGGCAGCAGCTTCGGCACCCAGGCGTCATTGCGGCCGGTATTGATGCGCTGATACAGCTGCGGATACTGCTGGCGCATTTCCGCCGCCATCCGGGTCCACAGCACGCGCTCGTCACCGCGGCGCCAGGCGTCGTGCAGCTGGCGTGCCTGCTCGTCGGCCTTGCCGGCCTGGTCCAGCGCTTCGGCCAGCATCTGTCGCTGTTCCTGCAGCGTCATTCCGTCGAGCATGCCGATCTGGGTGTCGATGTCTTCCAGTCCCGCGGTCTTGCGCCCGGTCTTCTGCGCACGCTCCATGAAGTGACGGTCCAGGCCCAGTGCCGGGTCCAGGCCCAGCTTCTGCATCTGCCCGACCGAAATGCTCAGGCCGACAAACCACGGCTTCATCCCCTGCATCTGCGCCAGCGGCAGCTTGTTTTCGGTGGCGAACACCTGCAGCTTCTGCCAGGTCGCGGCATCGAGATCGCGCTTGAGCTCGCTGCCATCGGTGCGCACCGCAGCCTGCACCATGCGGCTGGCCAACTGTGGCGACTGCATGTCTTCCGGCGACAGTTCGAACACGACCCGCTGCGAAGCCTCGAACGCCTGTTCGACATCGGGCGACAACGGGTAGTCCTGCGGCTTCAGCAGGTGGAAGGAACCGAGCAGGTAGAGGCGCGAATCGCCCGGACCGGTCACTTTCCACAGCAACGGCACCGGCGGCTTGGCCGCCGCTGCGCCAGTGGTATCGGCTTGCACGGTACGCGCTGCAACCAGCGGTGCCAGCGCACAGGCCGCCAACAGAACGGAGGCACGCAACAGGGATCTGATCGGCATATCAGCCTTCTCCTTCAGGCAGGTGGTACGCCTTCTCGCCCGCTTCCACACGCAGGTCCAACCGGTTTTCGGGTGGCGCCAACGGGCAGGTCGCGTAGGCGGTGAACGCACACGGTGGGTTGTAGGCATGGTTGAAATCGATGCGCACGGTGCCATCGGCAGCGGGGGCATCGGTATCCAGATAGCGACCGGCCGGATAGCTGCCACGGCCACTGGTGCGATCGGCAAAGATCAGGAACAGCGGCTGCCCCGGCGCACCGATCGCCTCCAGCCGCCAGCTGCGGCCATCGCGCTGGAACTCGACCGCGCCGGCATTGGGCATTTCGGTGGTCAGGCCGGTGATGTCGACGATGGGCAGGGTCTTGCCCGGCGGGTGCGCGATGAAGCGCGCCTGCACCTGCCAGTCCGGGCCGCCCGGCCAGTACTCCAGCCCACCGAAATCGCGACGTGCCGGCGCATCGGCGTGCTTGACCCGCAGCGCATCGCGCGGACCGCGGCGGATGATGCTGAGCTGACCTTTGCCGCCATCGAAAGCCAGCAGCGTCGGCTGCGCATCCTTGTCGGTGTCGATGCGGATGCGGCCGCGCACCGGCTGGCCATCATGGCTGACATCCACACCGGCTTCGGGCGTGAACCACCATTGGCTGCCTTCACGGCGCAGCAGGCCCAGCTTGTCCGGCCCAACCGCCAGGCGGATGCCATTGGTCGCGCCGCTGCCGACGAAGTGGGATTTGTTCTGCAGCCAGTGCAGGCCGACCAGCGCGGTCCAGCCATCGGGCCGGGTCAGGTCCTGATAGCGTGCCACCCGCCACTGCTGCTGCTCGGCGGCATAGGACGGATCCTCCGCGGCCGAGGCCGGTGCCGGCGGCGTTGCCGGGCTGCAGGCGGCCAACACCAAAGCGGCCAGCAGGCCGCCCATTCCCCGATAACGCATCGATGCTCCCCTCAACGTCCGCGTAGGAACCAGCGGTCGATCTCCGCCAGCGAAAAACGGGCCCAGGTCGGCCGGCCGTGGTTGCACTGGCCGGACCGCTCGGTGATTTCCATGTCGCGCAGCAGCGCGTTCATTTCCGGCACGGTCAGGCGCCGGTTGGCGCGCACCGCCCCATGGCAGGCCATGGTCGACAGCAGTTCGTCGCGTGCACTGGCCACGCGCCGGCTCTGGCCGTGTTCGCGCAGGTCGGTCAGCACATCGCGCAGCAGGCCTTCCGGTTCGGCATGCGCCAGCAGCGCCGGAATGCTGCGCACGTGCAGCGCACCGGGGCCGGCACGGGTCACTTCGAAGCCGAGTGCGGCCAGGGTTTCACTTTCATTCTCGGCGGTGTCGGCTTCGCGCTCGCCCACCGCCAGCGTGATCGGCACCAGCAACGGCTGCGACTGCAGGCCGATGCCATCGTGCGCGTTCTTCAGCCGCTCGTAACCGATGCGTTCGTGTGCCGCATGCATGTCGACCACGATCAGGCCTTCGGCGTTCTCGGCCAGGATGTAGATGCCATGCAGCTGCGCGATCGCGTAGCCCAGCGGTGGCACGCCAGCGTCGGCACTGGTGACCGGCAGCCCGTTCTCGGTCGGCATCGGCGGCAGCGCAGCACCGCGTTCGGCGCCGGCCGGTGCGGCATACAGCGCGGCATAAGCCGCCGGTGCATCGGCCACCTGCAATCCCAGCGGTTGCTGCGGGCGCCAACCCGAGAATCCACCACCGCCACCACTCGAACCGGCCCCAGGTGCGGCACCGCGTACCAGACCGAAACCGGAGGCACCCGCACTGGAGAGCATCGGTGCCGCGCCTGCATCCACCGGATGCGCGGAGCCGGCGCCGATGTCCTGCACCGACATGCCGGCGCGGGTATCGGCCAGCGCATCCTTCAGCGTGCGGTAGACAAAATCATGCACCAGCCGCGAGTCGCGGAAGCGCACCTCGTGCTTGGCCGGGTGCACGTTGACGTCGACGCGGGTCGGGTCAAGCTCCAGGAACAGCACGTAGGCCGGTTGGCGGCCGTGATACAGCACATCGCCATAGGCCATCTTCACGGCGTGGGCGACGCTACGGTCGCGCACCGAGCGACCGTTGACGTACAGGTACTGCTGGTCGGCACTGGCCCGCGAATAATGCGGCTGCGCGATCCAGCCGTGCAGCCGCAGGCCGGCACCGCTGTGATCCACACGCACGGCCTGGTTGGCGAAATCCTCGCCCAGTGTTTCGGCCAGGCGCGCATCGGAATACAGATCGCCCGGCTTGTAGCGGCGCGAGGCCTTGCCGTTGTGCGACACGCGCAGTTCGACATCCGGCCGCGCCAGCGCCAGTGAACGCAGCCATTCTTCGATATGGCCCAGTTCGGTGCGTTCTGCGCGCAGGAACTTTCGCCGCGCCGGCACGTTGTAGAACAGCTCGCGCACTTCCACCGTGGTGCCGGGCGCATGCGCGCGCGGGGTCACTTCGCCGATCTTGCCGCCTTCGATCTGCAGTGCCGAACCGTGTTCGTCATGTGCGCGGCGCGAGGACAGGGTGAAGCGGCTGACCGATGCGATCGAGGGCAGCGCCTCACCACGGAAGCCGAGCGTGGCCACCGATTCAAGATCGTCCAGATCGGCGATCTTGCTGGTGGCGTGGCGTGAGACCGCCAGTGGCAACTGTTCCGGTGCGATGCCACTGCCGTTGTCACGGATGCGGATCAGGCGGACACCGCCCTCCTCAAGGTCGATATCGACGCGGCTGGCGCCGGCGTCGATCGCGTTCTCGACCAGTTCCTTGACCACCGACGCAGGACGTTCGACCACTTCACCTGCGGCGATCTGGTTGATGAGGATCTCCGGCAACGGCCGGATCGGGCGCGGATGGGTAGCAGACGTCATGCGGGGATGATAACGGAGCGGCCGAGGGTAGAGTCGAGCCATGCTCGACTGACGGGCTACCGGGAAGGCCCAGTCGAGCGCCGCTCGACTCTACAGAAAGCAGTAACCCGCCTTCGGCGGGTTACTTGCTGCCGCCGGCCATGGTGCCGGCGGCGTCGATCTCGGCCTGGGCCCGGGCGGCATACAACGTGCCCGGCGGCGGCTGACGGCTGAAGAACGTGTGCACGCCGTCCAGCACCGCACCGGCGATCTTGCGCTGGTAGGCCGGGTCGATCAGGCGGCGCTCTTCATCCGGATTGGAGATGAACGCGGTTTCCACCAGCATCGCCGGCATGTCCGAAGTACGCAGCACCGCGAAGTTGGCGCGCTCGATGTTCGGCTTGTGGTTGTTGCCGATCCGCTTCAGGCCGCCCAGCACATGGCCGGCGGCGTCCTCGGACGCCTTCATGTAGCCGCTCTGGGCCAGATCCAGCAGCACGTTGGCGAGCGTGCCTTCGGTCTGCTGCAGGCGCACGCCACCGACCAGGTCGGCCGCGTTTTCCTTGTCCGCCAGCCAGCGGGCGCGCTGCGAAGAGGCGCCCTTGGTCGACAGCACGTACACCGACGAGCCCGTGGCCGAACGGTTTTCCGCCGCGTCGGCATGGATCGAAATGAAGATGTCGGCCTTGTTCGCACGCGCCTTCTGCGCGCGCATCGGCAGCGGAATGAACACGTCGCTGTCGCGGGTCAGGTAGGCCTTCAGGCCCGGCGTCGCGTTGACCTGACGGGCCAGTTCACGCGCTACGGCCAGGGTCACATCCTTCTCGCGCTTGCCGGTCGGGCCGATCGCACCGGGGTCCTGGCCGCCGTGGCCCGGATCGATGGCCACCACCAGGTGGCGCATGCCAGCCTGCATGCGGATGCGCGAGGCATCGCTGGGCATGGCCGGACGCGGTGGCACCACCGTGGTCGGAACCGGTGCAGGCGCTGTGGCCGGCGGCGTGGTTACCACGGCGGCGGTACGCTGGCCGGCAAGGATCGCAGCCGGCGATGCGGACGGCGTACTGCTGGCAGCCGTGCCCGCTGCCGCGACCTGGGCCGGTGCAGTGGACGGGGCCGGGGTCGGAGTAGCCGGTGTGGCAGCGGCGGCGCTGGCCTGCTGCTGTACCTGCGCGGTCAACAGCGCGGTGGCGCGCGCGGCGTCGTTGCGCGACTGCGCGCTCTCGGCCGGCGTCGGTGCGGGCGTGTTGACCGGTGCCTGCGGCTGCACCGCCGGCGTCGCTGGCGGGCGGCTGGCGGCCATGGCCGGGCCATCGCCCGGCCATTCGATCACCAGCTTGGATTCATTGCCTTCGCGCTGCATCTGTGGGCGGAACGGCGCCACCGATTCAGCGAGGTCGAAAACGACACGGAAGGTCCCCGGCACCGGCTGTCCGGTACGCACCGCCGTGACCACGCCCTGCGCGGCCGGCATTTTCAGGTTGCGTATGGCGCTGGAGTCCGGGAAATCGACCACCAGGCGGTTCGGTCCGGCCAGCGACAAGGTCTTGTAACCGCCACTGCCGACCAGCGAGATCTCGGCACGGGTGCCGGTGGCGCCGGTATTCAGCAGGACCTGACGGACTTCACCGGCCCACGCACTGACGCTCGCCAGACTCAGTCCGACGGCGGCACAGATGGCAATGAGACGGTTCCCCGGGCGCATGGCTCAGGATTCAATCACCGCGCTGAACGGAATGCAACACCTTTTTCCTTAATAATCCGTAACCTGCCGGTGTTTGTTCTCGTCAGCCGACAGAAATGGCCTGCAAGTCGCCCCCTTGGGGGAGCCGTTCCAGCCATTCATGTCCGACGTCGCTGGCTCCAGTGAGACGGACGCGACGCCCCTGCCCCTCGATCTCCAGCGCCACCACCAGGTCGGTCGGCGGCAGCGCGCCAGCGCCGCGTTCCGGCCATTCCACCAGCCACAACACCGCGCTGCCCTCGTCCAGTCCGAGAAAATCGAGCTCGCCGGCCTGGCCGATCCGGTACAGATCCAGATGCCAGGCCTCGCCACCGCTGGCCAGCGGATAGCGCTCGACCAGGGTGTAGGTCGGGCTGCGGATCGCCCCCTGCACGCCCAGTGCGCGCAGCAGTGCGCGGGCGGTGGTGGATTTGCCGGCGCCCAGGTCGCCGCGCAGTTCGACCAGCGCCTGCGGCGGTCGGGTGGCGGCCAGCCACTGCCCGAGCAGTTCAGTGGCATCGCTGTCGGCAAGGAAGAAATCGATCATCGGGAAAGTTCCGGGTTGGCCAGTCGCCGCAGCGGCGACAGCAGATCAGTTGGAAGCAGGCCGCGCGCGCCGTCGGCGGCAGCGACGTCGCCGGCAAGCGCATGCAACAGCGCACCAGCGGCGGCGGCATCGAAGGCGGCCAGGCCTTGCCCACGCAGGCTGGCGATGATGCCTGTCAGCAGGTCTCCCATGCCACCCACGGCCATGCCGGGATTGCCAGCCGCGATCAGTCGTGGCCGTTGCCCCGGCGCTGCGACGATGCTGCCGGCGCCCTTCAGCACCACCACGGCGTGGAAGCGCTCGGCCAGTGCCTGTGCGCAGGTGAAGCGATCGGCCTGGATGTCAGACGTGCTGCAACCCAGCAGGCGCGCGGCCTCGCCCGGGTGTGGCGTAAGGATGGCGTCGGGCAGCGCGCGCGGATCCTGCGCCAGCAGGTTCAGTGCATCGGCATCGACCACCAGTGGCCTGGCGCTGGCCAGCACCCGCGCAAACAGTGCGCGCGCCCATTCGTCCTGGCCCAGACCGGGGCCGATCGCCACCACCCTGGCCTTGTCCAGCAGTGCCGGCAGCGCGTCACCATCTTCCAGTGCATGGGTCATGGCCTCGGGCAGCCGAGCCAGCAACGGGCCAACGTGGTCGCGGCGGGTGCCCAGGCTCAGCAATCCAGCACCCGCGCGCAAGGCGGCTTCGGCCGCCATCGCGATGGCGCCGCCGCTGCCATGGTTGCCGCCGACGCACAGCACGTGCCCGGATTCGCCCTTGTGGGTATTGGTGCGGCGCGGCGGCAGCAGGGCTGGCAGGCGCACCTGCGTCCAGAGCTGCGCAGCGGGTGACACGCCCTGCCATGCGGCCGCGGGTAGCTGCAGCGGCGCCAGCGCCTTCCGCCCGCAATGGTCCAGCGCATCGCCGGTGTACAGCCCGCGATGCGGCACGATGAACTGCACGGTCAGCGCCGCCCTCACCGCCTCGCCCGGTACGGCGCCGCGGTCGGCATCCACGCCACTGGGGACGTCCAGCGCCAGAACCGGTGCCGCCTGCGCGTTGAGCGCGGCAATCAGCGTCTTCGCCACGCCCTCCGGCACGCGATCGAAGCCCAGCCCGAACAGGGCATCGACCCAGATATCGGCCTCGGGAAGCGCGCCGTCGAAATCGGTGATGGTGCCGCCGTCGGATGTGAATTCCGATGCTGCACGCTGTGCCAGCGCGGTTGACGGTGGCTTCCCCGGCAAGGCGATCACCGTCACCTCACGTCCGGCCTGCAGCGCATGGCGGGCCAGCACATGGCCGTCGCCGCCGTTGTTGCCCGCACCAACCACCACGCCAATCCGCTGCGCCTGCGGCCAATGCTGCAGCAGGCACTGCCAGGCGGCCTGGCCGGCCTGTGCCATCAGGCCCCAACCGCCCTCTGCGGCCAGCGCCGAGGCCTGCGCATCAAGCGCACGCGCGGCAGCGGAATCGAACAGATCGGCAAGGTTGGCCATGCGGGGATTTTATACTGGTGCACATGTCCCCCGTCCCCGCCCCTGTCGATCCGGCCCAGGCCGTGCAGCGCATCCGTGAACTCGCCCGTGCGCATGGCTTCCAGCGCTGTGGCATCGCCGGCATCGAGCTGGGCGAGGATGAAGCGCACCTGGCCGACTGGCTGGGCCAGGGCCTGTACGGCACGATGGACTGGATGGCGCGCCACGGCACCCTGCGCGCGCGCCCGGCCGAACTGCTGCCCGGCACCGTGCGGGTGATCTCGGTGGGCATGGACTACAGCCACAAGGACGACACCGAAGCCTGGGCAACCCTGGCCGACCCGGGCCGCGCCTACGTGGCCCGTTACGCTTTGGGTCGCGACTACCACAAGCTGATGCGCAACCGCCTGCAGAAGCTGGCCACGCAGATCAACGATGAAGTGGCACCGCTGGGCTACCGCGTATTCGTCGATTCCGCCCCGGTGCTGGAACGCGCACTGGCGCGCAATGCCGGCCTGGGCTGGATCGGCAAGCACACCTGCCTGATCGACCGCCATGGCGGCTCCTGGTTCTTCATCGGCGAGATCTACATCGATATCCCGCTGCCGATCGATGCAGCGGCCACAGCACACTGCGGTACCTGCACGCGCTGCATCGATGTCTGCCCGACCCAGGCCATCACCGGCCCGCAGCGGCTGGACGCGCGGCGCTGTATCTCCTACCTGACCATCGAGCACGACGGCGCCATTCCCGAAGAGATGCGGCCGTTGATCGGCAACCGCATCTACGGCTGTGATGACTGCCAGCTGGTCTGCCCCTGGAACAAGTTCGCCAAGCGTACCGACGAAGCCGACTTCCGCGCGCGCAACAACCTCGATACCGCGCGGCTGGACCAGCTGTTCGCCTGGGATGAAGCCGAGTTCCTGCGCCGTACCGAAGGCAGCCCGATCCGGCGCAGTGGCCATGAACGCTGGCTGCGCAACATCGCCGTGGCCCTGGGCAACGCACCGTCCTCTGCCGAAGCGCTCGCCGCATTGCATACCCGCATCGATGATCCCTCGCCGCTGGTGCGTGAACACGTGCAGTGGGCGCTGGGCCAGCACACGGTGCGCTGACGTGCGATCCTGAGCCCCCGTTCCGCCCGCAGCACGCCGTTCCCATGCAGCCACGCAACAACGACATCCTCACCCCCAGCCAGCTCAACACCCTGGCCCGCGACCTGCTGGAAGGCAGCTTCCCGGCGATCTGGGTCGAGGCCGAACTGGGCAGCGTGGCGCGCCCTGCCTCCGGGCACCTGTATTTCACCCTGAAGGACGCACGTGCGCAGCTGCGCGCAGCAATGTTCCGGATGAAGGCGCAGTACCTGAAGTTCGTGCCGCGCGAAGGCATGCGCGTGCTGGTGCGCGGCAAGGTGACCCTGTACGACGCCCGTGGCGAGTACCAGATGGTGCTGGACCACATGGAAGAAGCCGGCGAAGGCGCGCTGCGCCGCGCCTTCGAGGAGCTGAAGGTACGCCTGGAGGCCGAGGGCCTGTTCGACCCCGCACGCAAGCGGCCGCTGCCGGCGCACGTGCAGCGCCTGGCAGTGATCACCTCGCCCACCGGTGCCGCCGTACGCGACGTGCTGAGCGTGCTCGGCCGCCGCTTCCCACTGCTGGAAGTGGACCTGCTGCCGACCCTGGTCCAGGGCAGCAGTGCCGCCGCGCAGATCACCCGCCTGCTGCAGGCCGCCGACGCCAGTGGCCGCTACGACGTGATCCTGCTGACCCGCGGCGGCGGCTCGCTGGAAGACCTGTGGGCCTTCAACGATGAAGCCCTGGCCCGAGCGATCGCCGCCAGCCGCACCCCGGTGGTGTCGGCGGTGGGACACGAAACCGACTTCAGCCTCAGCGACTTTGCCGCCGACCTGCGCGCACCGACGCCGTCGGTGGCGGCCGAACTGCTGGTACCCGACCAGCGCGAACTGGCCCTGCGCCTGCGCCGGACTGCAGCGCGCATGGTGCAGCTGCAACGGCATGCGATGCAGCAGGCGATGCAGCGCGCCGACCGCGCCCTGCTGCGCCTGAACGCACAGAGCCCGCAGGCGCGGCTGGACCTGCTGCGCCGCCGCCAACTGGATCTGGGTCGGCGCCTGCATGCCGCCTTCAACCAGCAGCAGGAACGCCGTGCCGCGCGCCTGCGCCATGCGGCGGCGGTGCTGCGCGGGCACCATCCGCAACGCCAGCTCGACGCGATGCAGCGCCGCCTGGCTGCCCTGCGCGGGCGCCCACAGATTGCGATGCAGCGTCTTCTGGAACGCGATGCACTGCGCCTGCGCGGGCTGGCGCGTTCGCTGGAAGCCGTCAGCCCGCTGGCGACCGTGGCGCGTGGCTACAGCATCCTGACCCGCAGCGACGACGGTGCCCTGGTGCGGCACGTCGACCAGGTGCAGCCGGGGGACGCCCTGCAGGCCCGTGTTGGCGACGGCGTGATCGAGGTGCAGGTCAAGTAAAGGGTTGTTCGGCAGGGCTGCGCCCTGCACCTGCAGAGGCTTCAAGCCAAGGCAACGTCAACGTCAACGTCAAAAGCGAGTATTCCGTGGGATGGCGGGGGGGGGGGGGGGGGGGGGGGGGGGGGGGGGGGGGGGGGGGGGGGGGGGGGGGGGGGGGGGGGCCGGGGGCGGCGCGCCGCCCGCGCCCACCCCCCCCCCCCCCCCCCCCCCCCCCGCCTCTGACAGATTCCGGAGGCTGTTGGTAGTTGTCGACCTTGGTCGACACGGTAGATCCACGCATGCGTGGATGAATCTCGATCGGAATCGAATATTTCGATATCGGAACGATTTGAGCCGAGCATGGCTCGGCTCTACAGAAGAGCGAACAGATTGCGAGAATCTGTCGAAGGCGGGGTGGGTCCGGTTGCGGGAGTGTCCGCGGCATGGATGCCGCGGCCAAGCCCCCATGGACGGGTTTACGGCGTCTCCCGCAACCGGACCCACCCCGCCATCCCCCGGAATGCACGCTGTTGCTGTTGCTGTTGCTTCGGCAGGTGCAGGGCGCAGCCCTGCCGAACAACCCTCTACTTTGCCTGCTCGCAGAACTTCTGCCGGTACTCGAGCGCCTTCGGCATCAACGCCTGCAGGTTCTGGATGCGGGTACCCGGGTTGGGATGGGTCGAGGAGAATTCCGGCGGCGCCTGGCCACCGCTGGCCTGGCCCATGCGCTGCCACAGCGGCACCGCCTCGCGTGGATCGAAGCACGCCGCTGCGGCCAGCATCAGCCCCACTTCATCGGCCTGCGTCTCGTGGCTGCGCGCATACGGCAGCAGATACCCATAACCCATCGCCGACATCATCATCTGTTGCTGCTGCGCATCCATGCCGCTGGCGGCGCCGGCCACCTGCCCGATCTGGGTCAGCTTCTGCTGGGCCATCCGCTGTGCACCGTGGCGCAGCAGCGCATGGGCAATCTCATGGCCCATCACCACCGCCATCGCATCACGGGTGCGCGCCACCGGCACCAGCCCGGTGTAGACCGCCATCTTGCCGCCCGGCAGGCAGAACGCGTTGGCCTGCTCGGATGGGATCACATTCACTTCCCACTGGAAATCCCGCGCGAAATGCGCCGGCTGCACGCCGTGCTCCTGGGCCAGCGCGGTCTCCACCACATCGACCTTGGCAATCAGCCGCTGGGCGATGTCGCGCACATCGCGCGCGATCGGCGCATTGGGATCCATCGGCCGTTCCTGCGACAGGATCTGCTGGTAGGCCTGCAGCCCCAAAGCGGTCTCCTGCCGCGCATCCAGGCTGCTGTCGATCATCACCTTCTCGCCGGTATACGGATCCACCGTGCGGTTGGAAAACCAGTAGAAGACCGCATAGCCGGCGGCCAGCAACAGCACCCACCAGCGGATGTTGCCGAACAGGCCGCGCCGTTGCGGGCCTTGCGGCGAGCGGGAGAAGGGATCATTGCGCATCGGGTCGGCTTCCAGCAGGCCCCGCCGGCCGGCGGGCACGGCGCAATCTTAGTGCGCCGATGCCAGCAACGGGTGAAGCCGGCCGCCGATCAGATGCCGCGCACCAGGCGGAAGCCGATGCGCGCGTTGGTGGTATCCGAGTCCTGGGATTGCCGCCAGGCGGCACGGGTCTGCTCCGGCGCATTGGCCCAGTTGCCGCCCCGGATCACCCGTGCGCGGCAGCCCGGGTTGAACCAGGCGGCGCCATCGGAGGGCGCGCGCCGGTAGCTGGCATGCCAGCAATCGGCCACCCATTCGCTGAGATTGCCGCCCATGTCGTGCAGGCCGAAGGCATTGGCCTGGAAACTCCCTACCGGTGCCGGCCCCCACCAGCCATCGCCATAGCCGATGAAGGCGTTGTGCCAATGCCGCCCGGACGGCGACACGTCCTTGCTGCCGGTGAAATTGCCGCTGCCCGGCGGCGGCGTGCCGGCATCGCCCCAGGGGTAGCGACCACTGCTGCCACCGCGCAGCGCGTACTCGAACTCTGCTTCACTGGGCAACCGGTAGCTGCGCCCGGTCTGCTCGGACAACCACGCCGCATAGTTTTCGGCATCGCGGATGCTGACGTGCATCACCGGCGAATTGGCCATCGCGCGGCCACCGTCGTAATCCGAGCGCCAGTCCACGCCGCTGCGCCGGATGAAGTTGCCGCTGCGTTCGTCATAGACCACCGAATGGCCGCGCCGCGTCGCCCGTGGGCGCGCATTGGTCGCCTTCACGTAGCGCTGGAAATCGCTGACCGTGACCTCGGTGATCGCCATCGCAAAGCCTCGATCAAAGCGCACATAGTGCGATGGTCGCTCGGCATCGCTCGAGCCCGGCTCGGCATCGCCGGCGCCCATCTGGAAACCGCCATGCGGCACCACCACCATCTGCGGCCCGCGTCCGCCATCGCGCATGGCGTCGCTGAACACCTGTCCAGGGCGGAAGCTGCCGTAGTGGGTGGCCAGGTCGATACGCTCACGCAGCTGGGCCACCACCGCGTCTCCCGGCAGGGCGATGCGCAGGGCCTCGGCCAGTTTCTCGCGCGCCGGCTTCAGGCCCTGCGGCGTGGACAGGTCGCGCAGGCCGTCATCGCGCAGCTGCAGCAATGCCGCCGCACGGATCTGCTCGATGCGCTCGAACGCGTCGGCGATGGTGGGCGACGAGTCGCGCACCTTGCTCGCTTCGGCCAGCCAGGTGCCGGCGCTGGCGAAATCACGCGTGCGTGCCGCGTCTTCGGCGCGGCGGATCAGTCCACTTTCGGCCGCGGCCAGTCCCTGCCGTGCGCGGCTGTTGTCCTCATCCAGTGCCAGTGCCTCACGGAAGTTGCCGATGGCCCCATCCCCGTCTTCACCGATCCGGTCCGAGCGCAGGTCCTCTTCGCCGGCGCGGTTATAGGCCACCACACGCTGGGCAAGCTCCACCCGTCCCTGCAGCGCACGCACCTTTTCGTCCTTCGGCGCCAGCGTCAGCAACACCAGCGCCTGGCGGCTGGCCTCAGCCAGCGCCTCGCGCTGCTTCAGCGGCCGCACCAGCAACGCATCCGCCTGCTGCTGCAGGCGCTGGCGGGCGCGCTGCAGGCCTTGGCGAGCCTGGCGGTCATCCGGATCCTCTTCCTGTACCGCCAGCCACAGCGGGATGGCGGCATCGGCATCCTCATAGAGCCGTCCTTCGGCGAACGCCTGCTCGGCGGCGCGGCGCAACTGGGCCAGGCTGCGGCCCTGGCGGTCCACCCGCGGCGGCGTCCACTGCTGTACATCCTCGGCGGCATCCTCACCGGCGATGGTCACGCTGCCCTGCCCGGCCTGCGGGCGCTCGTCGCTGTCTGCGTCCGCGGACGGGCGCGCCTGTTCCCCGGCACTCCGGTCCGTTGCCGTGGGGGGCGACGGCGTGCAGCCGGCCAGGGCCAAGGCCAGGGCGGTGCACAGCACGGGCGACAACGAAAAACGCAAGCAGAGCCTCCTTCGGCACGGACGCGCACCGACGTTAGGCTATTCTCCCCTGCCTGAGCAAACCCGAGTAGTAGGCCCTGACCCGTGGCAACCTGGATCACCACCCCCGCCGAGCTGGATGCGTACTTCCAGCAGCGCCCGACCCGCATCGGCCTGGATACCGAATTCATCCGTGAGCGCACCTTCTGGCCGCAGCTGGCCCTGGTGCAGATGGCGGTCGGGCAGGACATCCTGCTGATCGACCCGCTGATTCCCGGCATGACCGAGGCGCTGGCGCCGTGGCTGGCCGATGAATCCATCACCAAGGTGATGCACAGCGCCAGCGAAGACCTGGTCGCGTTCAAGTGGGCGTGCGGCGTGCTGCCACGACCGCTGTTCGACACCCAGATCGGTGCTGCGCTGGCCGGCATCGGCGGCGGCATGGGCTACCAGAAGCTGGTGGCGGAAATCACCGGCGTCGCCCTGGCCAAGGGCGAAACCCGTTCGGACTGGATGCGCCGCCCGCTTTCGGAGTCGCAGCTGCAGTATGCCGCCGACGACGTCGAGCACCTGTTCGCGCTGCATGATGCCATTGATGCCAAGCTGCAGGCACTCGGCCGCCAGCAGTGGCTGCACGACGATGGCGAGCGCCTGCTGGCCAGCGTCGCCAATGACGAAGACCGCTGGCCGCATCTGGCGATGCGCTCGGCGCAGTTCCTCGACGCGGCCGCACAGCACCGCCTGCTGCGCCTGCTGCGCTGGCGTGATGTGCAGGCACGCAACAGCGACCGCCCGCGAAGCTGGATCCTGGACAACGAACTGGCCGCCACCCTGGCGCGCACGCCACCGGCCGACGAGGCTGCGCTGGGCAAGCTGTTCGAGCAGTTCCCGAAGGCACCGCGCAAGCTGGCCGGCGCGGTCTGGCAGGCGCTGTCCACACCGCTGGCCGATGAGGCCGGGGCACCGCTGGCGCTACCCGCCAACGACAGCAACAAGCAGGCGGTGAAGAAGCTTCAAGACGCGGTGGCCGAGCGCAGCCGCGAGTTGGGCCTGCCGGATGGCGTGCTGGCCTCCCGCAAGCATCTGGAAAGCTATCTGGAACGCCGCCAATGGCCGGCAGCACTGGCCGGCTGGCGCCAGCAGGAACTGGAATCGCGACTGCAGGCGCTGCTGCCGGCACGTTGATGGCACAAGGCGCCGGACCACGTCGGCGCCGTGCACCTCAGGCCTGCTGGGGCCGTGCTAGGGTTTGCCGGTACTGACAAGGAGACGTCGATGCAGACCCTCAAGATCGCGACCGCCTGCGCACTGCTGCTAACCCCGTTGGTCCTGGCATGCGCTGGGCAGGCCGCACCGCTTTCCTATGCACAGGAAAAGGAGAACACAGCCAAGCTGGTGGACATCATTGACGGTGCCACCCGCGATGGTCTGGTTGCCGTGCTGGTGCCGGCCCCGTATGTCGTGCACAACGGCGGGCCAGGCGTCGGCTCTCCGGTCCCCGGCTTTCATCTGGGCAACCGCTCGACCGACCTGCCCGGGTTCTCGACGCGGGTGTCCTTCCAGCACAAGGACATTCCCTCCCAGGGCTATGTGCAGCTGTTCAACACCAACGAACTGGAAACCGGCCCGCAGCGGACGGTGTTGATGGACGTGTTCGAGGTGCATCTGATTCCGCCGGGCACCTATCTGCTGAACGGTGCGGAGAACTACCGCCTGAACACCCGCGTGGCCAAGCTGAAGCCGCTGGGGACCATGGACGAAGTATCGAAGGACATCGGCGCCACCCGCCTTGCCGACGTCGACTACCGTTTCTATTCCTGGAAGAAGGTCTGGGTACCACCGGGCGTCCTGACCGATCAGCACTCCCAGCAGGTCTGCATCTCGGTGCACGTGGCTTCCGGCAACTGCGTGGCATGGGGCACCCAGAACTATGAAACCTCGCGCCCCACCGAAGGCTACTGGGATGACAGGATCGTCCCTGAAGACATCCCTGCCGTACGCATCCAGGCGGTCATCGCCAAGGCCCACGCGCCACTGGCCTTCACTGCCCACGAAGGGCAGATCCTGCTCAGCCCCTTCATTGTTGCCGCCGACGGCGATATCGATTTCAACGCGAACGACTGCGCACCGGTCGACAAGCTGACGGGCTGCGCCCTGCGCCGCTTCAGGGTGCACTACCAACCCGCGCCGTTGGACGCTGCACGCAAGCACATCGCAATCACCTCGCGCGGCCTCAACGGCAAGCACCGCAAGGTACTGGAGCGGATGGAGGCGATGCAGCTGCAGGTGCTGGGCCCCAGTGCGCCGTCCGATGCAGCGCTGGGCAAGGGCGTCAGCGCCACGCCTTGAGCACGGATGATGCCTGGCCAGCAACGAAAAACGGCGCTCGATGAGCGCCGTTTCCGTTACACGACGGGGTGGGCTTACCAGTTCATGTTCAGCGAGACACCGACGGTACGCGGCTCGTTGTAGACCGCGGCCATGTAGTTCTCGATCACACCCTTGAGGTTCTTCTCGTTGGTGATGTTGCGCGCGAACAGCGCCACTTCGTAGGCACCGTAGTTGCCCGAGTAGCCGATCTTCAGGCCACCCTCGAAGTCACCCTTGGAGTTGAACTCCTTGCTGTCGTACAGCACGAAGCTGGTGTAACCCTGCTTGTTCCAGTCGGTGGAGACGAACATGGTGCCGGCGTCGCTCACCGGGAAGTCGTAGCGGGCCGCCAGGTTGACGTTGTACTTCGGCGCGTTCGGCAGCGGGTTGCCGTCGATCTGCGCGAAGGTGTTGGCACCGACCTTGATGGTCGGGTCGCCGACGGTGCAGACCACCTGGCCATTGAGGCCGCAGACCTGCGCGTACACGCGCTTGTCCTTGATCTCGCTGTGCAGCAGGCTCAGGCCGGCGCTCAGGGTCAGGTTCGGGATCGGACGCAGCTCCATGTCCGCTTCGAAACCGTAGGCCTTGGCCTTGTCGGCGTTGAACAGCACGCCGTTGCCGTCCGAATCGTTGCCGTTGAGCTGGATGTCGTTGACGGTGTAGGTGAACGCGGTGGCGTTCAGGCGCAGGCGGTTGTCCCACAGGCTGCTCTTCACGCCCGCTTCCCAGGACAGGATGGTCTCGGAATCAGCGGTGGTGAAGTCGGCATTGAACACCGCCGAACGGCCCTGGATGGTCGGGCCGCGGAAGCCGCGTGCGACCTTGGCGTAGACGCTCACGTCCGGCGTGATCTGATACATCGCGCTCAGATCCCAGCTCGGGGTGGTGTCGGACATCTTGACGTCGGTGCGGCCCTTGTAGGTGACCACGCCAGCGGCAGTGTCAGCCGTCTTCAGCAGGCGGGTGTGCTTCTCGTCCTTGGTCTGGCGCAGGCCGGCAGTGACGGTGAACTTGTCGGTGAAGGCGTAGCTGATCTGGCCGAACCCGGCCCACGAGGTGTTCTTGTTGCGCAGGCGCACCCAGTTGTTCGGGTTGCGGGCCGCGCCCTGCAGGAACCATGCACGCTGGTAGAAGTCGGTGGTGTCGCTGCCGTTGAAGTAGAACGCACCGGCCTGCCACTGCAGGGCGCTGTCGTCATGGCTGGCCAGGCGGAATTCCTGGGTCCACTGGTCCAGGTCACGGATGCGGCCCATCGACTGGCCGTAGCCGTTCGGCACGCCGTTGACCGGGAAGTTCACCGCGGCACCGCCGTCGGTGTCGCCACGGCTGTAACCGGAGGTGGTTTCGTAGGCGGTGATCGAAGTGAAGTCGATCGCGCCGAAGTCATAACGCGCCTTCACCGAACCGCCATAGGTCTTGTACGCCTGCGGGTTGTTGCCGGCTTCGTCGTAGGCGACCTTGTCGCGCGGCACGTCGGTCTTGTTCGAGCCCTTGGTCAGCGCACCGCGCAGGAACAGGGTTGAGGTGCCTTCGTAATCACGGGCGTGGGCCGAGGCCAGGATCGAGAACTGGTCGCTCGGGGTCAGCAGCAGCTGGGCGCGCACGTTGCGGTCATCGAAGCCGCCCATGGCGTTCTTCTTCGGGCTGACCGTGCCGTCGGCGCTCGGGCCCTTGTAGGTGTTGTCGACGTAATCGTCGCGGTGCTGGTACAGAGCCGACACACGGAACGAGGCGATGTCGTTGATCGGGCCACCGAAGCCGCCGTCGATCGACACGCTGTTGTAGGACGCGTAGCTGGCGCTGACGCGGCCGGTGTAGTCCTGGGTCGGCTTCAGGGTGTCGAACTTGATGATGCCGGCGGTGGTGTTGCGGCCGAACAGCGAGCCCTGCGGGCCGCGCAGCACTTCCACCTGGTCCACGTCATAGACCGGGTTGGACTTCAGCACCACGTGTTCCAGCACCACGTCGTCCTGGATGATCGACACCGGCTGCGAGGCACCGAGGTAGAAGTCGATGTTGCCCAGGCCACGGATGTAGAAGCGCGGGAAGATGCGGCCGGTGGTGGTTTCCGCATACAGGCTCGGCACACGACCGGACAGCGCCAGCAGGGTGTCGTCGCCGCCGGCGGTGAAGTCGCGCATGCGCTCGCCCTGCACCACGCCCACCGAGACCGGCACTTCCTGCAGGTTCTGCTCACGGTGTTCGGCGGTCACGGTGATCGTGTCCAGGCCGGTCGGGGTCGGCGCGCTGTCCTGTGCGGCGGCGCCGAAGCTGCCGACCAGGGCCAGGCCGGCACAGGCCAGGGCCAGCGGATGGCGGCGGAAGGAAACGAAGGAAGACGACATACCCGACAGGCGGCGGGAATCGGAATGGGAGGGCATGAAATGCTCTGAGGAGGCGTCCGTGCGGCCTGCGCGAGCCGGGCGGCAAAAAGGAGGATAACTGCGCAAGCCGCCATTATCCCCCAAATTGTTACGATTTCGTTGCGTAGCACCCAAACCCGGCGAAACAAGCGGTTTCGGCACAGTCACCGGGCATTCGGCACGCCCCGAAGGCTTGACTCAGGGCAGCGGGGTCAACGCCACATCGACCATCGCCAGCAGCCGCTCGCGGCTGATGCCGTCACGGGCCTGCACCGAAATGCCGTGCAGCACCGTGGCGAAGTGATCGCCCAGTGCCTGCACCGCCACATCGCCGGCCAGCTGCCCTTCGGCCTGCGCCTGCTGCAGCCGCGCAATGATCGCCGCCGTACGCTGGCGACGATGGCTGGCCAGCCAGTCCCGTACGCCCTCGCCATCGGGCGACACGCTGCTGGCCGAGGACACCACCAGGCAACCGTGTGGCCGCCCGCGCCGGGTGTAGGTCAACACGGCGTCACGCAGCATGGACCCGATCGCCTCGCGCAGCGTGGCCTGCTCCAGCGCGCGCGGCGCGAAGCCGCCCTCGCCTTCCTCATACAGCGCAACGGCTTCGCGGAACAACTGCTCCTTGCTGCCGAACGCGGCATAGATGCGTGCAGAGGCGATGCCCAGTGCTTCCACCAGTGCCGACATCGACGTGCCTTCATAGCCGTGCTGCCAGAACAGCAGCATCGCCTTGCGCAACGCCTGGTCCCTGTCGAATTCGCGCGGTCGCCCTGCCATCTGCCTGCCTGCTCCAGTGAGGCGCGCAGTGTAACGCGGGTGTTGACCACCGCGAGGGTCGCGCCTATTCTTTGTTGATCAACAAATAATTGGAGCAACACATGCAGACCCTCAAGGGCCCCAGCCTGCACCTGGCGCAGTTCGCCGGCGACCAGGCCCCGTTCAACAGCCTCGCCGGCATTGCCGCGTGGGCCGCCGGCCACGGCTTCAAGGCGCTGCAGATTCCCGCGTGGGATGCACGCCTGTTCGACCTGGCCACGGCTGCCGACAGCCAGGACTACTGCGACGACCTCCGCGGCACCCTGGCCGAGCACGGCCTGCAGGTCAGCGAACTGACCACCCACATCCTCGGCCAGCTGGTGGCCGTGCATCCGGCCTACGACGAACTCTGCGATGGCTTCGCCCCCGAAGCACTGCGCGGCAACCCGAAGGCCCGCAGCGAATGGGCGCAGCAGCAGCTGCACCTGGCCGCCCGCGCGTCACGCCGTCTCGGCCTGCAGGACATGGGCACCTTCTCCGGCTCGTTCGCCTGGCCGTATCTGTTCCCGTTCCCGCAGCGCCCGCCGGGCCTGATCGACGCGGCGTTCGACGAACTGGCACGACGCTGGCGGCCGATCCTCGATGCCTGCGAGGACAACGGCATCAACCTCTGCTACGAGATCCATCCCAGCGAAGACCTGCATGACGGCACCAGCTTCGAGCGCTTCTTCGAACGCGTCGACCAGCACCCGCGCTGCCGCATCCTGTTCGATCCCAGCCACTTCGTGCTGCAGCAGCTGGACTACCTGGAGTACCTGGACATCTACCACCCGCTGATCCGCATGTTCCACGTCAAGGATGCGGAGTTCCGCCCGAGCGGCCGCCAGGGCATCTATGGCGGGTATGCCGACTGGACCGAGCGCGCCGGCCGCTTCCGCTCACTGGGCGACGGCCAGGTCGACTTCAAGTCGATCTTCTCCAAGCTGGCCCAGTACGACTACCAGGGCTGGGCAACGCTGGAATGGGAGTGCTGCCTGAAGGACCAGGAAGCCGGCGCGCGCGAAGGTGCCGCATTCATCCGCGACCACATCATTCCGGTCACCGACAAGATCTTCGACGACTTCGCCGGTGCACCGATCAGCACCGCACAGATGCAGCAGATGCTCGGCATCGCCTGAGCCCCAACGGAGCAACCCCCATGAACACCCTTTCTTCCGCTGGCACTGCCGGCGACGATGCCCTGCGCCATCACTACCTGCGTATCGACGGCCAGCGCGTGCATTGTGTTTCCGCCGGCCATGGCGAGCCGGTGCTGCTGATTCCCGGTTGGCCGCAGACCTGGTATGCCTGGCGCCACGTGCTGCATGCGCTGGCCGAAGCCGGCTTCGAAGCGATTGCCGTGGATCCGCCGGGCATCGGCGAATCCGATCGCCCGACCCACGGCTACGACACCGGCAGCGCCGCCGCCGTACTGCACCGGACCATGCAGGCGCTGGGCCATGACCGTTACCAGGTAGTCGGCCATGACATCGGCATGTGGATCGCCTATGCACTGGCCAGCGACCAGCCGCAGGCGGTGCGCCAGCTGGCCGTCACCGAAGCGGTGATTCCCGGCCTGGCCACGGAACCGGGCATCTTTGCTGCACCGGCCGACAACATCTTCCTCTGGCACTTCATGTTCAACCAGGTGGCCGACCTGCCCGAGGCGCTCATCACCGGTCGCGAGCGCGCCTACCTGGAATTCATGTTCGATCGCTGGTCGTACCGGCGCGATGCGGTGGCCGCCGATACCTACATTGCCGCCTACAGCCGTCCGGGCGCATTGCGCGCAGGATTCGCCTGGTATCGCGCGATTCCGGAGACGATCCGCCAGAACAAGCAGCGTGCGCAGCACCGTTTGCCGATGCCGGTACTGGCCATCGGCGCCGAACACGCCACTGGCGATGCGCCGATGCTGACCCTGCAGCCGCATGCCGATGATGTGCGCGGCAGCATCGTGCCGGGCTGCGGCCACTTCATCATGGAAGAAGCGCCGCAGGCGTTCCTTGCACAGCTGCTGCCGTTCCTGCAGGAGGCACGCCATGCTGCTTGAACCGGCGCTGCAGCAGTTTGTCGACGCCGTCGCCGTCCATCCGCTGCCGGAAGACCTGCGCGAACTGCGGGCGATCAGCGAGAGCGCGTTGCCACAGTTGCAGGGAGCACCACAGCCGGTTGCGCATGTGATCGAACACACGGTAATCGCGCGCGACGGGCATGCGCTGGAGCTGCGTTTCTACACGCCGGAAGGGCTTCCCGATGGACCGGTACCGGCTCTGCTGTTCGCCCACGGCGGCGGTTGGTTCCAGTGTTCGCTGGCGGTCTATGACGGCCCCTGCCGCGCGCTGGCCAATGCCAGCGGTTGCGTGATTGTCGCCGTGGGTTACCGGCTGGCGCCGGAGCACCCGTTCCCGGTTCCACTGCATGACGTCGCCGACGCCTGGCGGTGGTTGCAGGACAACGCCGAGCGCCTCGGCCTGGACCCACGGCGGCTGGCGATCGGTGGCGACAGCGCCGGCGGCAACCTCGCCGCCGCCTGCTGCCTGCTGCTGCGCGAACGGGGCCTGCCGCAACCGTGCCACCAACTGCTGCTGTACCCGGCGCTGGATGCCGGCATGGGCAGCGGTTCCTACCGCGACTACGCCACGGGCTATTACCTCAGCGCCGAACTGATGCAGCGCTGCTGGCAGGCCTATCTGAGTGGGATGGATCTGAATCCACCGCCGGCACTGGCCTCGCCCGCCCACGCAACCGACCTGCAGGGGCTGGCGCCTGCCTCCGTACTCAGCTGCGAGCACGATCCGCTGCGCGACGAGGCCGAGCAGTACGCGCACCGCCTGCAGGCTGCGGGTGTCGACTGCATGCTGGAGCGGCTGCCGGGGATGATCCACGCCTGCATCCACCTGCAGGGCGTGGCCGCTTCCACCGGCATGGCGATACAGCGCGCGGGCGATCTGCTGCGCCAGGCGCTGGCCTGAACCGGCTGGGGGACGGCGGCAGATCAACGCCTGCCGCCGTCCCGGTCCGGCGCTTGGCAAGCCCGGCAGGCGGCGCTACACTGAAAGCCTGCCGTGGGGCCATAGCTCAGCTGGGAGAGCGCGTCGTTCGCAATGACGAGGTCAGGAGTTCGATCCTCCTTGGCTCCACCACTATTCAGTGCGGCAATGCACTCAGAAGGCCGGAACCCCTGAAATAACAGGGCTTCCGGCCTTTTTCGTTGCACGGTGCAGACCGGTCCAATGCGTTGCAGCTGGTGAGACGGCGGGGGCATATTTTGGGGCATCCGCCCAATGCCCCCAAGATCGATGCCCCCACTCTCCGACCTCGCAATTCGGCGCGCAAAGCCGACTGGAAAGACCCAGAAGCTGTTCGACGGCGGCGGGCTCTACCTGGAGATCTCCCCGAGCGGTAGCCGTTGGTGGCGAATGAAGTACCGCTTCGACGGGAAGGAGAAGCGCCTAGCGCTGGGGGTCTACCCCGAGGTGCCCCTGCAGCTGGCACGGAACCGTCGCGAAGACGCGAGGCGGCTGCTTGCCCAGGGCGTGGACCCGAACCAGCAGAAGAAGGAGGCCGCCGCGGCGAAGGCGGGCATGGAGGCTCAGACCTTTGGCGCGATCGCGCGCGAGTTCATGGATGGCCGGATCTGGTCCGACGACTACCGGGTAAAGGTCGAGGCCTGGATGAAGAACGACATCCTGCCGTGGATCGGTAGCCGGCAAGCCGCTGAGCTGGAGGCACCCGACTTCCTTGCACTCGCCCGTCGGATGGAGAAGCGCGGCGCCATCGAGTCAGCGCACCGGGTCATCCAGAAGTGCGGGGAGGTGATGCGGTACGCCATCGCCTGCGGCATGGCCAAGCGCAATCCGGTGGCAGACCTGCGCGGCGCACTGCAGCCGACGCCACGGAACCACTATGCAGCGATCACCGAGGCCCGAGAGCTGGTGCCGCTGCTGCGCGCCATCCCCGCATACCGCGGCAGGCAGGTTACACGCTGGGCATTGGCCTTGGCGCCGCTGGTGTTCGTGCGCCCCGGCGAACTGCGGAAGGCGGAATGGTCGGAATTCGATCTGGACGCCGGGCAGTGGCTGATCCCTGCCGGCCGCATGAAGCGGCGCCGGGAGCACCTGATCCCGCTTTCGAGGCAGGCCCTGGCCATCCTTCGCGAGATTCAGCCGCTCACAGGCAAAGGGCAGTATGTCTTCCAAGGGCGGAACAGCCCGAAGCGACCGCTGAGCGAGAACACGGTGAACACCGCGCTGCGCAAGATGGGGTTCGAGGATGACGTGATGACCGGGCACGGCTTCCGCGCTACTGCGCGGACCATCCTTGACGAGGTGCTGGGATTCCGGCCCGACATCATCGAGCACCAGCTGTCGCATATGGTCAAGGACCCGGACGGCCGAGCATACAACCGGACCAAGCACCTGGAAGAGCGCGCCCGAATGATGCAGGAGTGGGCGGACTACCTGGACCGGCTGCGCGATGGGAACGTGGTGCAGCTGCGGGTCGCCTGACGCCTACACGCCTCGCCGCAACTGCTGCAGCCCCGCCCTCACCCACGCCTTGCTGCGGACGTCCCTCGCTCGAGGTTTCGTCTCTGCCGGCGGCTTACGCGGTTCAAGCGCCGCCTTGATCCGCTCGACCTCCTTCGCTCCGGCCTCGGCCAGGCGCCGGGCCTGCTGCTTCTGCTCGCGGGTTGGCGGCAGACCGGGCAGTGGCGGGGGCAACTGGATCGGCGTGCTGTCGGTCAGCCGAGCGACCGCCTCACGCAGAGGCAGCTCGGGATACAGCCTGGCGGCGCACCAGCGCTCGGCGTAGCGCTTCGCCTGCCGGACGTTGGCCGCGCGCACTTCCTTCACCTGCCACATCTTCTGGCCTTCCATCCATAGCCGGACGCCAGGGCCGTCATCAGGCGTAACGCTGGCCGTCTCGCGGCCGTTAAACCAGAGCGCCCAGCGCTCACCCGTCTGGACCCAGCCAGAGGGGATCGGGGCGGTGCGGAAGCCTTGGTAGCCGTGCGAGGGAAGCATGGCCGGAAGGATACGGCCGACCGTCGCAGATGCTGCGAACGCGGCCGCTACTCGCCTGAACCGTTTGGACTAGACCTCACATCGCACGCATCTTGCGTCGTCATGCTTGCTAGGGCATATTGCAAGCATCAACCATAGGAGTGCTTGCTATGACCGACGAATCCACCGAGAGTCCACAGTCCGCCGGGGGTAAGGCTCGGGCGTCTGCGTTGTCTGAAAGCAAGCGCTCCGAGATTGCTAGGAAGGCCGCCGAAGCGCGGTGGGGAGGCGCCCAGAAGGCAACCCATGAGGGGACGCTCACCATCGCTGGAGTTCCTATCCCCTGCTACGTGCTGGAAGACGGCAACCGCTACATCAGCACGCGAGGAATCATGAAGGCGCTCAAGCGCCCATGGCGAGGCCGCAAATACACCGGGACCGAACTGCCGGTTTTTATCGAGGCCGGGAACCTTCACCCCTTTATAAACAATGACTTGAAAGAGATACTGACCGGGACCGAAGTGCGTAGCACCAAGGGGGTCGTGTCAGAAGCCTTCCGCGCTGAGGCTCTTCCAGCCGTCTGCGACATCTATTTGCGCGCGCGTGAGGCCAAGGCTCTGACGGCCACGCAGCTCGTCGTGGCGCAGCAGGCTGAAGTCCTTGTTCGGGCACTGTCTCAACTCGGCATTATCGCCTTGGTCGACGAGGCGACGGGCTATCAGGAAGTCAGGCCGCGCGATGCTCTTCAGCAGTACCTGGACGCGGTTCTTCGCAAAGAGCTTGCCGCGTGGAGCAAGCGCTTCCCAGACGAGTTCTACGAGAACATCTATAAGCTCAAGGGCTGGACTTGGCCCGGGATGAAGAAGAACCGGTTCAGCGTAGTCGCGCATTACACTCGTGACTTGGTCTATGACCGGCTCGGAACCGGTGTCCTAAAAGAACTCGAAATGCGCTCGCCTAAGAACGAGACCGGCGCCCGGCCTAACAAACTGCATCAGTGGCTATCGGATGACGTCGGCCACCCTCTTCTTGCCCAGCACCTCCATTCGCTGATCATGTTCCAGCGCTTGGCGATTGCCAGCGGGCATGGGTGGCAGAGATACGTGAAGATGGTCGACCAAGTGCTCCCCAAGAAGGGTGACACGCTGGAGCTCCCCCTCAGTGATCCAGACTGAGCAGGTACAGCACTAAAGCGACGCACGATCACTGACAAGCGTGTTCTCACCTACATTCAACCTGCAGATCGAATCACTGACCAATGGCAAACGGAATTTACAATGTGCATCCGATGGAGAGCCCGAGGTATCACCTTGCGCGCGCAAACGTCCGATTTCGCGAGATCAGACGTCATGTTGAGCAACATGCCAAGTCCGGAGCCTTCTCATTAACTACAGAAACAGACCCCGAGAACGGGAAACGCAGAACTGTATTGAGAAGGACAAAGAGAACGCCAATCGCAGTCGGTGCAACGGTAAACGATGCATTTGAGGAACTGCGAAAGGCCCTAGACCAGGCGTGTTATGCCGTTGCAAAGGCGGCAGGTAAAAGTGGCAGGAAATGTGCATTCCCCTTTGGTGAAACAGAGCAAGAGCTTGCTGGGAGACTGACTGGAATAAGCCGTGAGATCCCAAAGGAGATTTTTGATGCAATTCTCGCGTTTCAGCCGAGGCTCGATGGCGACAAATTCTTGTGGGCAATCAATGCCATTGCCAACCACAGCAAGCATCGAGTGACCATTGCGTATCCAACGCCTGTTTCCAGCGCAACCATTAGCCAGATTGTCCTCAACGGCTCGGGCAGCCTCCTGGGGCCGTGGAACGAGGCCCGAGGTGAGTTGATGATTGCGGAGGTCGATGCAGACTCCGATTTATCCATTGGAGATATGCAGTTTGGTGTGAGCCTAATATTCGGCGAGATTGAAGGCCTGGAAGGGATGAACGTCGAACCCGTCTTCCTTCACGCAGAGTCGAAAGTTGGACAAATACTGGACACGATCCAGGAAAAAGCAGAAGAACTCGCCTTGTTTTCCAGTTAGATCAGCGCGACTGAATGCAGAGTCAGGACATCCCAACACGTCGAACTAACATCATAGGCCTACCCTACTAGGATGTGCGGCCGATTCGTCCAGCTCCCCGTTGTCGACCTCGGCCAGCCGGGGCTGGCTGACCTTGCCCCCGGCCTGGCCGAGATCCAGCCCAGCTACAACCTGGCGCCCACGCAGCGCGCGTCGGTGATCCTGGACCGCGGCGAAGGCCGGCAGGTAACTCGGCTGGCGTGGGGCCTGCTGCCTTTCTGGGCCAAGGCCAAGGGCCTGCAGGGTTCGACCATCAACGCGCGGATCGAGACGGTGGCCACCAAGCCCGCCTTCCGGTCTGCGTTCAAAAAGCGCCGGTGCGTGGTCCCCATGGCCGGGTACTACGAGTGGTCGGTCAGCCCCGGGGACGGGAAGAAAGACCCCTGGTTCATCCACGCCACGGGGCCGCTGCTGGCCGCTGGTCTGTGGGAGGGCACCAGCCCCCTGCTGCCCGACGGCAACTTGGGCACCTTCACCATCATCACCGGCGACAGCAGCGGCGTCTCGGCCGACATCCACGACCGCATGCCGGTGTGGCTACAGGCCGGCCAGATCGATGAGTGGATAGCCGCGAGCCCCGACGATGCCATGGCGATGCTGCTGGCCAGCGAGCCGCCGGCGATGGAGGCCTATCGCGTCAGCCGCGCAGTGAATACGCCGCGCAATAACCGAGACGATCTACTGATGCAGGTGGAATAAAGCGGGGCCGATTCGGACCCGCCCCATATCGTCAGTCCAACCACGAAGAAAGACGCGCGCCCAAGAGGACGTGCTCGCGTGGGCCAGGGTGCACATCGAAGGTTGCGGCACTGAAGTCGTTCGCCGAAAGCCCCATGGCGCCCTGTACGGCATCGTCATAGAGCATCTCGGTCGATACATACGCTGCCCCACATGCGAAGGCCGCTTCACGGAGTGCACGCTGGGTGTAACGCCAGTTTCCGTAGGTGTGAACCGCGTTGAGGTCGTTGGCGTTCGGCCGGAAGCAGCCTACGACCGCCACCGCAGCACCCGCTGCCTGGAAGGCCTGGCAGATTGCGATGATGTTTGCCCGGGTCGACGCTTGGCCCAACTCATTCTGGCCGAACCCCACAAGCACCAGATCGCCGGCGCCCACATCGGCTACTGCGGCAGCCAGCCTGACGCTGTCCTGCCCTTGGTAGGTCCCATTTGCCGATGTGGTGCCGGGAATGCTCCGATTACTCAGCGTCACGGCGCTGCCGTACGCCGCCTGCATGGCACGCACCAGCTCCCAGACCATGCCAAACCGGGTGTGCACTGCCCCAGCCCCATCGCCCGTGTCGTACACCGGAACCGTAGCCAGCACATCCGCGCCATATGGCGGGTTTGCCAGCAGCCCGCCCGTATCCTTGGTGCGGTCATGGAACACGGTATTGGATGACGAACGCACAGCAGCGAGGCTGTAGGGGCCACCCATCTGCGCGAAGTTGCTATCGCCGTAGGCCAACACCTTGAGCGGCAGGCCCTGCCGCAACTTGCGCAGCACCGACTTGAGCAGCTTCCGGTTACGTGCAAGCTCAGCGCGGAACTCCGCAAGCGACTGACGCTTCACCCCTTCCGGGGCATTGTCCCAAAGCGGCAGGATCACCCTGGCCTCGACGTCGATCGCGAAGAGCGGCAGCTGGCCGACACCGGCCGCTGGAACAAACTCGCTGGCGTCTCGCACACGCTCGGTTCCCGTGATCACTGAAACCGCACCCGTAAGCGGGGTATAGACCACCAAGTCGTAACGCCGCGCCTTCCAGCTGTAGCTGACCAGTACCGCCCTTTCCGCACCACTGGTGCCAGGAAGGGAGAACGCGCCCAGCGCAGGGATGACCCAATAATCGGTGTCCACGCCCAAAGCACCGCCGGTGGCGGCATCCGTGACGGTAACCCCGGTCAGGGCGGCATGTGCCACACGATCCCGCATGTAGCTCCAAGTTTTGGCAGTTCCGGCCGCCGGCCGTAGCGTGAGCGGTTCATCGGTCACAGTGCCGCCGGTCAGCGCTGCCAAGCTCACTGTGGCATCCAAGGCTCGCCTACCGCCACTGCGCAAGGCAGTTCCCTTCACGCGAAGCTCGGTGCCCTGCCAGCGCGCTGTCGCCTCAAGAATAGAGTCACCCAGCCAAACGTCGGCGCCGACTTCGTCCTGATCGAGCTGGTAGCCAGTGAGGGTCAGGTCGTAAGCAAACCGGAAGGTGGTCGAAGATGCACCATTGGACCATGACGACACCGATCCGCTTCGCCAGAACTTGCGGTACTGATCGGCAACCAGACCCACCACGCTGTGATAGGTGATCGCCGAGAGGAGCCGTGCACCGCTCGCGTCCTGCGCCTCCACGACGAGGTAGTACATAGTTCCGGATTCCACCGTGAAGCGCGACAACGCAAAATTCACCGTCGCCATCGAGGGCGCCCCGGGCACGATGCCAAGATCATCTACCGTACCCTGTGCACTCGCCACGAGAATGTCGCCAGTGAACCCCGGCGGTTGCACCTCCCACGCCGCGCCGCGCGGGCGCGAGTACAGCCATACGGCAACCTTCGCTGTGCCTGCCTCAACGATCAGCGGGACGTTCACGCCATCTGCCACAACGCCGTCGGGAACATCCAGTCCACCGACGATCCCAATGGCCCAGGTGTATCGCCCGGTGGGGAGCGTGAAAGCACTCTCGCCTGCCAAGGCGGCCACTGTCTGCGGCGCGCTGGGAATCACCTGATCGATAGCAGCCTGGAACGTTTCCAGTGAGGTCGCCCGAGCATCCAGATCGGCAGACTTCACCAGCTGCGCTGCGCCCAGGCTCCACGCAATTGCCGACCCTGCGCCCATGTTGCTCCAGAAGCCGGCCGAGGGGGTGGAAAGGTAGTAGCCCATACGCCGCTGCGAAAGGCCGGTGGTGCTCAGGTAGCCCATACCCATGCCCAGCGCCGCGTCGGATGCGTCTCGCGCATCAAGCGTGATCAGGTAGGTGTAGCCAGCCTCGGCGATCACCACCGGAATCGGAACCCACACCCGCGCCGCAAAACCGATGGCCAGGCCCAGATCAGAAACGGGCACTGCTTTGCGGGATAGCAGCACGTCACCGGCCAGGCCTGGCCCCGCGCGGTCCTGAGTAGTCACTGCGAGTGACCGGCGCCACACGGAGATGCGCAGGTGAGTCGTCCCTGCCCCGAGCTGCAGCTGTGCACGTACGCCGTCGAAACTGGCACCGGCCGCAATGTCGGTTCCCACATCGAAGGCCTGCGTCCACGACGAGTACCCCAAGCTGGCCGCGACAATGGCGGTCGGCGCGCGCGAGATCAATTCGTCGTACATGCCGGATCGCACCGCATCAGTGAGGGGGTCGACTTGGCTGATCGCTGGGCGAACCTCATAACGGTTGGCCTTCTGCGACATCACATCCGCATCCCGCCACTGCAACCCGGCCGCAACCATCACATAGCGGCCACTGTTGCTCACGGTCAGACCGGAAACAGGGTCAGTGTGGCTTCCGCCATCACCGATCACTGCCACTTGCCGGTTCAGCGGAATCTGTCCCGCCCCCGCCGCAGCACTGGCCGCCGCCCAGGTCGGAAACTCGATGGTGCTGCCATCGGCAAGGAACTGCTGAAAATCCGTCTCAATACCGTTCCAGCTCTTCCGCGTAACCCCGCGGCGATCCTGCCACGTCAACGCGGTTCCGTTGATACCGTTGTCCAGGTTCTCGGCGTTGTCGTACAGGTCCTTGGGCGAGTTCGAACCCAGCGGATTGCCGGTGTTGAAGGTCGTCATGTTGCTGCGTCTCCAGTGGCGCTACGGCGCGATGGCGTCGTCGTATTGGTAGAAGGCGGGGTCGTACTGCAGGGCGGTCAGCTCCACCGAGCCGTCTTCGCCGGGCGTGAGTTCGGCCAGCACGGCGTCGTACCCAGTGCGCGTGCTGTCGCAGAAGATCAGCTCGGGCGGGTCAATCGTCGGGTCGTCCATGATCCAGGTGTTGAAGGCGTGGTCCCCCGGCAGTGCCGAGGCGGCGATGGTCAGTCGGTGGTCGTCCACGCGGGTGGGCACCATCACGCCGGACAGCGTTCCGTCCTGGAACCGGACCAGGCACCGCGGCGCTGGCAGGCTCCAGTCCAGGTACTCACCCACCTCGATCAGCAGCCGAGTACCGTCCAGCCTGGCCGACTCGATCATGGTGCTGGTGGTGCTCGAACCCGGAATGTCATCGAACAGCTTCACCCGGTCGCCATACTGGTAGACCAACCCCATCATCTCGGTCTTGGTCTTGTAGGTCAGGCGCTGGCCTTGGTGCTTCATCAGCCGGCGCATGCCGATCCGGTACGCGCGATCGCGCGTGCCGACACCCTGCAGCTCGTAGGTCTCCACCTTCCACGGCTCGGTCACACCCGGTAGCCGGCACTCCACCGTCTCGGCCGCCCACGTCACCTCGTCGACGTAGGTCACGTCCACGCCGTCGTAGTCGTCCGGGCCCGGCGAAATGAACGACGTGCTGAGCGGCTCAAGCTGGCGCTGCGGTGAGATCCCGCCTCGCCACCCCTTCACCCCTTCCCGCCCTGCCGAACACATCGAATCGATCAGCAGGAAGTAGCCCATGCCCGCCTGCGCCGCCATCTGCAGCAAGTCCAGTGCGCTGGTGCCGGACTTCTCCGCGCTGAAGTCGAAGAATTCCCCTCGTGGCGTCCAGTAGGTGTCCTCCAGATGCTGCAGCGTGTCCGTGTCGATCTGGTCCGCCGGCAGTCCAAGGGACCGCATGACGTGGATCATGGCGCCGCTGATGCTGCGCGCAGTGCCCTGGTCATACAGCCGCGTAGCTTCCACGTTGAACCGGCGGTCGGTCTGCGCCGCCAACTTCGTCCCGGTGGTCACCGTCAGGCCGATGGTCGTCAGGTCGTCGTAGCGTGTCGGCCGCTGCGACAGGCGCGCGCGCAGGCCCTGCCAGTAGCAGGCATCCCGTGCCGAATTGCCCCCGCGCTCGGTCACCCGCCTGACCCGCACCTCGACCTGTCCAGGGGCTCCGAGGGTGATGCGCTCGGTGAAGCCCACCGCATCCTCGGAGTATCCCGTGTACGTGTGGGTCCGAACCGTCCAGGGCGCGCCCGAGCCATACACCCGATACCCAACGCGGATGCTGACCGTGAACGTGCGCTTGTTGCCCTTGCTGGTGTACCAGATCAGGCCGCTGGGGAAGTTGAAGTCGTACTCAAACGCATCGGTGGTTTCGCCGTTCGGGCACACCAGGAATGGTCCCAACCAATCCTCGCCCTCCTGGAACCCGGTGGCGCTGTAGTCAGTGGCCGTCCGGCTGGTCCAGCCCGGCCAGCTCGTGTCGACCACGCCAGCCTCTGTAAGCCGTTCCACGGCCAAGGTGAGCCCGGACACGGCCGCAATTCGATAATCACTTTGGCCGCGCGACATTGCCAGCGATACCACACCAGGCGGCAGGCCTCCAAAAGCAGTTCCGGTCGGGCCGTCATAGGCCAGCGTTATACGAGGCTGCGTTGCCGGCGTTCCACCGGTCGTGGCCACACCTGCTGTAGACGTTGGGCTGCTGCCGAAGACAGGCGCCGGCAGTCCGCTGTAGGTGATGCTCCCGCCAGCAAACGGGCTGGCCGCCTCAGCAATCGTCACCACACCGCCGGACTGAGTAGCCACCAAGCCGCTGTCCACCAACTGGTCGTTGATGGCAGTCAGCAGCACGCCCAAGGTGATGTAATTGGCCACCAGCGCCACGCTGTAGGTGGTTCCCCGCCAGCTGATCCCGAATGTGACCGGAGAACCGCTGAAGTCGAAGTTGCTCGCAGCAGCCGAGCCCGTCACACGGGCCGCGCTGCCACCAACACCGGGCACTGCGGGAGAGCCGGGAACGTAGCTGGCCACGAACAACGCGTAATCGGCTCCGTTGTAGGTCAGCAGAACCGGCATGCCCACGTAGGGCGCCAGTTCCGCCACAGCACTGCCGGCGATGATCGAGTAAAGGCCGCTGGTGGTCGCGTTGAAGGAAGCCGCGACCTTTAGCGTGAGCACGGCGCCGACAACCCAGCTGCTGGGCACGGAGCTGGTCGGCCGCTCGTTACCGTTCGCGTCGGTGACTGTCGCGTTGTTCAGGGTGATCACATTCCCCGATACCGTCACCGAGTCTGCGTTGATGCCCGTAGAAACGTCTGCCGTGTCGCTCAGATCCAGACCGGCGGTGCCGGAGGCGGT
The DNA here is from genome assembly GCF_036320045.1 of Stenotrophomonas sp. SMYL20. Taxonomy (NCBI): domain Bacteria; kingdom Pseudomonadati; phylum Pseudomonadota; class Gammaproteobacteria; order Lysobacterales; family Lysobacteraceae; genus Stenotrophomonas; species Stenotrophomonas sp. SMYL20. The sequence continues at coordinate 572 of NZ_JAWIRT010000016.1, read as the reverse complement.
AGCCCCCACCTCGGTAGAATTCACCCAGTTCTCGGAGCGCACGTCGCCGCTCACATCTGCACCCGGTGGGTAGATGGTCATCTGCACGTCACTGCCGAACGAGCTGATGGGCGTGTTGCCCAGCCGGGCCGAACCCACGGGGATGATGTGTCGGCCCTTCCCCACGCACACGAACATGTGGGTTCGATAGGACTTCTCACCTACGAAGCGAGACACCGGCTGCACCAGATAGTCGGCCCAAACGCGGCATCGCCCCAGAACCTCCCGGACCGGGCTCCCGAGCCGCGCGGTGTTCGCCCGCGCCGTGTCGAGACTGAGGCTGTCGCCCTGCCCGTTCCGACTGCCAGGCAGGTTGTTGGCCATGTAGATGGCATACGCAGCCACCACCGCAACCACAACCCAATAGATCACTGCGGCAATGCCCTCGTAATGAGGGACCGGGTAGATGCGCACGTCGCTGCCGTTGTCGATCCAGGCGCTTGCCCACGCCTCTGGAGCAACCTGCGCGCCGTCCACCTCCAGCTCAATCGGCTGCTCACCCTCTCCGGTGTAGCCACGCACGTTCGCCCGCA
>NZ_JAWIRT010000015.1:73550-128861 GCF_036320045.1 Stenotrophomonas sp. SMYL20 | reverse complement strand
AACCGCCTCCCTGGTGAAATTAGCGCTGTGGAACCACCCGATCCCATCCCGAACTCGGAAGTGAAACGCAGCTGCGCCGATGGTAGTGTGGCTCAAGCCATGCGAGAGTAGGTCATCGCCAGGGTTTGCACCCAAAAACCCCGCTGCTCACGCAGCGGGGTTTTTCTTATTAAGTGAAGGCACTGCATTTTCCGGGTACCTTCCGCCCCAAGGGCAAGATCGCGAAGCTGGCGCTGCAAGCGCTGCTGCAACCGTCTCCCTGGTGAAATTAGCGCTGTGGAACCACCCGATCCCATCCCGAACTCGGAAGTGAAACGCAGCTGCGCCGATGGTAGTGTGGCTCAAGCCATGCGAGAGTAGGTCATCGCCAGGGTTTACACCCAAAACCCCGCTGCTCGCGCAGCGGGGTTTTTCTTTGTGCGCGCGAAATGCGGGTAGTGCCGGCCGATGGCCGGCAACCCGACGGCGTTACATCGCCCCATAGATCCACGCCATGCGTGGAGGCCCTCTGCGAGGAACCATGGCGCCAACCAAGGTTGGCAGCTACCAACAGCAGGCCCACACAGCGATCATTTGCCGGCCAGCGGCAGGCACTACAAGTAGATCCACGCCATGCGTGGAGGCCCTCTGCGAGGAACCATGGCGCCAACCAAGGTTGGCAGCTACAACTGCAGGGCGCGATCACACACAAAAAAGCGGCGCCCTTGCGGGCGCCGCCTTGGCTTGCTTCAGTACTCAGTCGAGCAAGCTCGACGCTACTTCGCCGCAGCCGGGGCCTTGTCCTTCATCATCGCGTCGCGGGCTGCCTTGAACGGGTTGCCTTCGTACCAGTTCGGCCAACGATCGCCACCGGCCAGTTCCTTGCCGACGCCGTACATCAGCTGCAGGTCTTCGACGGTGCCGTCCAGCTTCCAGGTGGCCGCATCGAACTCATCCTTCGGGCCGTGGTAGCGGTTGGCGCCGTAGTCGGCTGCAGCCTTGCGGCCCGCGTCCACGCCACCCTCGCGCAGGTCTTCGCCGCCATCGGCGTACAGGGCCGGCACACCGGCCTTGGCGAAGTTGAAGTGATCGGAACGGAAGTAGAAGCCGCTCTGCACCGAGGTCTCACCGTGCAGGGTACGGTCCTGGGCCGCGGCCAGCGGCTTGAGGATGTCTTCCAGCTCCGAGCTGCCGAAGCCGGTGACGGTAACGTCCTTGGCACGGCCGGCAACCGACATCGCGTCGATGTTGATCACGCCGGCGATCTTGTCCAGCGGGAAGGTCGGATGGGCAACGTAGTACTTCGAACCCAGCAGGCCGGATTCTTCCAGGGTCACCGCCAGGAACACCACCGAACGTTCCGGCTTCGGCTCCTGATGGGCCATTGCTTCGGCCACTTCGAGAATGCCGGCCACGCCGGTCGCGTTGTCGACCGCGCCGTTGTAGATATTGTCGCCGGTCTCGCCCTCGTGCTTGCCCAGGTGATCCCAGTGCGCCATGTACAGCACGGCCTCGTCAGCGCGCTTGCTGCCCGGCAGCACGCCCACCACGTTGCGCGACTGCTTCTGCGCGATCTGGCTCTTCAGATCGACCGCAGCGGTGGCCTTCAGCGGCACCGGCTTGAAGCCGCGCTTGCTGGCGTCCTTGTAGGCCTGCGCCAGGTCCAGGCCGGCACCGGCGAACAGCGCCTTGGCAGCGTCGGCACTCAGCCAGCCCTGAACCGGAATGCGGGCTTCCGGGTCATCCTTGGCCGGCAGGTCGTACTGCGGGCCTGCCCAGGAGTTCTTCACCACATCCCAGCCGTAGGAAGCGCCGGCGGTGTCGTGCACGATCAGCGCGGCAGCGGCGCCCTTTCGCGCAGCCTCCTCAAACTTGTAGGTCCAGCGCCCGTAATAGGTCATGCGCTTGCCGTCGAACAGCTTCGCGTCATCGACATGGAAGCCCGGGTCGTTGACGAACATGACGACCGTTTTGCCCTTCCAGTCCTGGCCGGCGTAGTCGTTCCACTTCTGCTCCGGCGCGTCGACGCCGTAGCCGACGAACACCAGGTCGCTGGCATCGACCTTCACCTCGGCCTGGCCGGTACGGGTACCCACCACCATGTCGGTGCCGAACTTCAGCTCGGTGGTCTTGCCGCCCTGGGTGATCTTCAGCACGGTCGATTCGTCGGCCGTGGTCTCGGTCATCGGCACATCCTGGAACCAGCTGTCGCCGTTGCCGGGCTGCAGGCCGATGCGCTGCATCTGGTCGCGGATGTAGTTGACCGTCAGTTCCTCGCCCTTGCTGCCCGGGGCGCGGCCTTCGAATTCATCCGAAGCCAGCGTCTTGACCATCTCGGCGAAGTCGCCGGCGTTGATCTCCGGCGAGAACGCATGGGCCGCCGGCTTGGCAGCGGCGGTGTCGGTGGCCGGCGCGGGCGCCGGAGTGTCTTCGCCTTTGCAGGCACTGAGCGCGGCCGCAGCGGCCAGGCACAGGAGGAGTTTGCGGGGCATCGTCGATTCCTGGAAAACAAAGGGCGGCCGCACCACGTGTACGACCGGTAACAGCGAGTATCACCGAACCGATGGGCGCGGTGTGCTCAGTCCGCCGGAGCGGTTTCGGTGTCGAACGGGATCGGCTCGGCGCCGGTGACCGGGCCGATGCGGGCCGTGCGGTGCACGTACAGCACCACCTCGCGTTCGAACTGCAACGGGCCGTCCACCACGGCATTCGGACCGACGATCACGCGTGGCTTGCGGCTGGCGGTCAGCGAGACGCTGAAGTTCGGCTTGCGCACGTGCACACCGCCCTTGACCTGCGAACCGATGCCCACGGTGATGTCACCGTTGACGGTTTCCACGTCGTTGCCGACGCGGCTTTCGACCAGCCCGATGCCACCGTTCACGGTTTCAACGCCGCCTTCGATCTGGCTGCCGCGATCGCTGAAGATGCTGCCGTTGACGGTGCTGACGCTGCCGTGTGCGATCACCTCGCGGCCCAGGCGTACGCCGCCGTTGACCGTTTCGATCTTGCCGGTGCGCGCGCGATCGGCGACCTTGACCCCGCCGTTGACGGTGTCGATGCTGCCGGTCTCGACACCTTCGCCGACGCGGATGCCGCCGTTGACGGTGTCCAGCTTGCCGTAGCGCTGGCCGGGTTCGGCGCTGATGCTGCCGTTGACCTTGCTGATGTTTTCCTGCGCTGCCACTGGCCCGGTGACCAGCAGTACGCCCAACAGCAGCGGAATGGAGAGAGCTTTCATGGGGACCTCGATGGATGTGCGGCTGGCAGGCCGCGTGCGGAGATGTCACCATTCCCCGGTACCCCCTGCAACTGCCTGAAGTCACTGGAAAGCCCTTGCGCAACAACGCCTTCCCATCACGCCGACATCACATCGCCGCTGCTCGCGGCGGGCGCTGCCTGCTGTTGGGGCTGGCCTTGGCACTGGCGTTGCCGCTGCCGGGGGCCGCGCAGACCACGCGCGAGACCGAGCGCAAGCTGCAGAAACTGCGCAGTGAACTGAAGGGCGTGGCGCAGGAGCGCCGGCAGATCGAGGGCCAGCGTGGCCAGGCCTCGCAGCAGCTGCGTGAGGCCGACGAGAAGGTGGCCCGCACCGGCCGCGCGCTTGCGCAGACGGAAACCGCGCTGCGCGAGCAGGGCCACGCCCTGGCCGAGGCCGAACAACGCCGCAGCACGCTGCAGGTCAACCTCGCCCAGCAGCATCGCGAGCTGGCCGGCCTGCTGCGTGCGGCCTACCAGCTGGGCAACCACGCACCATTGAAGCTGCTGCTGTCGCAGGACACGGTGGCCGATGCCAATCGCGCCCTGGCCTACCACCGCTACCTGCAGCGTGAGCGGGCCCAGCGCATCACCACGCTGACCGCCGACCTGAAGGAACTGGAAGCGCTGCAGGCGCAGATTGCCGAGCGCAAGCAGAAGCTGCAGGGGGCGCAGCAGGACCAGAAGCAGCAGGCAGCGGCGCTGGAAGCCGACCGCCGCGATCGTGCAAAGACCGTGGCCTCGCTGGACGAGCGCTTCAAGGACCAGCGCGAGAAGGAACAGGCGCTGGGCCAGGACGCCAAGGCGCTGGAAACACTGCTGGCCAATCTGCGTGCGGCCGCCGCCCGTGCCGAGGCCGAGCGTCGCGCGGCTGCGCGCCGTGCGGCAGCGGAGAAGGCCGCTGCCGAACGTGCCGCACGCCAGGCCGCGGCACAGGGACGGCCGCCACCGCCCACCAAGATTCCGCCGGCGGTGGCTTCCGCACCGGCGCCGAAGGTGGGGGGCCTGGGTTGGCCGTTGTCCGGCAACCTGCTGGCCCGCTACGGCGGCAAGCTGCCTGACGGGCGTACCAGCAGCGGCGTGCTGATCGGCGCACCGGCCGGCAGCACCGTCACCGCCGTGGCCGACGGTACCGTGGTGTTCTCCGACTGGATGACCGGCTACGGCATGATCCTGATCGTCGACCACGGCAATGGCTACATGAGCCTGTACGCCCACAACGACACCCTGCTCAAGGACGCCGGTGCACGGGTCAGCCGTGGCGATGCGGTGGCCAAGGTCGGCAACTCGGGGGGCCAAGGGGTCACCGCGCTGTACTTCGAGCTGCGTCGTGGCGGGCAACCGGTGAATCCGGACAGCTGGCTGCAGCGGCGCTGAATCCCCGCTCGCCACGTGCGGGCCGGATTCAACGGGAATTTAGCTGTGCTTCGCGCATAATCGGTGCATGTGCCTTGGGCACCATGCCACCGTCGACAGGAGTGATCCATGCGCGCAGCCCGTACCGCCACCCTCTTGCTGGCCCTGTTGCCAGCGCTGTCCTGGGCGCAGCAGACCGCGCCCGCCCCGAGCCAGGAAACCGGCGGGCAGGCAGCGAGCAGCGAGGAGGCGGTGACCTCGAAGGTGCCGCTGGAGGACATCCGCCGCTTCGTGGCCGTCTACAACGCAGTGCGGGCCGCCTACGTCGATCCGGTCGATGACAAGAAGCTGATGCAGGCAGCGGTGCGTGGCTTGCTGCTCGACCTCGACCCGCACAGCACCTACTTCAACAAGGAAGACGCGCAGGCCTTCGACGAACAGGCCAGCGGCGCCTACGAAGGCATCGGCGTGGAGCTGCAGCAGCAGCCAGACAACGCCAGCATGAAGGTGATCTCGCCGATCGACGACACGCCGGCGGCCAAGGCCGGCATCCTCGCCGGTGACCTGATCATCGCCATCGACGGCAAGCCGATCAGCGCGATCGATGCCAGCGAACCGCTGCGCGGCCCGGCCGGCAGCAAGGTGGTGCTGACCATCGTGCGCGAAGGCAAGCCCAAGCCGTTCGATGTCAGCCTCACCCGCCAGACCATCCGCGTGACCAGCGTGCGCAGCCGCCTGCTGGAACCGGGCTATGGCTACATCCGCCTGAGCACCTTCCAGGCCGACACCGGTTCGGACTTCCAGAAGCACGTGCAGCAGCTGCAGAAGCAGTCCGGTGGCCAGCTCAAGGGCCTGGTGCTGGATCTGCGCAGCAACCCGGGTGGCTTGCTGACTGCTGCCGTGCAGGTGGCCGACGACCTGCTCGACAAGGGCAACATCGTCAGTACCCGCGGCCGCATCAGCATCAGCGATGCACGTTTCGATGCAACGCCGGGCGATCTGTTGAAGGGCGCACCGGTGGTGGTGCTGGTCGACGCCGGTTCGGCCAGTGCCTCGGAAGTGCTGGCCGGCGCACTGCGCGACAACAAGCGCGCCCGCGTGGTTGGCAGCCGCACCTTCGGCAAGGGCTCGGTGCAGACCGTGCTGCCGCTGGACAACGGTGACTCGGTGAAGCTGACCACCGCGCGTTATTACACGCCCAGCGGCAAGTCGATCCAGGCCACGGGCATCGTGCCGGAGGTCGAACTGAAGCCGGCCGCTACGCCGGCCGAGGATGCACTGCCGGCCAGCCTGAGCGATTACAGCGAAGCGACCCTGCCGGGTCATCTGCGCGGTGACGACGAGGGCACCGAGGGCTATCACGCCGGTGCGGTACTGCCGGGCGATGGCCCGATCAACGACGCGCTGGCCGAGCTGAAGACCCCGGGTTCGGTGGCTGCACGCTTGAAGGCCGAAGCGGCAAAAGCGGATGCGGCCAAGGCTGCGAAGGCCGCTGCGGCGAAGCCGGAAGCGAAGGTAGAAGCGAAGCCAGAAGCGAAGCCAGAAGCGAAGCCAGAAGCGAAGCCCGCACCCGTCCCGGCCAAGCCCTGATTCTGTAGAGTCGAGCCGTGCTCGACTGATCCACGAACGAGCGGGTGCGCATGGAGCCGGCCAGCGGCCGGCACTACCAGGGGTCAGAAGCCGTGGCGCTTGCGCAGGCGGCGGGCGATGGCCGCCCGCACGTAGACCCCGTACACCACGCCGAACACGAAGCCGCCGATGTGCGCCCACCAGGCCACCATGCCGAAGCTTGGGCCGATATGGGCGAACACCACCTGCAGGGCGGCCCAGACGCCGATCAGGAGGTAGGCCGGGGCGCGCACGAACTCCAGGAACAGGCCGAGCGGAATGACCACGCCCAGCCGGGCGCCCGGGAACAGGGCCAGATAGGCGCCGATCAGTGCGGACACCGCGCCGCTGGCACCGATGATGATCTGGTCCGGGCTGCCCATGGTGTAGATCGCCACCAGGTTGGACACCGCGCCTCCGACCAGGAACAGCAGCAGCAGCCGCCACGGGCCCAGCACCCGCTCAGCAGGCAGGCCGAAGATCAGCAGGAATACCAGGTTGCCCAGCAGGTGTGACCAGTCCGCGTGCAGGAACAGGGCCGTGAACAGCCGCAGCACGCTGCCGTCCTGCAGGGTCGCCCACCAGTCCAGCGGGTGGGTCAGGCCGGTGGACAGGGCGCCCCAGTCCAGCCAGAGGCTGCCCCGGGCGTCGTCCGGACGCGAGATCGACCACAGGAACGCCAGCCACAGTGCCGCAAACAGCACGGGCGTGGCCCAGCGCAGGGCCGCCTTCTTGCGCGACGGGAGGGAGACGAACATGAGCAATAGCCTAGCGTGCGGGCGCTTACGGCGGGGATTGTCCTGTTCAGCTTCTGGGACGAAAAAAGCGCCTGCGCTGTTATTGTTTCATTAACAGCTCTGGGTAATACTCGCATACGGCGTCGTATGTCGGGAGGGGAATCCGGCGCGCTCCGAAGGGCCCCAAGGCCTGCCGGGCGCAGGCGCACTCAGAGCACCATCACCGCTTACCGGAGAGAGAACTACGATGCAAACCGCTTCCACCATTGCCCGACTGACCCTGCTGGCCGTCGGCGTTGCCGGTGCGCTGGCCGCCGCCGATGCCAACGCTGCCGCCTTCCAGCTGAAGGAAAACAGCGCCAAGGGCCTCGGCCGCGCGTTCGCCGGTTCCGGCAGCGCCGAAGGCGACGCCTCCATCATCGCCGTCAACCCGGCCGGCATGCGCCAGCTGGAAGGCACCCTGGTCCAGGGCGACCTGAGCGCCATCAGCTTCAAGGCCGAGTTCAAGGGCCAGGGCCGCAATGCGGCAGGCCGCCCGCAGACCGGTGGTGACGGCGGCGACGCCGGCATGATCGCTCCGGTCCCGGCTGCGTACTTCCACATGCCGATCGGCGAGAAGGCCCACTTCGGTGTGTCGCTGACCGCACCGTTCGGCTTCAAGACCGAATACGACAACGGTTGGGTGGGTCGTTACAGCGGCCTGAAGACCGATCTGAAGGCCATCGACCTTGGCTTCGCCGCGTCGTATGACGTCAACCCGTACGTGTCGTTCGGCGCGTCGGTGTTCGTCGAGCACCTGACCATCGAGCTGAGCAACGCCGTCGACTACGGCAGCATCCTGGCCGGCGCCGGCGCTCCGGGCTTCGCCCCGGGCAGCGCGGATGGCACCCTGAAGATCGAGGGTGACAACAATGCCGTGGGCTGGACCGTCGGTGGCCTGTTCTCGATCGACGAGAACACCCACATCGGCCTGAGCTACCGTTCGAAGGTCGAGCACAAGATCACCGGTGGTGATGCGACCTTCAGCGGCGCCGACCGCGCACGTTCGCTGCTGACCAACTCGCCGCGTACCCGCGGTTGGTTCATGGACACCAGCGGCAAGGCCACGGTGACCATGCCGGCCTCGGCCACCCTGAGCGTGACCCACAAGGTCAACGACCGCTGGACCGTGATGGGCGACGTGACCCGTACCGCCTGGTCGACCGCCTTTGACAGCGTCACCGTCGACTACGCGTCGCCGCAGGCGGACTCGGTCCTGGAGTTCGGCTACCGTGACACCACCTTCGTGTCGCTGGGCGCCGACTACAAGCTGAGCGACACCGTCACCCTGCGCGGTGGTGTTGCGCTGGACCAGACCCCGACCACCGACGCCCACCGCGACGTGCGCGTGCCGGATACCAGCCGCAAGTGGCTGTCGCTGGGCGTGGGCTGGACCCCGTCGGCAAACACCGAGTACAACTTTGGCTACACCCACCTGTTCACCAGCGATCCGAACGTGAACGTGCGTGCGACCACTGCCAACCAGGGCAACTCGCTGTCGGGCAAGTACAAGGTCCGTGGCGACGTGTTGGCGGCTTCGTTCCAGTACAAGTTCTGATTCGGGCCTCGGCCTGACGCAGCACACGGAAGGCCCCGCGCAAGCGGGGCTTTCTTTTTCTGTGGCCACGGGCCATCCACGCGTGGCGTGGATCTACCGAAGATCGGAGCCATCCACGGCGTGGATCCACGACAATAGCGCCATGAACCTGTCCGATCCGAACTTCCAGCTGGAGCTGGCTGCCAACATCGCCGTCGCCGGCTCGATCCTGCTGGCCGGACGCAACAACGTGCACACCTGGTGGCTGGGCATCGTCGGCTGCGCATTGTTCGCCGCTGTGTTCGAGCGTTCGCACCTGTACGCGGACATGGTGCTGCAGTTCTTCTTCATTGCCATCAGCGTGCTGGGCTGGTGGCAGTGGCTGCGCGGCGATCACGGTGCGCCGCTGCCGATCACCTCATTGCGACCGCGTGCATGGGCCTGGCTGGCGCCGCTGGCGGTGGTGGCCACGTTCGGCTACGGCTGGATGCTGACCCGCCTGACCAACGCCTACGCGCCCTACATCGATTCGGCGGTACTGGTGCTGAGCGTGATCGCGCAGATCCTGATGATGCGGCGCAAGCTGGAATCGTGGTGGGTGTGGCTGTTGGTGAACACCGTGGCAGTGCCGCTGTACTACAGCCGTGGCCTGCACCTGACCTCGATCCTGTACGTGGGCTTCTGGATCAACGCGCTGGTGGCGTTGCGTCATTGGCGCGGCCTGATGCGGGTGTAGCGCCGAGCCCACGCTAGGCGCCACAGGAAAAAAGGCACAAAAAACCCCGCTTTCGCGGGGTTTTTCGTTCACTGCAACTATCGGGCGATCAGTCGCCCAGGGTCAGCAGCGAGGCGTTGCCGCCGGCAGCGGTGGTGTTCACCGTCACCGTCTTTTCGGTGGCAAAGCGCAGCAGGTAGTGCGGGCCGCCGGCCTTCGGGCCGGTGCCGGACAGGCCCTGGCCGCCGAACGGCTGCACGCCGACCACCGCACCGATCTGGTTGCGGTTGACGTAGACGTTGCCGACGTGGACGCCGTTGCTGATGCGGTCGACGGTCTCGTCAATGCGCGAATGCACGCCCAGGGTCAGGCCGTAGCCGGTGGCGTTGATCTGGTCGATCACCGCGTCGAGCTGGTCGCCCTTCCAACGGATCACGTGCAGGACCGGCCCGAAGATTTCCTTGTGCAGCTGGCCCAGATCCTTCAGTTCGTACGCACGCGGTGCGAAGAAGGTGCCATTGGCCGCTTCGGCAGAAAGCTCGGCGGCAGCAATCAGGCGCGCTTCGCGGTCCATGCGTTCGGCGTGGTCCTGCAGGATCTTCAGCGCGTCGGCGTCGATCACCGGGCCGACGTCGGTGGACAGCAGGCCGGGGTTGCCGACCTTCAGTTCCTTCATCGCACCGGCCAGCATGGTCATCACCTTGTCGGCGATGTCGTCCTGCACGAACAGCACGCGCGCGGCCGAGCAACGCTGGCCGGCGGACGTGAAGGCCGAACCGATCGCGTCCTTGACCAGCTGTTCCGGCAGTGCCGAGGAGTCGGCGATGAAGGCATTCTGGCCACCGGTCTCGGCAATCAGCACGCCGATGGCGGCGTCACGCGCGGCCATCGCGCGGTTGATCGCACGGGCGGTGTCGGTGGAGCCGGTGAAGGCCACGCCGGCCACGCGCGGGTCGGCAGTGAGCGCGGCACCGACGGTGGCACCGTCGCCCGGCAGGAACTGCACCACCTCGGCCGGCACGCCGGCGTCGTGCAGCAGCTTCACCGCGTAGTAGCCAATCAGGTTGGTCTGCTCGGCCGGCTTGGCGATGACGCTGTTGCCGGCGGCCAGGGCAGCGGCGACCTGGCCCAGGAAGATCGCCAGCGGGAAGTTCCACGGGCTGATGCAGACGAACACGCCGCGACCATGCAGCTGCAGTTCGTTGGACTCACCGGTCGGGCTCGGCAGCTTCTCGGCGTGGCTGAACTGCTCGCGCGCCTGCTTGGCGTAGTAGCGCAGGAAGTCCACCGCTTCGCGCACTTCGGCGATGCTGTCGGGCAGGCTCTTGCCGGCTTCCTTCACGCACAGCGCCATGAACTCCGGCATGCGCGCTTCCAGCTGGTCGGCGGCGTGCTCGAGGATGGCGGCGCGGCTGGCGGCCGGGGTGCGGTTCCAGGCCGGCTGCGCGGCCACGGCATTGGCCAGGGCCTTCTGCACGGTGGCGGCATCGGCGGCCTGCCACTGGCCGACCACTTCGCGGGTGTCGGCCGGATTGGTCACCGGCAGCGCGGCGCCGGCCGGGTTCGCACCCGGCACCAGCGGGGCGGCCTGCCACGGCTTCACTGCAGCGTTGATCTGCTCGGCGAGGGCGCGCAGTTCGTTGTCGTTGGCGAGGTTGGCGCCCATGGAGTTCTTCCTGTCGTGGTTCTGGCTGCGCAGCAGGTCAACCGGCAGCGGGATCTTGGGATGCGGAATCGATTCGAACGAAGCAACCATCTCGACCGGATCGCGGATCAGGTCGGCGATCGGCACGCGCTCGTCGGTGATGCGGTTGACGAAGCTGGAGTTGGCGCCGTTTTCCAGCAGGCGGCGCACCAGGTACGGCAGCAGGTCTTCATGCGAACCGACCGGCGCATACACGCGGCAGGGCAGGTTCAAGCGATCGGCCGGCACTACTTCGGCGTACAGGTCGTCGCCCATGCCGTGCAGCTTCTGGTGCTCGTACACGCCGCCATTGGCGATGCTGCGCACGGCCGCGATGGTGTGCGCGTTGTGCGTGGCGAACATCGGGTAGATCGCGTCGGCATGCGTGAACAGGCGCTTGGCGCAGGCCAGGTAGGAGACATCGGTGTTCTGCTTGCGGGTGAACACCGGGTAGCCCGGGTAGCCTTCGATCTGCGCGCGCTTGATCTCGGCGTCCCAGTAGGCGCCCTTGACCAGGCGCACCTGCAGGCGGCGACCGGCGCGGCGCGCCATGTCGGCCAGGTGGTCGATCGTGTACGGCGTGCGCTTCTGGTAGGCCTGCACGACCACGCCGAAGCCGTCCCAGCCGGCCAGCGAGGCGTCGGAGAAGACCTGCTCGATGATGTCCAGCGACAGTTCCAGGCGGTCGGACTCTTCGGCGTCGACGGTGCAGCCGATGCCGTAGCTCTTGGCCAGTTGTGCCAGTTCCAGCACGCCCGGCACCAGGTCCTTCAGCACGCGCGCGCGCTTGGCGTGCTCGTAGCGCGGGTACAGCGCCGACAGCTTGATCGAGATGCCCGGCGCGTTGTTGACGTCGCCGTCCGGACGGCCGCCGCGTGCCTTGTGGTCGCCGCCGATGGCGTGGATCGCACGACGGTAGTCTTCCAGGTAGCGCAGCGCGTCCTTCATGGTCAGCGCGCCTTCGCCCAGCATGTCGAACGAGTAGCGGTAGTTCGCGTTGTCGCCCTTGTGCGAGCGCGACAGCGCTTCGCTGATGGTGCGGCCCATGACGAACTGGTGGCCCATGATCTTCATCGCCTGGCGCACGGCCAGGCGCACCACCGGCTCACCGACGCGGCCGACCAGGCGCTTGAACGCGCTGGGCGCATCGGCACGGGTGGCGTCGTTCATCTGCACCAGCTTGCCGGTCAGCATCAGGCCCCAGGTGGAGGCGTTGACCAGCACGGAGTCGCTGCCGCCCAGGTGCTTTTCCCAGTCGGCATCGGCCAGCTTGTCGCGGATCAGCTTGTCGGCGGTGTCCTGGTCCGGAATGCGCAGCAGCGCCTCGGCCACGCACATCAGCAGCACGCCTTCCTCGCTGCCCAGGTCGTACTGGCGCATGAAGGCTTCGATCGCGCCCTGGTCCTTGGCACGCACGCGCACGCGGCCGACCAGGTCGGCGGCCAGCGCCTGCACCTTGGCCTGCTCTTCGGCGGGCAGGCGGGCCTGCGCCAGCAGCTCGCGCACGTGGCTGGCCTCGTCCTTCAACCAGCCATCGGTGATGGCCTGGCGGAACGGGTTGGGGGGCGCCGGCAGTTCCGGCGACAGCAGCGCGCCGGGACGCGGAGCGTCGTGGGCGGCAGGGGAGGAGGAAGGTGCGTTCATGCCGGTCCGGCCAGTGGAAAACTTGGCGATTTTAATCATTTTTGCGGGTTGCGGAAGTGCCCATCAGCCACCTTCGTGAAGCGCTGATAGCCCCTAGCTGCGGTGGATTCAGCGTGTTCAGCAAGCTCGGCAGAATTTGTGCTGAATTCGTCATTCGTGCCGCCGACCTCATGCTGTGTTGCAGCATGGTAAAAAGTGTGAATGCACCCTTGCTACCGGCGAGAGGGCGGGGCTACCATCGAGACGTTTCCCGCGGCAGGAACGCGGTTGCGACATGATCGAGGTGCTTCCAGCTCCGGATGGGTCAGGTACGCAGCTGCGGCTGCGTCCCCCACGGGCGCTCGATGCCCGGCAGTTCGTCCTGTTGTTCACCGTGTTGTCGGGTGCGATGTGGCTGGTGTCCGCCCTCGGGTGGTGGGCCGGCAATGCATTCGCCCCCCTGTTCGCGCTGCTGTACAGCCTGGTGCTGGCGGCGGCACTGCGTGCCTTGTGGCGCAGTGGTGAACGGCAGGAGGAGATCCGGGTAGTACCGGCGTACGTGGAGGTCATCCCCGTACCCGGTGGATCGCCGGTGTTCCGGGCCCACCCCCACTGGGTGCGCCTGCTCACCGACGACGAGAGGGTCCGGCTGGCATCCAGCGGCCGGCAGGTGGAGGTGGGGAGTTTCCTCGCGCCGGCCGAACGTCAGACGCTCGCAGAGACACTTGAAAGCTTGCTCGCCGCCAGCGATGGCGGCAACCGACGACGCTAAGGGTCTAGGCAATGAAGCAAAGCAGCAGGTGGGGCACGAAGTGCGTTGCAGCGGTCGCCGCCATGGTGGCCGGGGGACTGATGCCGGCGTTGGCTTGGGCCCAGGCGGCCGATCCCAAGCCGTGGCAGCTGAACATGGGCAAGGGGGTGACCCAGACCTCGCGCCTGGCCTGGGAATCGAACAATCTCTCGTTGATCATCTGCACGGTGATCGGCGTCATCGTGTTCGGGGCGATGGCCTACGCCATCTTCAAGTTCCGCAAATCCAAGGGCGCGGTCGCCGCCACCTTCAGCCACAACACCAAGGCCGAGATCATCTGGACAGTGATCCCGGTGATCATCCTGATCGTGATGGCATGGCCGGCCACGGCCAACCTGATCAAGATGTACGACACCCGCGATGCCGAGATGACGGTGAAGGTCACCGGCTACCAGTGGATGTGGAAGTACGAATATCTCGGCGAGAACGTCACCTTCACCAGCCGCCTGGACCGCGAGTCCGACCGCGTGCGGCAAAGTGGCATCGTGCCGACCCGCGAGACTCACCCGCATTACCTGCTGGATGTCGACAACCGCCTGGTGCTGCCGGTCGATACCAAGGTGCGCTTCGTCATCACCTCCGACGACGTGATCCACGCCTGGTGGGTGCCGGCGCTGGGCTGGAAGCAGGACGCCATCCCCGGTTTCATCAATGAGGCCTGGACCAGCATCGAGCAGCCCGGCGTCTACCGCGGCCAGTGCGCCGAGCTGTGCGGCAAGGACCATGGCTTCATGCCGATCGTGGTCGAGGCGGTGTCCAAGGAAGAGTTCAAGCAGTGGCTGGCGCAGCGCAAGCCGGCGCCGCCCGCCGAGCCGGCAACGCCGGCGGCACCTGCCGAACCGACTGCACCGACGGGAGAGGCACCTGCAGCGCCTGCCGCTGCTGAAGCCGGCAGCGCGCCTGCCACCGCGGCCAGCGGAGCGTGATGTAAAGCCCGCGGCCGTTCGCGGCCGTGGTGACAACCGATTCTGAGAGGTGTTTTGCAATGGCGCACTCGGCAGTTGGGCACGACGATCACCATCACCAGCAGAGTTTCTTCGAGCGTTGGTTCTTCTCGACCAACCACAAGGACATCGGCACGCTGTACCTGGGTTTCAGCTTCATCATGTTCATCATCGGTGCGGCGATGAGCGTGGTGATCCGTGCCGAGCTGGCGCAGCCGGGCCTGCAGTTCGTCAAGCCCGAGTTCTTCAACCAGATGACCACCGTGCATGCGCTGGTGATGATCTTCGGTGGCGTGATGCCGGCCTTCGTCGGACTGGCCAACTGGATGATTCCGCTGCAGATCGGCGCGCCGGACATGGCGCTGCCGCGCATGAACAACTGGTCGTTCTGGCTGCTGCCGGTGGCCTTCAGCCTGCTGCTGCTGACCCTGTTCCTCCCTGGCGGTGCACCGGCTGGTGGCTGGACGTTGTACCCGCCGCTGTCGCTGCAGGGCGGCTACAACGTCGCCTTCAGCGTGTTCGCCATCCATGTGGCCGGCATCAGTTCGATCATGGGCGCGATCAACATCATCGCCACCGTGCTGAACATGCGTGCGCCGGGCATCGATCTGCTGAAGATGCCGATCTTCTGCTGGGCCTGGCTGATCACCGCGTTCCTGCTGATCGCGGTGATGCCGGTGCTGGCCGGCGCGGTAACCATGCTGCTGACCGACAAGTTCTTCGGCACCAGCTTCTTCAACGCCGCCGGTGGCGGTGACCCGGTGATGTACCAGCACATCTTCTGGTTCTTCGGGCACCCCGAGGTCTACATCATGATCCTGCCCGCCTTCGGCGTGGTCAGCGAGATCATCCCGACCTTCAGCCGCAAGCCGCTGTTCGGCTACCAGGCGATGGTGTACGCCACCGCCGCGATCGCGTTCCTGTCGTTCATCGTCTGGGCCCACCACATGTTCACCGTGGGCATGCCGCTGGGTGGCGAGATCTACTTCATGTTCGCCACCATGCTGATTTCGATCCCGACCGGGGTGAAGGTGTTCAACTGGGTCAGCACCATGTGGCGTGGCTCGCTGACGTTCGAGGCGCCGATGCTGTGGTCGGTGGCCTTCGTCATCCTGTTCACCATCGGTGGCTTCTCCGGCCTGATGCTGGCCATCGTGGCGGCTGACTTCCAGTACCACGACACCTACTTCGTGGTCGCGCACTTCCACTACGTGCTGGTGACCGGCGCGGTGTTCGCGCTGATCGCGGCGGTGTACTACTGGTGGCCGAAGTGGACCGGGCGGATGTACAGCGAGAAGTGGGCCAAGGTGCACTTCTGGTGGTCGATCGTGTTCGTCAACCTGCTGTTCTTCCCGCAGCACTTCCTCGGCCTGGCCGGCATGCCGCGCCGCATTCCCGATTACAGCGTGGCCTTCGCCGACTGGAACCTGATCAGCTCGATCGGCGCGTTCGGCATGTTCGTCACCCCGTTCATGATGGCCGCGATCCTGCTGTCCTCGCTGCGCAATGGCGAGAAGGCCGAGGCCCGATCGTGGGAAGGTGCGCGCGGCCTGGAATGGACGCTGCCGTCGCCGGCACCGGCGCATACGTTCACCACGCCGCCGACCATCCGCCCGGGGGATCTGGCGCATGACGACATCACGCATTGAGGTGGGGCATGCATAACGAAAGCCCGCTCCCGATCGGTAGAGTCGAGCCATGCTCGACTGACGAAAAGCAGCCGACCAACGGTCGGCTCTACAACAGCGAAGCGCAGCCGACCAGCGGTCGGCTCTACCAGGGTGGAAGCATCGAGCAGCAACGCCAGCGCGCCAGGCGCACGGCGATGTGGGTCGGCGCCATCGCCGTGCTGGTCTACGTCGGTTTCATCCTCAGCGGGGTGATCGGCCGATGAGCGAGGCGCCGGCCACCACACCGTCACGCAGTGCGGGGCTGCCGCGCCTGATCGGCGTGGCGGTGGCGGTGTTCCTGCTCACGTTCTCGCTGGTACCGCTGTACCGCATCGCCTGCGAAAAGGTGTTCGGCGTGCGCCTGGAACGCGGTCCCGGCAGCGAGGCCAGTACCGGCGCGGCGGCCGGCAAGCGCACCGTGCGCGTGGAATTCGATGGCGGGGTCAACTCACGGCTGCCATGGTCGTTCCATCCCGAGCAGCTGACCATGGACGTGGTGCCCGGCGAACTCAACGAAGCGCTGTACTTCGCCCGCAATGACAGCCAGCAGGCAGTGGTCGGCAGCGCGGTGCCTTCGGTGGCGCCGGCGCGTGCGTCGGGCTTCTTCAGCAAGACCGAGTGCTTCTGTTTCACCGCGCAGACGCTGCAGGCCGGCGAGAAGCGCGACATGCCGGTGCGCTTCATCGTCGATCCGGACCTGCCACCCGAGATCAAGACGATCACGCTGTCCTACACCTTCTACCGCAACGACGCGCTGTCCGATCGGCTGGCTCCGGCCGCCACCTCGGAAGGCGCGCACGCCGCACCCTGACCCCGGATACCGACATGGCCCAGACACCGACCGACGCCAACGTGTACTTCGTCCCGGCCCAGAGTAAATGGCCGTTCGTGGGTTCCATCGCGATGATGGTGACCATGGTAGGCGTGGCCAGCTGGCTCAACGATGCCAGCTGGGGACGCTGGACGTTCTACATCGGCATCGCGATGCTGGTGCTGACCCTGTTCTGGTGGTTCAGCGACGTGGTGCGCGAATCGCAGGCCGGCAACTACAACCATCAGGTCGATGGCTCGTTCCGGATGGGGATGATCTGGTTCATCTTCTCCGAAGTGATGTTCTTCGGTGCGTTCTTCGGCGCGCTGTTCTACACCCGCAACCTGGGCCTGTCGTGGCTCAGCGGCGAAGGCCGCGGGGTGATGACCAACGAGCTGCTCTGGCAGGGCTACTCGGCGGGTTGGCCCACCAATGGCCCGGCGGCGATCGGTGGCGCGTTCCAGACCATTCCGGCCTGGGGCCTGCCGCTGATCAACACGCTGATCCTGCTGACCTCCGGCGTGACCCTGACCATTGCCCATCACGCGCTGAAGGCGGGCAACCGTCGCCAGCTGCTGATCTGGCTGGGCCTGACCGTGGTGCTCGGCCTCGGCTTCCTGACCCTGCAGGCGGAGGAGTACATCCACGCCTACAAGGAACTGAACCTGACGCTCGGTTCGGGCATCTACGGTTCAACGTTCTTCATGCTGACCGGCTTCCACGGCGCGCACGTGCTGCTGGGCACGATCATGCTGATCGTGATGTGGCTGCGTTCGGCCAAGGGGCACTTCACCCGCGACAACCATTTCGGTTTCGAAGCCGCCGCGTGGTACTGGCACTTCGTCGACGTGGTGTGGCTGATGCTCTTCATGTTCGTCTACGTGCTTTGACCGCGCACGTATCGGTGGCCTCAGCCGCCGATGCCGTGCGGTTTGATCCAGCCCATGTAGATGCTCACGATCACCAGTACGATCAAGGCCACCGACACCCCGATGCGGCGTGTCAGTGCGTTGACCGTGCGCTTGGTCTGGCCGCGGTCGACCAGCAGGTAATACAGGCCGGCGCCCAGATTCCAGACGATGACGATCAGAAACGCGATTACCAGCAGGGTCTTCAGCGAATCACTCATGCGCGGCTCGAGGGCAGGGTGGATGGGCCTATCTGACCGCGTTTGCGCGGACTTGTCATGATGCGCCAGCACACGCGCCTGATCGGCTGGCTGTTGGCGCTGCTGGCAATGGCTGCTTTCACCGCGTTGGGGCTGTGGCAGCTGCAGCGCATGCATGCCAAACAGGCAATGTTGGATGCACAAGGTCCAGCCGTGGCACAGGCGCTGCCACTGGCGCAGGCTCTGGCGGCGCCCGGCGCGTTGCACGGCGTGGCCGACCACGGCCGCTTCCTGCCCGGCGTGGTGCTGCTGGACAACCAGACCCGGCATGGTCGCGCCGGGGTGAAGATCTATCGTCCGTTCCGCAGTGACGAAGGCGGCGTGCTGCTGGTCGATCTCGGCTGGCGTGCGCTGCCGCCGGATCGCACGCTGCCGGATGTGCCGGCGCCGCCTTCGCCGGTGGCGGTGCGTGGGTTATTGGCGCCGCCGCCGTCGGCGGGACTGGCACTGGGTCCCGCATTCTCCGCAACCGATGAGGCCGGGCGTTGGCTGGCCAGCCGTTTGCCCGCCGAAGGCCTGGCGGCGGCGCTTGGCCTACCGGTATTGCCCGACCGCGTCCTGCGCCTGGACCCGGCACTGCCATTCGGCGACGAACGCGATCTGGACCTGCTGCCGAACACGCTGCCGCCGCAGCGTCACCTGGGCTACGCCGTGCAGTGGTTCGGCCTGGGCCCTGACCGTGCTGGTGGTCGCGCTGGTGCTGGAGTGGCGCAGGAGACGTGCCGTGGCCCGGTAGTGGGGGGGGGGGGGGGGGGGGGGGGGGGGCGGGGGGGTGGGGGGGGGGGGGGGGGGCGGCCCCCCCCCCCGCCCCCCCCCCCCCGCCACTACCGGGGCACCACACCCGCATCCCTTACCCAACCATGAGAAAATGCCCCGCATGAACACTGCTACGTCCCCGCAGGCGCGCGGCTCCGGCCGCCGGACCCTGGTGCTGCTGTTTGCCGTGTTCTTCGGTGCGATGGCACTGGCCGCCGTGCTGCGCTTCTCCGGCTGGCAACCGACCGGGCACCGCAATGCCGGCCAGCTGCTGAAGCCGCCGGTGGACCTGCGCCAGCAGGCGCCGACCCTGGCCAGCGGCCAGCCCTACGCCTGGAACCCCGAGGCCCGTACCTGGCGCCTGCTGGTGGCGCCGGCCGGTGCCTGCGACGCGCAGTGCGTCACTTTGTCGCAGGGACTGGGCAAGGTGTGGCAGCTGTTCGGCCATAACGCCGATAATGTCGAAATCCTGTGGCTGGGAACGCCACCGGCGTCGATCGCCTCGCTGCCCGCGCTGCGGCCGCTGGCTCCGTCGCCAGCACTGCGCGCGGCCCTGCCCGGCGTCGACGATCCGGCTGGCCTGCCGGTCTACGTGATCGATCCGAACGGCTTCGTGATCATGCGTCATGCCCCGGGCACCGACCTGGGTGGCCTGCGCAAGGACATGGCCACGTTGCTGAAACTGAAGTGAGTCCCGTTTGATGAGCCTTTCCGCGCGTCCGGCGCTGCACCGCAATTTCCACCGCCTGGCGTGGTTCGCCATGATCATGACCGCGAGCACGATCATGTTCGGCGCCTTCGTGCGCCTGTCCGATGCCGGCCTGAGCTGCCCGGACTGGCCGACCTGCTATGGCCAGGCCACCTGGCCGCAGCATGTGGAAGAGACCATCGGCCACCCGGCGGCGGAGATCCGCCCGCTGGAGACCCACAAGGCCTGGCGTGAGCAGGTGCACCGCTTCCTGGCTGGCGCGCTGGGCATCGAGATCCTGACCCTGGCCCTGTTGGCCACGCGCAAGCGGCGATTCGGAAGCACGGCGGTGGTGACCGCCTGCGTGCTGGTGGCCGTCGGCATACCGCTGTACATGATGGGCTGGCATGGCACGGCCAGCGTGCTGGCGTTGATCGGTGAGGCGATCCTGCTGATCGCCGCGCTGCGCTGGAGCAACATCGACCTGGCGCGCGCTGCATTGCTGACCCTGGCGGTGGTGATCTTCCAGGCCTTGCTGGGCATGTGGACGGTGACCCTGCTGCTCAAACCCATCGTAGTGATGGGCCATCTGCTCGGTGGCATGCTGATGTTCGGCCTGCTGGTGTGGATGGCCTGGCGCGCGACGCACATGCCGATCACCCTGGCCGAGGCGCCGAAGCTGAAGTGGCTGCTGCGCATCGGCGTAGCGGTGCTGGTCACCCAGATCGCGCTGGGGGGCTGGGTCAGCGCCAATTACGCGGCGCTGGCCTGCGGCGGTGGCAGCGCCTCGCTGGACAACTTCCCGCGCTGCGCCAACCAGTGGTGGCCGCAGCATAACTTCGTCGAAGGCTTCACCCTGTGGCGTGGCATCGGCGTGGATTACGAAGGCGGCGTGCTGGATGGCGCCTCGCGCATCGCCATCCAGATGGCACACCGCCTGTTCGCGGTGGTGGTGGCCCTCTACCTGCTGTGGCTGGGCGTGCGCCTGTTCCGGTTGCCGAGCATGCGTGGCTGGGCCAGCGCGCTGATCGCGCTGCTGGTGCTGCAGGTCACCCTCGGCATCCTCAATGTGAAGCTGGCGCTGCCGCTGGAAGTGGCGGTGGCCCACAACGGCGTGGCCGTTGCCCTGTTGTTCGTGCTGGTCAGCCTGCTGGCCCGCCTGCGTGCCCCGGACTGATTCCATGTTTTCCAATTACCGCCAGTACTGGGACCTGACCAAGCCCAAGGTCGTTGCCCTCATTGTCTTCACTGCCCTGGTCGGCATGGTCCTGGCCATCCCCGGCGTGCCCAGCTGGGAGCAGGTGCGCGCCGGCGTGCTCGGCTTCCTGGGCATCTGGCTGGCCGCTTCGGCGGCCGCGGCGATCAACCAGCTGCTGGATGCGCACATCGATGCGCAGATGGCCCGCACCTCGTGGCGGCCGCTGGTGGTGGGCAAGGTCAAGCCGTGGCAGGTGCTGGTGTTCGCCGGCGTGCTGATCGTGCTGTCGATGGTCATCCTGGTGCTGTGGGTGAACCTGATCACCGCCGTGCTGACCTTTGCCTCGCTGATCGGCTACGCGGTGATCTACACCGTGTACCTCAAGCGTGCGACCTCGCAGAACATCGTCATCGGTGGCCTGGCCGGCGCGATGCCGCCGATGCTGGGCTGGGCTGCGGTGACCGGCATGCAGGGTTCGTCGGACTGGGCGTACTCGTCGCTGCTGGTGCTGATCATCTTCATCTGGACGCCGCCGCACTTCTGGGCGCTAGCGATCTTCCGCCGCGAGGACTACGCCAAAGCGGAGATCCCGATGCTGCCGGTGACCCACGGCGTGGTGCACACCCGCAAGCAGATCATGGTGTATTCGGTGGTGCTGGCGCTGGTCTGCCTGCTGCCGTACCTGGTGGGCATGAGCGGTGCGTTCTACCTGGGCGGCGCGATCGTGCTCAATGCGGTGTTCCTCTGGTACGCCTGGCGCATGCTCAATCCGCCGGACGAACTGTTCTCGATGAAGATGTTCTATTACTCCATCGTCTACCTGATGGCGCTGTTCGCCTTCCTGCTGGTGGACCACTGGATCCTGCCCTGGTTGTAGAGTCGAGCCATGCTCGACTCGGGGGCGGATCCCCGTCGGGGCTCTGACCCGGTCTGATGGTGGGCGCATCCACGCATGGCGTGGATCTACTTGAACCGCGGTTGCTGTGTCGCCATTGCTGTTCCTGACCTCAAGGAAAGGAAGGCGCAGGGATGCATTCGATCTTCCGCTGGACCAGCGCGCTGCTGCTGGCGCTCGGCATGGCCCTCAATGCGCATGCCGACGACACCGCCGTGCAGATCCGCCAGCACGCCGGTGAGCATCGCCTGCTGGTGCTGGGTGAATTTCACGGTACCCGCGAGACACCGCTGCTGGTACGCCAGCTGGTGGACGACTACAGCCGTAACGGCCCTGTCCTGCTGGCCCTGGAACTGCCGCGTGCAGAGAACCCTGCGCTGCACGACTATCTGGAATCCGATGGCGGGGCCGCGGCGCGCCAGCACCTGCATGGCCGCGCGTTCTGGACCGTGCGCGATGACCAGCATGACGGCCGTCGCAGCCGCGACATGCTGGCGATGATCGAAGACCTGCGTGCGCTGAAGGCACAGGGTCGTGCCATCGATGTGGTCGGCTATGACGTCGACAACAGCGATGGCGGCAACCAGGCACGCGATGACCGCATGGCGGCCGAGCTGCGGCGGCTGTACCGGCGACTGCCGGCTGGCGCACGCATGCTGGTGCTGACCGGCAACGTGCACGCCATGCTGCAGCGCCCGCAAGGTATGCCGCCGGAAATGCAGATGTACCCGATGGCGTCGCAGCTGCGGGACCTGGATATCTACAGCGTACGGTTGGGCGCGCAGCGTGGTCAGGCGTGGGGATGCGCGGGCCGTTGCGTGGCGCGGTCACTTCCAGAGCAGGTGGCCACGGCGCCGCGGGTCGATGCCGATGCGAAACGGCCGTACGACCTGTGGGTGTGGATGCCGGAGTTGAGCGTCGGCACGCTTGTGGGCCCGTAACGGCAGGCAACCCATCCACGCATGGCGTGGATCTACTGGTGGTTCACGCCATCGGTGGGAGTAGAGCCACGCCATGCGTGGATGGGCTCTCACGGAACCCGGCGCAGCCAGTGTCGGGTTTCGCCCGGGAGGGCTGCAACTGCGCCCATCGACCAAGCCGTCGCGCTGTAGGGTTTTGCCGCGCTGTCAGCTTCCTGCACGCAAGGCGTCACAGATACCGACTGTTCCACCAGACCGGATCATCAACAGTAGATACACAGGTATTGCGGGATGACTCGCAATTCTGTGGCGCAATCAATGAGATGTCATGTTTCTCTGCCCATCGTTCTGTGTGCCGCGCTCACCTGCCTGGCTGGCAATGCGGCAGCAGAAGTAAAAGCACTGAGTCGGGCCAACTGCATTGGATTCATCAACGAATCCGTGACCTATGAACGGCCCCAGTTTCGCAATTTTCAGGGGTCGGCCGTAACCAGGCACGTTCCCCTCGGGAACATTGAGCCGAAGCATGCTTTCGGTGCGCCTAACAATGGACTGTACTCCTGGCGATTTTACGCAGGCGATGGCAGTGATCCAGAACGAATGGTTGTTCACGGATATCACACATGGGTGCTGGGCGGACGCGTATTTACGCAATCCACGAGTGCGGTCGATTGCCAACTTTCGGAGTGGTGAGCATCATGAAGAGTCTTTGCTTTATCGCATTCTCGCTGGCCATGTCGATGTCAGCTCAAGCATCCCAGAATGAACCTGCTCCCGATGCGGTAGGGAGCTGGCTACACCAACGCGCCATGCAGGCTGCAATGCAGGAGGCCTCGGCAATGGGAAGATCGTCCGCCAGCGTGGGCAGCTACCAGATGGTGAAACTGGCAGACCTTGATGCCCCCCGAGAAGTGAAGCGGCAGCTTCGCGATGACATCGAACGATCCAACGGTGTCGTGCGGGTTGCAGCAGGGAGCATCCCAACGCAGGCCGAAATGCTGGCTGCCGTGCCGCGGACTCACCGCTCAACTCCAGAACTACGCCAGCGCCTGCCGCAGCCACCCAGCAGGCTGGAAAGCAGCCTGCTGGGCGCAGCCGAGATGATTGGCATGGAGCCCAGTGGTGCGTTGGAGGGTGGAAAGTCCTCGGGCTTGAGCCGTTTCTACCGGCTGGAGGGTGTCGGCATCGTGGAGTTCAGCGAGAACAACTTCCTCGCTGCGGGCATGCAGATCGAGGTCATCGCGGAGGCGCAGAACACCGTGGTGGACGGCAAGCCCGCTCACCTCGGGAAGGTTGTGGATAGTGTCGGCCGTACTCGGGTTGAGCTTGCCTGGACGGGAGACAGCAAGACTTACAGTCTGACCGTCACGGGCGAGCCGGGCAGCGACGTGGAGCGCAACGCCCGAGTGCTGCACGACATCGCCGCGGCCATCGTGAATTAGCGGCGGCGTATGCGTCATCCACGCATGCCGTGGATCTACTGCGGGTTCACGCCATCCGCGGTTTGGTAGATCCACGCAGCGCGTGGATGGGCTCTCTACAAAAACCCGCGCGCCCAATCAGGGCGCGCGCTTCGCATACCGCTGCGCGATCACGCCGCAGACGATCAGCTGGATCTGGTGGTAGATCATCACCGGCAACACGATGGCGCCGAGGCTGCCACCCGCAAACAACACCTTGGCGATCGGCACACCGGTGGCCAGGCTCTTCTTCGAGCCACAGAACACGATGGCGATCTCGTCCTCGCGGTTGAAGCGCAGGCGGCGGGCGATGAAGGTGATCAATGGCATGGCGATGCCGAGCAGCACGGCGGCGACCACCGCCACGGCCAGCAGCGACAGCAGCGGTGTCTTGCTCCACAGCCCTTCGGTCACCGCTTCGCCGAACGCGGAGTACACCACCAGCAGGATGGTGGCCTGGTCGGTGTAGCGCAGCAGCGCGCGCTGCTTCTCCACCCAGCCGGCGATCCACGGCCGCAGCAGGTGGCCGGCCACGAAGGGCACCAGCAGCTGCAGCATGATGCCGCCGATGGCGTGCAGCGGGTCGTGCACGCCGCCGGAGGTACCGGCCAGCGCGGTCAGCAGCAGCGGCGTCAGGAACACACCGAGGATGCTCGACAGCGACGCGCTGCATACCGCCGCAGGCACGTTGCCGCGTGCCATCGAGGTGAACGCGATGGACGACTGCACGGTGGAGGGCAGGGTGCACAGGAACAGCACGCCCAGGTACAGCTCCGGGGTCAGCAGCCAGCCCGACAGTGGCTTGAACATCAGCCCCAGCAGCGGGAACAGGATGAAGGTGCAGGCCAGGATGGTCAGGTGCAGCCGCCAGTGCAGCATGCCGCCGATGATCGACTCGCGCGGCAGGCGCGCGCCATGCAGGAAGAACAGCGCGGCGATGGCGACGGTGGTGACATCGTCGAGCACGATGGCGGCGGCGCCCTTCATCGGCAGCAGCGAGGCCAGGCCGACGGTGCACAGCAGGGCGAGGGTGAAGTTGTCCGGTCGCAGGCGCGACCACCAGCGGGTCATGGTGGGCAGAGTCCTTGGTGCGGAGGGTTCAGGGCGAGGTGACCGGCGTGGCCAGGCGCTGGCGGGTGGCGGCTTCCAGCGACTTCAGGCCAGCACGCTGGCCCAGCTGAAGGGCGTGTTCCGGGCTGGCGTGTTCGTAGCGTGCATTGACCAGGCCGAGCACGGCACCGGCGCGGTTGCCGGAGGCGCAGTGCAGCAGCACCGGCCCCTGGCTCTGCTGCAGGGCCTGGTGCACGGCACGGATGTTGGCTGCATCCAGGCCGTCGGCGCCGGCCACCGGAATGCGTACGTAGCGCAGACCCAGTGATTCGGCCACGCGGGTTTCATCGAAGCCGCGGTCTTCGTCGGGCTGGCGCAGGTCGATCACGGTGCGCACGCCCTGCGCGGCCAGGGCCTGCAGCTGTGTGGCGCTGGGTTGGCCGCCGGCATACAGGCCGGGGCGGACTTCGTTCAGGGGCGCGTCTTCGGCCAGGGCCGTCAGCGGCAGGCAGAGCGACAACAACAGCAGGCAGGTCAGGCGCAGCAGCATGGTCCTCTCCGTGAAAACGTTCTGCCGCTACAGGCGCAGTCCGGCGCGCGCCTTCAGCAGCTCGCGCAGTTCGTATTTGTCAGTATCGTCCAGACCCTGCTGGCGCTGCTTTGCCAACAACTCCTCCAGACGTTGCACCAGCAGCTGTTTCTCCAGCTGGGCCACGGCATCGTGCAGTTCCTGGGTCCACATCGCGTCGTCGCCGGGCATCGTCTGCGCGGCCAGCATGTGCAGTGACGCCTGTTCCTCACGCCCGTCGAAGTGCTCCAGCAGTGCGCCGGTGCTGATGTCCGGACGTTGCTCGACCAGGTCCAGCAGCTCCAGCAGCAGCTCCACGCCCGGCAGGCGCAGGCCCTGGAAGTGGTGCTTGCCGCCCAGCGTCAGCGCCAGCGACGGCTGCTGCAGCAGAACGGCGATCGCGCCGCGCACCAGGCTGCGCTTGGCCACCGGCTGGATCGTCCGCTGCGGCTGGCGTTGCGGCATCGGTGCGCGCGCTGCCTGGGCATTGCCGCCAAGGCCGGTCAGCTGCGCCAGCTGCTGCTTCATCAGGTCGCCGAAGGCGCCGTCGGGAATCTGCGCCAGCATCGGCTTTGCGCGCTCGGCCAGGCGCGCCTTGCCGTCCAGCGTGCCCAGGTTGATTTCGCGGGTGAGCTCGTCGAAGAAGAACTGCGACAGCGGCGTGGCCTGTTTCAGGCGTTCGTTGAAGGCCTCGGCGCCTTCCTTGCGCACGATGGTGTCCGGGTCTTCGCCATCGGGCAGGAACAGGAAGAAGGCCTGGCGGCCATCCTTCATGCGCGGCAGCACCGACTCCAGCGCCTTCCAGCCGGCGCGGCGGCCGGCGGCGTCGCCATCGAAGCAGAAGAACACATCCGGTGCGTTGCGGAACAGCAGCTCGGCATGGTCCGGCGTGGTTGCGGTACCCAGCGTTGCCACCGCCTGGGTGACCCCGAACTGGAACAGCGAGACCACGTCCATGTAGCCCTCGACCACGATCAGCCGCTCGATCTTCTGGTTGGCCTGGCGCACCTGCCACAGGCCGTACAGTTCGCGGCCCTTGTGGAACAGCGCGGTCTCGGGCGAGTTGAGGTACTTGGGGCCGTCGTCCTTCTCGAACACGCGGCCGCCGAAGGCGATCACCCGGCCACGGCGGTCGAAGATGGGGAACATCACCCGGTCGCGGAACTTGTCGTAGACGTGGCCGCGATCGTTCTTGGAGAACAGGCCGGCGCGGTCGAGCAGCTTCATGCGTCGCTCGTCCTTGCCCAGCGCATCGCGCAGGCCGCTGTAGCCATCCGGTGCGTAGCCGATCTGGAAGCGCGCGCGGTTCTCTTCATCCACGCCACGGCCATCCAGGTAGCTGCGGGCCTTGTCGCTGCCCTGCAGGTTGTTCTGGAAGAACTTGGTGGCCGCCTCAAGCGCCGAGTACAGCTCGCGGCTGTCGTCCTGCTGCTGCGGGCTGCGCGGATTCTCGCTGCGCGGCACTTCCATGCCTGCGCGCTTGGCCAGTTCATCCACCGCGTCGAGGAATTCGAGGCGGTCGTAGTTCATCAGGAAGCTGATCGCGGTGCCGTGCGCGCCACAGCCGAAGCAGTGATAGAACTGCTTGGTGGGCGAGACCGTGAACGACGCCGAGCGCTCGTCATGGAACGGGCAACGCGCTGCGTATTCCTTGCCCTGTCGCTTCAACGGCACGCGGCTGCCCACCACCTCGACGATGTCGGAGCGGGCGAGCAGATCGTCGATGAAAGCGTCGGGGATACGGGCCATGGGCAACAGAACGGGGCGCGGCCGCAGGGCGCGCAGCAGGGGCGGCAGGTTCCCCTAGTTTACTCGCTGGCGGTGCCGGGGCTGGCCTGTTCCGCATCGGCCCCGGCCCTGGCCAGTTGCGCCCGTGCATGCTGCCGTTCGTCGATCACCGCGGTCATCAGCGCACCGACGAAGAACACGGCGGTGGCGTAGTAGATCCAGACCAGCGAGATCACCAGCGCGCCCATCGAACCGTAGGCGCTGCCCGGGGCCACCGTGGCGATGTAGACGCCGATGCCATAGCGGCCGAGGGTGAACAGCACCGAGGTGATGGCACCGCCGATGAAGGCCTGGCGCCAGGCCACGCGGCGGTCCGGCAGGTAGTGGTAGAGGAAGGCGAAGGCCAGCGTGTACAGCAGCAGCGAGGTCAGGTAGCCGATTGCCGGCAGTACCGAGGGCAGTTGCGCGAACACCACCTGCAGTGCGGTGGTGGCGGTCATCGACAGGATCAGCAGGAAGCCCAGTGCCAGCACCACGCCGAACGAGAACACGCGTTTGCGCAGCCAGGCCTTGATGCCTTCCAGGCGCTGGCCGCTGGTGTGGAAGATCCGGTTCAGCGCGTTCTGCAGCTGGGCGAACACGGCGGTGGCGCCGATGAACAGCAGCAGCGTGCTCCACAGCCCGGCCAATGAACCGACGCTGGGCTGGCTGTTGGCGTTGTGCAGCACGGTGTCGGCGACGCTGGCCACGCTGCTGCCGGCCACCGAACCGATCTGGCTGATCAACGTCTGTTGTGCTGGTGGGTACAGCGAGGCGGTCAGCCACAGCAGCAGCACCAGCAGCGGTGCCATCGACAGCAGGGCGTAGAAGGAGACCGAGGCGGCCTGGGTCAGCACGTCGATTTCGACGAAGCGCTTGGCGACGGCCATCGGGAAGCTGTCCTGCAGGCGGTCAGCGTAGTGGCGAAGCCGTGCCGGAATGCCGTGGGGACGCGTGTCGGCGGGGGAGTGCGATTGCTCGACCATGGGGATGTTGTAGCAGCCGGGGGTCGAAGGTGCGGTGAAGCGGGTGCATCAATGGGGTCAGAGCCCTTCCGCGATGCGAAAGGGATCCGACCCCGGCAATGGCTTACGCCAGCTGCTGCTTGACCAGCTTGGAGACCAGACCCATGTCGGCCTGGCCAGCGAGCTTGGGCTTCAATGCGCCCATCAGCTTGCCCATGTCGGCCGGACCGGAAGCGCCGGTCTCGGCGATGGCGGCCTGGATCGCGGCGACGATCTCGGCTTCGCCCATCTTGGCCGGCAGGTAGGCTTCGATGACCACGATCTCGGCGCGCTCGATCTCGGCCAGGTCCTCGCGGTTGGCGGCTTCGAACTGGCTGACCGAGTCCTTGCGCTGCTTGACCATCTTGTCGAGCACGGCGATCACGGCGGTGTCATCCAGCTCGATGCGCTCGTCCACTTCGCGCTGCTTGATGGCGGCGTTGATCAGGCGGATCACGCCCAGCTTGTGCTTCTCGCCCGCCTTCATGGCGGCCTTCATGTCTTCGGTGAGCTGCTGCTTCATGCTCATGAGGAACCTCGTGGTGGTAGGTGGGGCGGGGCGGATGCCCGAACCCGAAAACGCAAAAAGCCGGCGACGCTCGCGCGTGCCGGCTTCGGCTCCATCGCGACAGGCAAGCCCATCGCAATGAAGATGCGTCCGATCAGTACAGGCGCTGACGCTTGGTAACGTCGCGCGACGAGCGGCGCAGCTGACGCTTCACAGCAGCGGCGGCCTTGCGCTTGCGCTCCTGGGTCGGCTTTTCGTAGAACTCGCGCTTGCGGGTTTCGGCCAGCACACCGGCCTTTTCGCAAGTGCGCTTGAAGCGGCGAAGAGCAAACTCGAAGGGCTCGTTCTCGCGGACTTTGACGCTGGGCATGGAATCTCCGGGACACAGTAGAACCGGGTCACGCCCGGCGAGCCGCACATTATAGCGGCGAATAGACAAACTGCAAGCGGCCAACCCTGAATACGGGCCAGAGGTTCGAAAGCAGTGAGACCTGCACGTCCCCCGAGGGGGCGGCAGGGGCGTCATAATAGCAGGCATGCGAGTCCTTGGCATCGAATCTTCCTGTGATGAGACCGGCGTGGCGGTGTATGACACCGACCTGGCCGGCAGCGCGGCCCTGCGCGCCCATGCGGTCTACAGCCAGATCGCCCTGCACGCCGAATACGGTGGTGTGGTGCCCGAACTGGCCAGCCGCGACCACGTCCGCAAGCTGCTGCCGCTGGTGCGCCAGACCCTGGCCGACGCCGGCCTGGGTGTAGGTGATATCGACGGCGTGGCCTATACGGCCGGTCCCGGCCTGGTCGGCGCACTGCTGGTCGGCGCGGGCGTGGCGCGGTCGCTGGCCTGGGCGCTGGAGGTGCCGGCGGTGGGCGTACACCATATGGAAGGCCACCTGCTGGCCCCGCTGATGGAGGACGACCCGCCGGAAGCGCCGTTCGTGGCACTGCTGGTGTCCGGTGGCCATACCCAGCTGGTGGCGGTGGACGCGATCGGCCAGTACCGCCTGCTGGGCGAGACCTTGGACGATGCGGCCGGCGAGGCCTTCGACAAGACCGCCAAGATGATGGGCCTGCCCTATCCGGGCGGCCCGCAGCTGGCCAGGCTGGCCGAGCAGGGCACGCCGGGTGTCTACCGCTTCGCGCGGCCGATGACCGACCGCCCGGGGCTGGATTTCAGCTTCTCCGGCCTGAAGACCCAGGTCCTGATGGCCTGGCGCGACAGCGACCAGAGCGAACAGACCCGCGCCGACATCGCTCGGGGCTTCGAAGACGCCGTGGTCGAGACCCTGTCGATCAAGTGCGAGCGCGCGCTGGAAGCGGCCGGGACCAATGTGATCGTGGTGGCCGGCGGTGTCGGCGCCAACAAGCGCCTGCGCGCACGCCTGCAGCAGATGGCCGAGCGCCTCGGCGGACGGGCCTGTTTCCCGCGGCCGGCACTGTGCACCGACAACGGCGCGATGATCGCCTTCGCCGGCGCGCTGCGGCTGCAGGCCGGCCAGCACAGCCCGCCGAAGGTGGACGTCACCCCCCGCTGGGACATGGCGACCCTGCCGGCGGTGTGAGCCCCCGGCCGCGCGAACCGCTCGATCGGCGTTTGTAGAGTCGAGCTTGCTCGACTGGGCGCAATGACGAACACAGAGCAGTCGAGCAAGCTCGACTCTACAGGCAGGCCTCCGTAGCGCCGGGCTACGCCCGGCTACACATTACGGACGCCCTGCCAACGGCGACGCCGCCAACACCGTTGTCGCCCGCTCATGGCGCTGCAGCCAGCCCAGCGTATGCGGGCAGCGGGCGTGGATCAGCCGTCCGATCGCCGCCAGGTCGGCACCGATGTCGCGTTCCAGGATGGGTTCGTGGTGGGCGATGCGGTTGCGCAGGTGGCGAATGCGTCCGATGTCAGCGTGGATGGCTTTTCTGATGACGCTGGGATGAGCTGAGGGTGCATGCCGCAGAACTCCATTGAGTGCGGGTATCCACAGCGTATCGTCGAAGCGACAGGTGAAAAGCTGCTGCCAGAACACCATCGGCAGCTTGGCGACGATTTCGGGTGTATCGGTCGTGCGGCCAGCAACCTGTTCCAGTGCTGCACGTGCGGAAGTACAGGACGAGGTTGGCAGCCTGCGTCGGAAGGCATCATTCCAGGGCCAACGCGGGCCATGCTGCCGGGCGAGCACGGTAGCAGCGGCGTTACGGGTGACCACTTCGCACAGATGGACCGGCATCATCAGTGCACCGCACATCCGCATGTTCCAGAGGTACAGAGATTCGGCCGTGACGTCGGGGCTGCAGGTCGATGCGATTCTCTCGTAAGTAGACAGACGCTCCGCTGACAACGCGCGCCGCAGTACATCGTATGGAGCCATCGTCATGTGCGGTGGTGAAGGAGGGATCGATGTTCGCGAGAGTGGGCGGCGGCCACCATCAGGGAACGTCGTTGTCTGCGCGGCTGATTCTCTGCGTTTGACCTCGGACGACTACCTGACCTGCCCTGTCGGAATTGGCCTTGACCGGTGATCTCGTCTTTACCTAATCTGCGTGCCTGCGCCACCGGGACTCGCGGCTGTTCAACAGCTCCCCCCGGGGACAAACGGTAGTACCAAAGGGCCCTGCTAGCGGGGCCCTTTGTTTTTTCTGGAACCGCGCCCCTGCCGGCCACCCACCGCCCGTTCCGGGCAGGCTCACCGCCGTGCCGTTACCATGGCCCCCTGTATTCGGGCTGGTAAGCGCAATGGACAAGGTTTTCATCGAGGGGCTGACGATCGACGCCCTGATCGGTATCTACGATTGGGAACGACGGATCCGCCAGGACCTGGTGTTCGACCTGGAAATGGGCTTTGACAACCGTCGTCCCGCGGCCTCCGACGACATCGCCCATACCCTGAACTACAAGGCGGTGAGCAAGCGCCTGGAGCAGTTCGTGCGCGAGTCGGAATTCGGCCTGGTGGAAACCCTGGCCGAGCGCTGCGCACAGATCGTGCTGGACGAATTCGACGTGAAGTGGCTGCGCCTGAAACTGAGCAAGCCGGGCGCGGTGCGTGGCGCGCGCGCGGTGGGCGTGATCATCGAGCGCTCGCGGGACTGATCCGGTAGTGCCGGCCGCTGGCCGGCACCCCCAACAACAACGACAACGCAAGGAGACAACTGATGGTGGACGCGGTGGTGGCGGTACAGTGGCTGGAAAAGCTGCAGAACACACTGGAACCCTATCCCGGCGCCTACCTGGCGTTGATGATCTCAGCCCTGCTGATCGCTGCGGGCTTGGCCAACTGGGTGACCAAGCGCATCCTGGTGCGTGGCCTGCGGCGCCTGCTGCAGCGCCTGCCGGGCGCCGAGTCCGGGCGCGGCAGCCACGTGATGCGGGTCATTTCGCGTCTGTCCAACGTGGTGCCCAGCCAGGTGATCGCCTCGGGCGTCACCCTCATCCCCGATCTGCCCGAAGGCCTGGTCAAGGTCATCATCAAGCTGTGCATCGTGTGGGCCGTGCTGACGGTGTCGATGGCGTTCTCGCATGCGCTGGACGCGGCCAACAGCCTGTACGAGCGCAAGCCCGATGCGCGCAACAAGCCGATCAAGGGCTACCTGCAGGTGGTCAAGATCGTGGTGTTCGTGGCCGCCGGCCTGTCCATCATCGCCACGCTGCTGGGGGTGAAACTGGGGCCGTTGGTGACCGGCCTGGGGGCGGCCACGGCGGTGCTGATGCTGATTTTCCAGGACACCATCCTGTCGTTGGTGGCCAGTGTGCAGATCAGTGGCGATGGCCGTGTGCGCATCGGCGACTGGATCGAGATGCCCAGCCAGAACGCCGACGGCGATGTGATCGACATCGCGCTGCACACCATCACCGTGCAGAACTTCGACAAGACCATCACCACCATCCCGACCAAGAAGCTGGTGACCGAGTCGTTCAAGAACTGGCGTGGCATGCAGGAGGCCGGTGGCCGCCGCATCAAGCGCGCGCTGTACCTGGACCAGCACAGCGTCGGTTTCCTGGACGAGGGTGATCTGGCCTTCCTCGGCGAATTCGCGCTGCTGCGCGACTACCTGCAGGCCAAGGAGCAGGAGCTGGGCCAGTGGAACGGGCGCCTGCGCGAGCAGGGCGTGGCCGAGGTCAACAGCCGCCGGGTGACCAACCTGGGCACCTTCCGGGCCTATGTGGAGCGCTACCTGCGCAGCCACCCGGGCATCCATACCGATATGACCCTGCTGGTGCGGCAGCTGCAGCCGACCACCGAAGGCCTGCCGCTGGAGCTGTACTGCTTCACCCGCAGCACCGCCTGGGGCGAGTACGAGGCGGTGCAGTCGGACATCTTCGACCACCTGCTGGCGATCCTGCCGGCCTTCGGCCTGCGCGTGTTCCAGGCCTCCAGCGACGCCATGTTGATGGCCGGGCAGCGCCAGTTGGCCGGCTCGGAGTAAGCTGCGGTGCCCCTGGCGGGGCCATACGGACCCCGCTGGTGGCTGAAACTGAATGAAGAAACCTCTCGCCAAATCGCCCGGGATCGCTAGAATGCCGGGCTTGTAAACGTTTTCATCAAGGACTGCCGGTGGCCTCCGATCGCATCGAATCCCTCATTGCCCAGATGACCGTCGAGGAAAAGGTCGGCCAGCTGGGTGTCTTCGCGGACATGGTCCGCCCGTTCGCCCCGGACGTGAACCCGGAAGCCAACGTGCGCAATGCCGACCAGGTGCTGCAGCAGGTGCGCGAGGGCAAGGTCGGTTCCCTGTTCAACGGCGTGGGCGCCGAGCTGGGCCGCCGCATCCAGCAGGTCGCCACCGAAGAGAGCCGCCTGGGCATTCCGGTGATCCTGGCCGCCGACGTCATCCACGGCATGCGTACCGTGTTCCCGATTCCGCTGGGCGAGGCCGCCAGCTTCGAACCGGAGCTGGCCGAGCGCACCGCACGCGCCACCGCCATCGAAGCCACCGCTGCTGGCCTGCACTGGACCTATGCTCCGGCCGTGGACATCGCCCGCGACCAGCGCTGGGGCCGTGGCGCCGAAGGTGCCGGTGAGGACGTGGTGCTGGGGTGTGCGTTCGCCGCCGCCCGCGTGCGCGGCTTCCAGGGCAGCGACCTGCGCGCTGCCGATTCGCTGCTGGCCACGCCGAAGCACTTCGCCGCCTACGGTGCGGTGATGGCCGGCATGGAATACAACATGGTGGACATCTCGCCGCAGACCCTGCGCGACGTGCACCTGCCGCCGTTCAAGGCTGCGTTCGACGCCGGCGCGATCACCGTGATGTCCTCGTTCAACGACATCAACGGCGTGCCGGCCAGCGCCAACGCCGAACTGCTGACCGACATCCTGCGCGGTGAGTGGAAGTTCCCGGGCGTGGTGATCTCCGATTACACCGCCGACATGGAACTGGTCGCGCACGGTTATGCCGCCGACGACCGCGATGCCACCGCCAAGGCGTTCACCGCCGGCCTCGACCTGAGCATGCAGAGCGGCTTCTACGCCGAGCACCTGCCGGGCCTGGTCGAGAGCGGCGAGGTGCCGATGGCGGTGCTGGATGAAGGCGTGCGCCGCATCCTGTGGCTGAAGGAAACCATCGGCCTGTTCGACGACCCGTACCGTTCGCTGGATCCGGCGCGCGAAGCCGATACCTCGCACATTGCCGCACATGACGCGCTGTCGCGCGATGCGGCGCGTCGTTCGATCGTGCTGCTGAACAACCGCGACAACGTGCTGCCGTTGCAGAAGACCGGGCAGAAGATCGCGCTGATCGGCCCGTTCGTGCAGGACCGCGAAAACATCGAAGGCTGCTGGACGCTGTTCGGCGACAAGCAGCGCTACGTGGATCTGGAAACCGGCGTGCGCGCCGCCATCGGCGATGAAGCGCTACTGGAAATCGTGCCGGGTTGCGATCTGGAAGCCGCGATTCCGGGCGGTACCGAAGCGGCCGTGGCCGCCGCGCTGCGCGCCGATGTGGTGGTGCTGGCGCTGGGCGAACCGCAGCGTTACAGCGGTGAAGCGCAGTCGCGCGTGGAGATCACCCTGCCGCCGGCACAGCAGGCGCTGGCCGAGGCAGTGGCGATGACCGGCAAGCCGCTGGTGGTGCTGCTGCGCAATGGCCGCGCGCTGGCGCTGCAGGGCGCGGTGCGCAATGCACAGGCCGTGGCGGTGACCTGGTACCTGGGCACCCAGACCGGCCATGCCGTGGCCGATGTGCTGTTCGGTGACTACAGCCCGTCCGGCCGCCTGCCGGTCAGCTTCCCGCAGGTGTCCGGCCAGCAGCCGTACTTCTACAATCACCCGCGCACCGGCCGCCCGGAACTGCCGACCATGTCGGAGTTCAAGGCCCGCTGGCGCGAGATTCCGAACGAGCCGCTGTACCCGTTCGGGCATGGTATCGGCTACACCACCTTCGCCTATGGCGTGCCGCAGTTGAGTGCGGGCCAGCTCGGCTGGGACGACACCCTGACCATCACCACCACGCTCACCAACAGCGGCGACGTGGCCGGCGAGGAAGTGGTGCAGCTGTACATCCACGACCGCGTGGCCAGCCGCGTACGTCCGGTGCGCGAACTGAAGGACTTCCGCAAGGTGGCACTGCAGCCGGGCGAGTCGACCGAAGTGGTGTTCACCCTGACCCGCGAGCAGCTGGCGTTCACCGGCCGCGACGGCGTGCTGCGTGCCGAGCCTGGCCAGTTCGACCTGTGGGTCTGCGCCTCGTCGGCAGCAGGCGAAGCCGTGCAGTTCGAGCTGCTGAAGGCCTGATCGAGAAAAAGGGGACGGAGGGGATTAAGTCGTTTGTGCCACTAACGACTTAATCCCCTCCGTCCCCTTTTTTGTTGTTCTCACTGGCACGGCGCTACCATCGGTGTTCTTGAACCGATGGATGCCCGCGCATGCGCACGATCGCTGTGTTGATTCCCGCCCTGTTGCTGGCGGCCTGTTCGCAGCCGGCACCGCCGGCCGAGCCTGCGGTGGACGCACCGCCGCCGATGGAGGCCAGTGCTGCGGCCACGCCCGCGGCTGAATCGGCGAAGGCTGCTGCCGAGCCGGCCGGCGCCGCACCGGCGGATGTGCCCGCGGAAGACGC
Source organism: Stenotrophomonas sp. SMYL20 (assembly GCF_036320045.1). Classification (NCBI taxonomy): domain Bacteria; kingdom Pseudomonadati; phylum Pseudomonadota; class Gammaproteobacteria; order Lysobacterales; family Lysobacteraceae; genus Stenotrophomonas; species Stenotrophomonas sp. SMYL20. The sequence continues at coordinate 93,063 of NZ_JAWIRT010000015.1, read as the reverse complement.
GCGTGCACGCATTGAGACGCTGCTCGGCGACGCCGCGCAGTACGAGAAGGTGTTCAACGCGTTCAAGACCGCGGTGGTCGGTGGTGATCGCGCTGCGGTGGTGGAAGAGGTGCGCTTCCCGCTGAATATCGCTAACGGAAAGAAGATCACCGGCCCCGGTGAGTTCCAGCGCAGCTACGAGAAGATCATCACGCCGGCGGTGGTCAAGGCGGTGTCCGAACAGGACTTCGGCAAGGTGTTCGTCAACCAGCAGGGCGTGATGATCGGCGATGGCCAGGTGTGGCTGAACGGGCAGTGCCTGGACCAGGCCTGCACGAAGACCGAGGTGAAGGTCATCACCATTCAATGAACGCAGACGGCCCCGCGTGCGGGGCCGTTGCGGGAAAACGTGCCGGCCAGCGGCCGGCACTACCATCCTGTCAGGTTTTCGGGGTGAGCTTCAGCAGGCGCGCCTTGCTGCCGTCTTCCAGCAGCCACAGCGCGCCATCCGGGCCCTGTTCCACTTCGCGGATGCGCTCGCCCATGTTGAAGCGTTCGGCTTCGCGCGCGCTGTCACCATCGAAGGCCACGCGCACCAGCGAGGTGGAGGACAGGCCACCGATGAAGCCGCTGCCCTTCCACTGCGGGAACAGGGTGCCGCTGTAGATCACGAAGCCGGCCGGCGAGATCACCGGCGTCCAGGTCACCTTCGGGGCGGCGAATTCCGGCCGGGTATCGTGGTCGGGAATCGGGCGGCCGTCGTAGTGGCTGCCGTTGGAGACGATCGGGTAGCCGTAGTTGGCGCCGCGCACGATCAGGTTCAGTTCGTCGCCGCCGGCTGGGCCCATCTCGTGCGCCCACAGCTTGCCGTTGGCGTCGAAGGCCATGCCGAGGATGTTGCGGTGGCCCAGCGACCACACCTGCGCAGCAACACCGCCCTGCGAGGCGAACGGGTTGTCGGCGGGCAGGCTGCCGTCGTCGTTGAGGCGGATGATCTTGCCGAGATTGCCGCCCATGTCCTGGGCCGGATCGAACTTCTGCCGCTCGCTGGAGCTGATCCACAGCTTGCCGTCCGGGCCGAAGACGAGGCGGTGGCCGTAGTGGCCCTCACCACTGACCTTGGGGCTCTGCCGCCAGATCACCTTCAGGTCCTTCAGCTCACCGCCACCGTTGGCGTCCAGCGCCAACGTGGCACGGGCCACGGCAGCACCGCGGGTATCCAGCGTGCCTTCCTCGGCATAGCTGAGATAGATCACGTGGTTGCTTGCGAACTGCGGATGCAGGATCACGTCACCGAAACCACCCTGGCCACCGTAGGCGACCTTCGGAACGCCGGTGATCTCGTGTTTCTGGCCGCCGGCCAGGTCCAGATGCTGCAGCTTGCCGCGCTTTTCGGTGACCAGCAGGCTGCCATCGGGCAGGAAGGTCATTGCCCACGGCTGGTCGAAACGACTGATTTCGGATGCGGTGAACGGTCGCTGGTCGGCAGCGTCTGTGCTGGCAGCGGCAGCTTTCTGCCCACTGGCATCGGGGCCGGCGGCACTGCAGGCCGTGGTGGCGAGGATCGGCAACAGGCCGAGGACGAGCAGCAGGGGCGTGCGGGTCATGGGTATCTCCAGCGGAAGGGGATGCGGATGGCCAGGCTCTCCCTTGTATACCACCGGGGCGGTGACGGTCCTGGCCCGAAGGTCCTGTTTCCCCCTGTGCGGCGGCGGCGGGATCGTCTAGGGTGGGTTCGCCCGGGCAAAGCATGCCCGCCTGACTGCAAGGAACCGCAATGAACGCACCGATCATCCATCGACCCTCGCCGGCCTTCATTGCCGCCTCCTGGGTGGCCCTGCTGCTCGGCGCGGTGGCCTACCTGATAGGCCTGTTCAATGCGGAGATGCCGCTGAACGAGAAGGGCTACTACCTCACCCTGCTCCTGTTTGGCCTGTTCGCAGCGGTGTCGCTGCAGAAGAGCGTGCGCGACCGTGTCGAGGGCATTCCGGTGAGTGGCCTGTACTACGCGCTGTGCTGGTTCGCATTGCTGTCTGCGCTGTTGTTGCTGCTGGTTGGCCTGTGGAACGCCACCCTGGTGCTGAGCGAGAAGGGCTTCTACGGCATGGCCTTCGCGCTGTCGCTGTTCGGTGCGGTGGCGGTGCAGAAGAACACCCGCGACCTGATCGCCGCCGGTGGCGGCGAGAGCAAGCGCAGCACGATCGTGCCGCCGCTGCCGGAACAGGAATGATGCAGCAACGGTAGCGCCGGGCCATGCCCGGCGTTGCCGCATATCGGGTCCGTCAGGGGCCGCGTGCCAGGCGCGGTTCCACCTGCTGCGCTTCCTCCCAGCCACGGCGAACGGCACTGCGTGCCTGCGCCCAGTCCAGGCGGCTGCGGCCGCGTTCACAGGCCCAGCGTGATTCCAGTTCGCCTTCCACTTCCTCGTAGGCGCGGATCATGTCCCGCGCACGTGCGGCGTGGCCGATGCGGTAGGCCGGCTCGTAGTCCTCGAAGAACAGCTGGTCGTCGTAGTACGGCTCGGCCGTGTAGCGTTCGCGCCAGTAGTTACTGACCGCATCGCGCGGTGTGCTGTCGTCCGGTACGCGGCCGGGAATCTGGTACTCGGTCATGGAAGGGCTCCGTTGTGGACGAAACCTGATCGTGCCTGCGAGGCGGTTAACGGCCCGGTCCGGCAGCGTGATCGCCAGATCAATCCGCCGGGCATGGCCCGGCGCTCCGCTCACCCGGCGTCGGCATCCTTGCGCGGCAGCTTGTAGATCACCGCGCCGATGGCAAACGCGACCAGTGCAGCGGCAATGTTCTGCCAGCTCGCACTGGCGAACAGGGCAACACATAGCAGCAGCGCCAATACCGGAATCAGTGGGCCGCCCGGCAGCTTCAACGCACCAGGGCGATCGGCATAGCGCTTGGCCAGCACCAGTACTGCAGCGGCAGTACCGATGTAGGCGAACAGGCGCGTGGTCATCGACAGCAGCGCCAGCTGCACGAACGAACCGGACAGCGCCAGGCCGAGTGCGATCAGGCCCTGGCACAGGATCGATGCGGCCGGCGTATGGAAGCGCGGATGCACCTGCGCCAGGATCTTCGGCCCGTAGCCATCGCGCGCCAGCGCGAACAGGAAGCGCGGGCCCATCATCATCGTGTTGCTGTTGGTGCCGAGGATGGAAATGGTCGCGCCCACGGTCAGGATCAGCGCCAGTGCCTCACCACCGAAGCCTGCGGCGGCGTCGGCCAGCGGCGTGGCCGAACTGGACAGCCCGGCCAGCGTGCCCTGCGCCACCACCTGCACCGCTCCATAGATGACGGTGACGGTGATGATCATGGTGATCAGCGCGAACGGAATATCGCGGCGCGGATTGCGGTACTCGCCCGCAGCTGCCGGGATGTTCTCGAAGCCGGCGTAGGCGTACAGCAGCAGCAAGGCGGCTTCGCCCATGCGCTGCAGGTCATGCGGGTCAGGGCGCTGGCCGGAGAAGGCCAGCTGCGGATCGATGTAGAACGCACCGATGGCCACGAACAGCAGCAGCGGCAGCATCTTGCCGATCACCAGCACCACGCCGGTACGCGCAGCCGAGCGCACGCCGATGATGTTGACGCCGGTGAGGAAGCCCAGCGACACCACGATCACTGCGATGCGGCCCATGCCGGCGCCGGCCCACGGCCAGAAGCGCGCGACCGCATCGGCCAGTGCATTGCTCAATGCGGCCGCCGAGCTGATGCGGGTCAACCAGATCATCCAGCCGATCTCGAACCCGGCGAATCGCCCGAACGCCTCACGGGCATACAGGTAGCTGCCACCGGGTTCATCGAAGTAACTGGCGGCCTGCGCGTAGCAGAGCACCAGCAGGGCAACGACGATGCCGGCGGCGACCACGCCCCACAGGCTGAAGGGGCCGAGCAGGGCGACGGTGGCGGCCGGCAGCAGGTAGATGCCGCTGCCGATCACATCGTTGATCGACAGGCCGACGATCTGCCAGCGGCTGACCGCGCGCTGCAGCTGCGGTTCGTCCTGCGCGCTCAACGGGCGTCTCCGCTCAGTGCGGGCAGCTGCCACTGGGCCTGCAGGCGCGTGTACTCGGCGCGCGGCAGCAGCACGAAGCGCGGCGTATCCTGCGGGCGCAACCAGTCCAGCAGCGCCTGCATGCGTGGCTGCGGCATGGCGGTGCAGCCAGCCGTGGCCTCACCGGGCGCGCGCCACAGATGGGCGAAGATGCAGCTGCCCTTGCCGGGCTGGTTGTCCGGGTTGTGGGCGATGACGAAGCCTTCCTGGTAGCGCACGTCGCCCTGGTTGTGAAGGTCCAGCCGCATCGGCTCGGTGGAGCCCTTGACCGCGGCGCTGCCGACCTTCCTCGCATCGACGATGCGGTTGTAGAACGGTGAACCGGGCACATCCATGCAGTAGCTGCTTTCAAGCATGGGCTGGTAGGCCATCGCGGTGCCGGGGCGGGTGATGGCATAGCCGAAGGCGCTGCCGAGCGCGAACACGCCGGCCGGGCTGCGGCCATCGCCTTCCTGCTTCTGCGGGCCTTCGCCCTGTGCCGGATGCAGGCCCAGGCCCCACGCGCTGCCGGTACGGCCGAGCGCGACCGGGAAGGCCTGCCCGTGCGCGTGCCAGCCCTTGCCGTCGCGTACATAGGCCTGCAGCTGCCCCTGGGTGCTGTCCCAGTTGTCGCTGGTAACCACGATCAGCTGGCGTGCACCATCGAGCGGCGCGGCGTGGACGGACACCGCAGCGGCAAGCAGCAGCGCAGTGGTGGCGAGACGGGCCAGCGATTTCATCAACGTGCGCTCCGGTCAGGAATCCAGCAGGTGGTCGATCCGCTCCAGGTTCACCGCCAGTTGCTGCTGGCGGTCCGGATTGGCGTGGCAGAGCAGCACGAACAGGAAATCGAGCAGCGCGTGCATGGCGCTACGGTACAGCAGCTGCGCGACCTGCGGCGTGCGGTCGTGCGCACACACCACCAGTGTTGCATCAGCATGCGCGCGCAGCGGGTTGGCGGTGTGGCGGGTGATGGAAATCACCTTGCCACCCATGTCCTGGAACTGGCGCGACAACTGCGAAAGCTGGGGCAGGTTGCCGAACTCGGAGAACATCAACAGCACGTCACCCGGGCGTGCCGCCGACAGGTTGGCCAGCATCAGGATCGGGTCGGTATGCGGCACCACCAGCAGCCCGAGCAGGGACAGCCGCATGGCGAACTCACGCGCGTACAGGCCGTCATCACCCAGGCCGTACACGAACAGCTTCGGCGCGCCGTCGATCAGCTGCACGATGCGCTCGATTTCCTCGCGTGGATTGGCCTGGCGGGTTTCCTCTTCGGCTTGTGCCTTGCTGCGACGCAGGGCCTCGCCCAGGCGCAGGTAGTCATCGCCGCTGTCGGGTTCGCTGGGCGCCTGCTGCGGGTCGGCACCGGCGCGAGCCACATCCTGGCCGATCGAGTACTTCAGGTCCGGGTAGCCCTTGAAGCCGAGCTTCTGGCTGAACTTCACCACGCTGGACTGGCTGATGCCCAGAGCGCTGGCCAGCTGCTGGGACGAGTAGTCGCGCAGCAGGTGGGCGTTGTCGAGGATGAAGTCGGCGATGCGACGCTCGATGGCCGACATCTGCCCGCGCTCGGAGCGGATCTTCAGCAGGGGCGGCATGCGGGGAGTCCGGGCATGTGTAGGCGCATTGCGGTTGGTCGCGTAGAGCGTGTCATGGAGTGGGCCGGGCGGGTGCCAGACGCGAGGGGGGTACGGGGTAGAGCAGAAGCAGGAGCATCCACGCATGGCGTGGATCTACCGGGGCGCGGCCCTTGTAGAGTCGAGCCATGCTCGACTGCGCGGTTCAACCCAGCATCTCCAGCCCGCGCACTTCGGTGATGCCCAGCCCCGGCACGTCGCTGATGCTGATCTCCGATTCGTTGAAGTGCACGCCGCCACTGACCGGGTCGAACTGGCCCAGCGAGGGGCCGTCGAGGTCGACCTTGGTGATCACATCGCTCTTGGCCACCGCCAGGTGCACCGCCGCGGCCACGCTGATGCTCGATTCGATCATGCAGCCGATCATGCAGGGCACGCCGTAGATGCCGGCGATGTCGGCAATGCGGATCGCGTTGAACAGGCCGCCGGTCTTCATCAGCTTGATGTTGATGATGTCGGCCGCGCGCTGCTGGATCAGGTCCATCACCTGGCTCGGGCTGAACACGCTTTCGTCGGCCATCACCGGCGTGTTGACGCGGTCGGTCACGTACTTCAGGCCACTGATGTCGGCCGCCTTTACCGGCTGCTCCAGCAGTTCCAGCACCACACCGGCCTCTTCCAGCGTGCGCATCGCATGCACCGCCTGCTTGGCAGTCCAGCCCTGGTTGGCGTCCAGGCGAAGCAGGGCGCGGCCTTCCACGGCGGCGTGGATCGCCTTGACCCGTTCGATGTCCAGACCGATGTCCTTGCCGACCTTGATCTTCAGCGACTCGAAGCCGCGCTCGATCGCCGATAGCGAATCGGCCACCATCTTGTCGATGTAGTCCACGCTGATGGTGATGTCGGTGGTGATCACCGGGTCGCCGCCGCCCAGCATCTGGTACAGCGGCGCGCCATGCAGCTGTGCCCACAAGTCGTACAGCGCGATCTCCACCGCCGCCTTGGCGCTGGTGTTGCGCTCCATCGCGGTCTGCACCAGACCGCACAGGCGATTGAGGTTGGCCACGTCCTGGCCGATCAGGCGCGGCGCGATGAAGTGACGGATCGCTTCGATGATCGAGCCGTGCGTATCGCCGGTGATCACCGCCGTGGCCGGGGCTTCACCGTAGCCGGTGTTGCCCGTGTCGGTGCGGATCAGCACCACCACGTCTTCCACGGTTTCCACCGTGCGCAGGGCAGTCTTGAACGGTGTTTTCAGCGGCACGCGCAGCATGCCCAGTTCGATGGCAGTGATCTTCATTCAGGGGGTCTTGGCACGCAGGCGTTGGATGTTGGTGATGCGGTCGATGTAGCGGACGCTGTCGCTGGCCATCATCGGCTCCAGCGGGGTGACCGAAACACCATTGAGGTGGGCCTGCACGCGCGTGCCGTCAGCACCAAACCAGCTGCCGCCCGCCGTATCGTGGATCACCCAGGTGCGGCCGTCGACGTGGCCGATGGCCATCATCACGTGGCCGGGAATGTAGACCAGATCGCCCACCTGCAGATCGGTGACGGCGCGGTCGCGCACGTCCTTGCCGTCCTTGCCGGTGAACGGTACGCGGTCCAGCGCCGGACTGATCGCCTGAGCACTGGTATTGCGCGGTAGGAGCACGCCGAAGCTGCGGTAGATCTCGGAAACGAAACCGCTGCAGTCGCGGGTGTCGTAGTCGTGGCCCCAGCCGTAGCGCTCGCCGAGGAACTTGAAGGCCTGCTGCAGCAGCAGGCGTGGGGTCAGCGGCAGGTAGGCGGCGGCGGTGTCCTGCGAGCGCGGCAGCAGCGCCGGTACCAGTTTCAACCGGCCATCGGCCTCGCGTACCGGCAGCTGAACCACCCACGCGGCGTGCGCCTGCTGGCCGTTCACCGGCTCTGACGCCGGCCAGTCGGCCAGCACCGGCAGGCGCACGCCCATGTCCAGCTGCAGGCGCGAGACGCGCGGTTCTTCCGGGGTGTAGGCGGTTTGTGCGGTGGCGCCGGTGACGATCCGGTACGGTCCCTTCGCGCCGTAGCCGAGCACGGTGGCTTTGTCGCCGCTGGCGATGGCATCGGCCTCGATCCATGCGCTGTAGCGCTCGCTGTGCACGAACAGCCAGCGGCCGTCGGCGCTACGATGGACCACGGCAACCTTGTCGCCGGGGAACAGCGCCGATTCCTGGAAGCGATCGATGTCGGTGTCGCCGATGCTGCTGAAGACGCGCTCGCGGGTGGGGAAGGTACGCAGTGCGGCGCGCTTCACCACCAGCCCGTATTGCGGTGTCGTCTGCGCGGGAATGGACTGCAGGCCCAGATTGGCTTCAGTCGCGCTGCGCAGTGCCGGCGCAATGGCCTGGCCCTTGTCGTTGTACAGAGTGCGGGTGGGCCAGCTCGACAGCGCGGTGATGCTTGCGCGCACCGCCGCCGCATCCAGCTGGGCTGGCAATGCGGCGATGTCCTGGATGTGGCCGTCCTGTGCCCGCATCCGCGCGTTCTGTGCCTCGATCTGGCTGCGGTCCAGGATCGGCACATCGGCGTTGTCCAGGCGCGCGGTCCAGTACTGCGGGGTGAGGTAGGCCTCGTGCAGGCCGATCACATAGGGCAGCGGCGCGCCCGGGTCGGGCGGCGGGGCCGCCTGTGCAAAGGCCGGTGCGGCCAGCAGGCACAGGGCCAGGGTCAAGCGGCGTGGCCAATGCCGATGCCGTTCGCGGGAAGCCAGGATCATGCGCTGCACACCCTCCTCGAATGCCTGTTGGAATATTTATTCCTTTTGGCATCAAAATCAAGAATAAATTATTGACCGACATCCCGGCCCGTGTTACACAGCCGTTACCACCCGCGCTTGGGAAGTGTCGCTGTGGATCCTGCCGTTCGCAAACTGCGTCTGCCTGCTGCTGCCGGCCTGAGTGCCGCGCTGCTGCTGTGCGCGTGGTCGGCGGGAGCGGAGCCGCCACCCTCGGCCATCCAGTTCGCGCGCGTCGTGCAGATGATCGACGCGGGACGGTTCTTTGAAGCCGGCAGCGAACTGAACACCTGGTCGGCTGCGGACGCGGCGGAGCCTGGCGTCAGTTTCGACGACATCGCGTTCCAGGAAGAGCGCATGCGCCGCATCCGCCTGGATTTTTCCCTCGACGAAGCCGCCACCAAGTCTGCCGTGCGCCGCTGGATTCCCGACCTGACCGACGAGGAATTCGCACGCTGGGACCAGCTTGGACTGATCGAACACCTCGACATCGATGGCACGCGCTGGTACTTCAAGCGCGCACCGTCGAACCTGTTCCTGCTCAGCGACGAGGCACGTGCGCGCCGCCGCGCGGATGCACCGATACCGGCGCCGGGCCCGAACGAGGTGCTCAACGCGCACCACGCGCGCGTGCTTGCCGCAGCGGAACAAAGTGGCCGAGCGTCGGTACTGCCGCAGCGCATTGAATTCACCCAGTCGCTCACGGTGAAAGCTGATGCGGTGCCGGCCGGCGAGACCGTACGCGCCTGGATTCCCTACCCGCGCGAGATACCCGGCCAGCAGGAGCAGGTGCAGTGGCTGGGCAGCACCCCGGGCAAGGCGCGCGTGGCGCCAGCCAGCACCCTGCAGCGCACGGCCTATCTGGAAGCCAAGGCGGTGGCGGGGCAGCCGACGCGCTTCGAGGTCCGCTACGCGGTCACGATCCTGGCCCGGCATACCGCGATCGATCCGGCCAAGGTGCAGCCGACACCGGCCGATCCGGCGCTGAAACCCTACCTGGCCGAGCAGCCGCCGCACGTGCGATTCACGGCGGCACTGAAGCTGTTCTCCGACCAGGTGCTGCAGGGGGAAACCCGCCCGTATGAAGTGGTGCGCAAGCTGTTTGCTGCCGTGGATCGCATTCCATGGGCCGGTGCGCGCGAATACTCCACGATCAGCAACATCAGCGATTACGCGCTGCGTGCCGGACATGCCGACTGCGGCCAGCAGACGCTGTTGCTGATCGCGCTGCTGCGCATGAACGGCATTCCCGCGCGCTGGCAGTCGGGCATGGTGTTCTCCGACGATGGCAGCGGCTACAACAACCTGCATGACTGGGGGCAGGTCTACCTGGCGCCGTATGGCTGGCTGCCGATGGATGTGACCACCGGCGCGCTGGCCAGCGACGTGCCTGCCCTGCGCGATTTCTACCTGGGTGGCCTCGACGGCTACCGCATCGCCTTCAACGACGATTTCGGCCAGGCCCTGGTGCCGGCCAAGCAGCACTTCCGCTCGGAAACGGTCGACTCGCAGCGCGGCGAGGCCGAGTGGTCAGGCGGCAACCTGTACTTCGACCAATGGAACTACGACTTCCAGTGGCGGGTACTGCCAGCCGGGCAACGCTAGCGCGACACATCGCATTCCACACCATTCAATTCTTGCAGGAGAGAGCAGGGGATGAAGGCTTACAGCATCAAGCGGGCGGCGTTGTGCGTCGCCCTCGGGGCGTGTCTGGGCGTGATGCTGCCCGGCACCGCAATGGCGCAGAACGTGAGCGGCGCGGTGGCGGGCCGTGCCACCGCCGGTGATCAGGTGACCGTGGTCAGCAACAGCACGGGCCTGACCCGCTCTGTCACGGTCGGTGCCGATGGCAGCTATCGCCTTGGCCAGCTACCGGTGGGCGACTACCAGTTGCAGCTCAGCCGTGATGGCCAGAAGCTGGGTGATCAGGTTGCTGTCAGCGTCGCGATCGGCGGCACCACCACGGTCAATCTGGCAAGCGGCGGCGGCGTCACCAATCTCGATGCACTGCAGGTGGTCGGCACACGCGTGGTCAATCGCGTGGATGTCTATTCCACCGAAACATCCTTCAACATCAATCGACAGGAAATCTCGCGCCTTCCTGTGGCGCAGGACCTGTCTGCGGTCGCACTGATGGCGCCTGGCGTGGTCGGCGGCAACTCGTCCTTTGGTGGCTTGTCCTTCGCCGGCTCGTCGGTGGCTGAAAATGCCGTCTTCATCAATGGCCTGAATGTCACCGACATGTACACCCGTCGCGGCTTCAGTACCGCGCCGTTCGCCTTCTTCAAGGAGTTTCAGGTCAAGACCGGCGGATACTCGGTCGAGTTCGGCCGCTCCACCGGTGGCGTGATCAATGCGGTGACCCGTTCGGGCAGCAACGAGTTCGAAGGCGGCGTGGAAGTCACCGCTGAACCCAGTGCATGGCGCTCCAGCGGCGGCGACCACTTCCATCGTGATGGAACCCCGCATTCGTATGGCAGCCGCGACAACAACTCGTTCCTGAAGACCAACGTGTGGGGCTCCGGTCCGATCATCAAGGACAAGCTGTTCCTGTTCGCGATGTATGAAGACCGCAGTGACAAAGGGCACAACACCTCGTCCGATGGCAGTACCTGGTTCAAGAATGATTCCGGCAACGGCTTCTGGGGCACCAAGCTGGACTGGAACATCAACGACAACCACAGCCTGGCGCTGCTGGCGTTCTCCGACGAAGGTGACGTCACCAACGCCTCGTATGGCTACAACTGGAACGCAGACCAGCTCGGTGCATGGGGCGGTGATTCGGTCACCGAGACGGGTGGTCGCAACTGGTCGGCCACCTATACCGGCCACTTCGGCCAGAACTTCACCGCCCGCGCCATGGTCGGCCAGAACAACCAGCGTGCGTTCACCAATTCGTCGCTGGATCAGGCGTGCAGCCCGGTGTTCACCGACAGCACCTACGGCCCGCGCCTGGGCAAGCTGCAGGGCCTGCGCGCAGGCTGCCACCCCACCGGCACGGCAGTGGCCGAGCGTGACGATACCCGTGACGTGGCGCGACTGGACTTCGAATGGCAGCTGGGTGATCACCTGCTACGCTTCGGTGTCGACCGTGAGCTGATGACCACAAAGCAGTCCACCCGCTACCCCGGTCCGACCGAGTTGAGCTACACGGCCTACGTAGCGCGACCTGGCGACGAAGTCTGGGACGGTGCCAATGCCTACGTGCCAGCAGGCGTTACCGAAATGCTGCGTGCGCGCAACCGCAAGTCGGGAGGCACGTTCGAGACTGAAGCCAATGCCTTCTACGTGGAAGACATCTGGAACATCACTCCGAACCTGATGCTCAACCTCGGCGTGCGCTGGGACCGTTTCGAAAACCGCACCGCCGCCGGCAAGGCGTTCATCAAGATGGACGACCTGGTCGCGCCGCGTGTGGGCTTCTCGTGGGACATGCGCGGTGATGGCAGCACCAAGCTCTTCGGCAACGCCGGCCGCCACTACCTGCCGGTTACCAACAACATCAACGTGAACTTCGCCGGTGGTCTCACCGACGAATACAGCTATTACGTGCTCAACGGCTGGGAGCAGAAGACCTCGCCGACCGGCTCGCCGTACATGGCACCGATCGTCGGCCAGCAGATCGGGCCGACCGACACCCGCATGAACACCGGTGGTGCCGATCTGCGCCAGAGCGTGGACCGCGACCTGAAGGCGGTCTACCAGGATGAGTACATCCTCGGCTTCCAGAACATGATCAACCAGGCCTGGTCGTGGGGCGTCAATGCTACCTATCGGCGCATGACCCGCGCGCTGGATGACATCCGCATCAACTACACCCCCTGTGGCCCGACCCCGAGCACGCTGTGGCCGATCGCCAACCCGGGTGAGAGCCTGACGATCTGGGGCGACAAGAGCATCGGCTGCGCCAATGAAGGCTGGATCACCATCGACACCGCCAACAGCGGCTATCGAAAGGGCGGCAGTGGCGAGGTGATCGGTTACTCCAAGCCCAAGCGCACCTACAAGGCGCTGGAGTTCCAGATCGACCGTGCATGGGACGAGAAGTGGATGTTCAACGCGTCCTACCTGTGGTCGAAGAGTGAAGGCAACTTCGAAGGACCAGTGAACTCCGATACCAACTACGGTGATACCGGCATGGTCCAGTTCTGGGACCACCCCGCCACCAACGAGCGCTACGGCGTACTGTTCAACGACTTCCGCCACCAGTTCAAGCTGCGAGCTGCGTACGCACTGAACAAGCAATGGTCCTTCGGCACCACGTTGCAGGTGCAGTCCGGTGGCCCGATCACTGCGTATGGCGTGATGTGGCCAAACGACTCCATCGCCGGTGGCAGTACCTCCAGTGAAGGTAGTGGCGGTGGCACCGGTTGGCTGTGCGTGGCCAACTGCTCCGGCCCATACAACCAGCGACAGTTCGAGTACAGTCCGCGCGGCGCGTTCGGTCGCCTGCCATGGACGTGGACCATGGGCGCCAATGTGACGTGGCGTTTGCCGGTGGAAGGCATCGACCTCAGCGCACGGCTGTCGGTCTACAACCTGTTCAACAATCAGAAGACCATCAACGTGCACCAGCGCTATGAAGCGCAGCCCGGCCAGTACCGCGAGGCGACGTTCGCCACCGGGACGCGCTGGCAGGCTCCGCGCTATACACAGTTGGTGGTGACCTGGAATTTCTGAGGCTGCATCCCGTGCCGTCCGTGTGGGCGGCGCGGGCATTGGAAGGGAAGCGTGCATGCATCATCTGCTGATCCTCGCAGCGGCACTGGCCGCACCCTCCGCTTCGGCGGTCGATACCGCATCCATCGATGCCGATGTCGCCGCCGTGGTCCAGCATGAGCACCTGCCCGGGCTGGCCATGGCGGTGGTCGAGAATGGGCACGTGGTCTATCGCCATGCCGAGGGCGCGCGCGGTGATGGCGGCCGCATCGACGAGGACACGCTGTTCAAGATCGCCTCCAACAGCAAGGCGATGACAGGCGCGTTGCTGGCGCGGCTGGTGCAGCAGGGCAAGCTGCGCTGGGATGACCCGGTGCGGCGGCACCTGCCCGGTTTCCGCATGCATGACGCATGGGTGGGCCAGCAGATGCAGGTGCGCGACCTGCTGATCCACAACAGCGGTCTCGGCCTGGGTGCCGGCGACCTGATGCTGTGGCCGGAACCGAACACGTTCACCCGCGCCGACATCATTGCCGGACTGGCGCACTTGAAGCCGGTCAGCAGCTTCCGCAGCCACTATGCCTACGACAACCTGATGTACGTGGTGGCCGGCGAAGTGGCCGCTGCGGCGGGTGGCAAATCGTACGACCAGTTGATGCGCGAGCAGGTGTTTGAACCACTCGGCATGACGCGCTGCCAGGTGGGGGCCTGGTCGGTGAAGCGCGTAGGCAACGTCGCGCAGCCACATGCCTGGCGTCGTGATCGCAATGAGGTGGTGAACGCTGACGGTGCCATCAGCCCGGACCTGCCGTCCATGGCGGCCGGAGGCATCCGCTGTTCGCTGCGCGACATGACGCGCTGGATGCAGGTGCTGCTCGACCCCGCGCTGGTGCCGGACTGGTTGGGCAATGAACAGCGCCGCACGCTGTGGACATTGCATATGCCGATGCCGCTGGGTGAACGCCAGCGGCGCTGGGACAACGCGCATTTCTACGGCTACGGCTATGGCTGGCGCGTGTCTGACATGGATGGGCAGTGGAAGGTGGCACACACCGGCACGCTGTCGGGGATGTACTCGTCGCTGGCGCTGCTGCCCGACCGGAAGGTGGGGGTAGTGATGTTGATCAACGGTGAAGGCGAGGATGCGCGCACAGCCCTGATGCAGGCCGCGCTGAAGCGCTTCACCGCAGCGGACGGTGCGCGGCCTGCGTTGGAGTATCTGGCCGAATTGAAGGCAGACAAGGCAACGCGGGCGGCGACCGGTCATTCGCGGCCGTCCACTGTTGCGGTGCAGGAGACGAGCCGCACGGATCTGCCGCACTGGCAGGGCCGTTACCGCGATCCGTGGCTGGGCCCGGCCTCACTGTGCCCGGGCAAGGACGGCCTGCACTTCAGCGTGGACAAGTCGCCCCGGCTGCAGGCCATGGTGCTGCAGTTGCAGGGGCGTTGGCTGCTGCGCTGGGATACGCTGGGCGAAGACGCACAGGCCTGGCTGCAGCCCGGTGACGGTGCACCGCCCACACTGGACCTGCGTGCCATCGATCCGGACATCGACTTCAGCTATGACTTCCAGGACCTGCATTTCACTCGTACTGGCGACTGCGCTGGCAGCGAGCGCCAGCGCCGCTGAGCCGCCGCGCGTTTCGCCGGCCACCGATGCCGCCAGCGCCGGATTCGTGGAGATCCGCACGTTGTCGCCAGGCATTGAGATGGACATCCGCTACGCCGGTGCGAACAACTTCACCGGCGCGCGCGTGCCGGGTTACGAGGCGCCCTCGTGCTACCTGCTGGCGCCGGTGGCGAAGGCACTGGCACAGGTGGAACAGGACCTGCGCGCGGATGGCTTTGGCCTGCGCCTCTACGACTGCTACCGGCCGGTGCGTTCGGTGCAGGCCTTCATGGCCTGGGTGAACGATCCGCGCGAGCGCTCGCGCAAGGCTTTGCAGTACCCGGATCTGGACAAGCCACGGCTGCTGACCGACGGCTACATCGCCGAGCGCTCCGGCCATAGCCGCGGTGCCACCGTCGACCTCGGTCTGCTCGATTGCCGCAGCGGTACCTGCACGCCGCTGGACATGGGGACGGATTTCGATTTCTTCGGCCCTCGTGCGCACACGCAGACAAGCGGATTGAGCGATGCACAACAGGCCAATCGCAAGCAGCTGGTGCAGGCGATGGCACGCCGTGGTTTCGTCAACTATCCGCAGGAGTGGTGGCACTACACCCTGCAGCCCGAACCGGACCCGGGCACCGCATACGACGTCCCCGTGCGGTAGGGACATCGGCAGAGGGGCGCCGCTGTTGGTAGGTGTCGACCTTGGTCGACACGGTAGATCCACGCCATGCGTGGACGCCTTTCGTTCAATCATCGGAGTACTCGATTTCGATGGAGATTTCGTCCACGCATGGCGTGGATCTACCAGAAACCGGATTGGCGCGATGGCGCGCAGCAGGGCGCCACCCTGCCGATACCCTTACACTGGCCGCCATCCCACCGTTGCCCACCCGATGAACCTTCCCCTGCACTTCGGCCTGCTCGGTACCCTCGAAGCGGGCGCCATCGCCCTGCTGGTCGGGCTGCTGGTGTACTTCCTGTGGTCGCAGCTGTGCCGGCTCCTGCACTGGACGGTCGGCCACGCGATCGGCTGGTCCTGCGTCATCGCCGTGATCATCTCCGCCGGCATCGATGCATGGAAGCTGTTCTACATGGGCATCGTGCGTCTGGAGTCGCCCCTGTATGCGCGCCTGTTCCTCGCCACCATCCACGATCCGAACGAACTCGGCAGCCGCGTAGTGCTGGAAATCGCCGGTGCGCTCGCCGGTGTTGCCCTCGGCTGGGTGGTGTTCAGTTCGCAGTCATCGGCTCAGAACGTCGACTGACGCAGGTTTTTCGTTCGCTGCCGGTTAAATCAGGCAGCGCTGAATGCGCAGCTTATGAGCCACTCACTTCATGCTAACCACCGCGCTAAAGCATGCGCGTAGGCGAGTGGTTAATCGTGCGTGTTGACGCCGGTCGCGAGGCAAAATCGATTCATAAACGCGGTGGCAGGGTAGGTGCCGTGCGGAAACAACACGCCGCGCAACACCACCCAATTGGTAGGAGACACCCCTGATGACTATTCGCAACCGCAAGCCCCTGATCGCCCTGATCGTCGCCGCCGGCAGCGTGCTGGCCATTCCGGCGATGGCCCAGTCGGCCAAGCAGCAGGCCGCGCAGGCACAGAACGAGGCCGCGCAGGCGCAGCAGTCGGCGGCACAGGCAGGGCAGGCGGCTGACCAGGCGACCAACGCGGCCGCAGCGGCTTCGGCACAGGCCAATGGCGGTGGCCAGACCTGGGCCAGCATCGATACCGATGGCAACGGCACCATCAGCAAGACCGAGGCGCAGGTGAACGCTGGCCTCGCTCAGGTGTTCGACCAGGCCGATACCAACAAGGACGGCGAGCTGAGCGCCGATGAGTACAAGGCCTACGTGGCCGCCCAGCAGGCCGGTG
Organism: Stenotrophomonas sp. SMYL20; assembly: GCF_036320045.1. NCBI lineage: Bacteria > Pseudomonadati > Pseudomonadota > Gammaproteobacteria > Lysobacterales > Lysobacteraceae > Stenotrophomonas > Stenotrophomonas sp. SMYL20. Next base: position 76,551 of record NZ_JAWIRT010000015.1, on the reverse strand, counting down.
CAGGTGCCGGCGCGGCGCAGGGCCGCTGATCCACGCCTGATTCGGGAAGACCGGTGCATGGGGACCCGGGCGGCTGCGGCCGCCCGGGTTTTTATCGTCACCAGCACCCCTGTATCCTTGTGCGATGAACACCCCCACGCCTGCGCCGTCGCGCGCCATCGGCCTGGTCGGTTTTGACGGTGACGATACGCTGTGGAAGAGCGAGGACTACTACCGCAAGGCCGAGCAGGATTATCTTGACCTGCTGTCGCGCTACGTCGACGTGCATGACACGCAGACCGCGCGCCACCTGCTGGAAGTGCAGCAGCGCCACCTGGGCACCTTCGGTTACGGCGTGAAGAGCATGACGCTGTCGATGATCGAAGCGGCCATCGACATCACCGGCCAGCGCATCGAGGCCAAGGACATCCAGCGCATCCTGGATATCGGCCACGACACCCTGCGCCACCCGGTCGACCTGATCGACGGTGTGCGCGAAGCGGTGGCGGCCATCGCCGAGCACTACCCGGTGGTGCTGATCACCAAGGGCGACCTGTTCCACCAGGAAGCGAAGATCAAGGTCGCCAACCTGGCCGAGCTGTTCCCGCGCATCGAGATCGTCTCCGAGAAGGACCCGGAGACCTACGCCCGCGTGCTGGCCGAGTTTGACCTGCCGATGCAGCGCTTCGTGATGGTCGGCAACTCGCTGCGCTCGGACATCGAGCCGGTGGTGACCCTGGGCGGCTGGGGCGTGCATACCCCGTACGCGGTGACCTGGGCCCACGAGACCCAGCACGGCGTGGCTGACGATGAACCGCGCATGGTCACCGCCGATACCGCCCACGATTGGCCGGCCGCACTGGCCGCGATCGAGGCCAAGGCGGCTGCGGCGGCCTGACAGGACCCGGCGGCTGCGGCAGAATCGGGGCATGAACGTCCGACTGCGCGCGCTATTGTTGTCCCTGCTGCTGGTGCCGGCCACCGTGCTGGCCCAGCAGACCGCCGAGCGTTCGGCGGCCTACACGGTGGAAACCGGTGACCGCTGGGTCGATGCCCAGCTGCAGGACATCAACCACTACGCCGAACGCTACCCCGACGCCTTCCTCGACGAAGTGTCGCGCTATGCCGAGGTGCCGCGCGGTTACATCAGCGCGCTGTTCACCACCCATGGCTGGCAGGCCGGGGATATCTACTTCGCCTGCTTCTGGGCCAAGGCCAGCGGCCAGACCTGCCGCGACAGCGTGCGCGCCTTCAGCCAGGACCCGGAGGGCGGCTGGGAGGCGGTGGTGAAGCGCATGCCGACCAAGCCGGACAACCTGCATTACCGCGCCGTGCGCCATGCCATCGTGGCCAGCTACCAGCACTGGGACCGGCCGATCACCCTGCAGCCCACCCTGCCGCGCCACCACCCGCGGTTGTCCCCCCCGCTGGCCGGCAACTGCATCATTCCATGCATCCCGAGGTTGCCGGCCAGCGGCCGGCACTACCGATTTCCTTCATGTTGCTCTGCATATCGCCGCGGCCCCGCGCTCCGGCGACAATACGGGTTCGAGCTGTTCCCCGTTCCCGTAATCGAGTGACTGATGAGCGCCTCTTTCGTTTCGCCTGATGTGATCCGCCGCCTGTTCGCGCAGGCCATGTCCCGCATGTACCGCACCGAAGTGCCGCTGTACGGCACGCTGGTGGAACTGGTGGAGCGGATCAACGCGCAGGTGCTTGACCAGGACCCTGCGCTGGCCGCACAGCTGCAGCGCAACGACGAGCGTGCGCGCCTGGATGAAGAGCGCCACGGCGCGATCCGCGTTGGTACCGTGCAGGAACTGGCCACGCTGCGCCGCCTGTTCGCGGTGATGGGCATGTACCCGGTCGGCTACTACGATCTGTCCGTGGCCGGCGTCCCGGTGCACTCAACCGCGTTCCGCCCGCTCACCGGCGCCGCGCTGGCGCAGAACCCGTTCCGCGTGTTCACCTCGCTTCTGCGCCTGGAGCTGATCGAAGACGAAGCGCTGCGTGCCGAATCGGCGAAGATCCTTGCTCGCCGCCGCATCTTCACCGAGGGCGCACTGGCGCTGATCGAGCAGGCCGAGCGTGACGGTGGCCTGTCGCAGGCCGATGCCGGGCGCTTCGTCGATGAAGCACTGGAAACCTTCCGCTGGCACGGCGATGCCACCGTCGATCTGCCGACCTACCACGCGCTGCACAACGCGCATCGCCTGGTGGCCGACGTGGTCAGTTTCCGTGGCCCGCACATCAACCACCTGACCCCGCGCACGCTGGATATCGACGCGGCGCAGGCGGCGATGATCGAGCATGGCATGGCGGCCAAGGCGGTGATCGAAGGCCCGCCGCGCCGTGCCTGCCCGATCCTGCTGCGGCAGACCAGCTTCAAGGCACTGGAAGAAGCCGTGCAGTTCCCGGACAACGAAGGTGGCGATGCCGGTACGCATACCGCGCGCTTCGGCGAGATCGAACAGCGTGGCCTTGCGCTGACCCCGAAGGGCCGCGCGCTCTACGACCAGCTGCTGTCGCAGGCACGCGATGCCGGTGGCGAAGGCAGCACCGGCGGCGACTACGGCCAGCGCCTGCAGGCGGTGTTCGCCAGCTTCCCGGATGACCATGACACGCTGCGCCAGGAAGGCCTGGGCTATTACCGCTACCAGCTGACCGATGCCGGCCGCGCCGCGCCGGAGCGCGTGGCCGATCTGCCGGCTGAAGTACTGGTGGCCGCAGGCCTGGCCACGGCCGACCCGATCGTCTACGAGGATTTCCTGCCGGTCAGCGCCGCGGGCATCTTCCAGTCGAACCTGGGCGGTGAAGAACAGCGTGCCTATGCCGCGCATGCCAACCGCGAGGCCTTCGAGCAGGCGCTGGGCGTGGCGGTGAATGACGAGTTCGAGATCTACGAGCGGCTGCAGGCCGAATCGCTGGCGGCGCTGCGCACCGCGTGAAGGTAGAGCCGGGCGCGGGGCGGGGGGTGGGGGGGGGCCGGCCCGCGGCGGCGCTCCCCCCGTGCGGGGGGGGG
>NZ_JAWIRT010000015.1:65517-73540 GCF_036320045.1 Stenotrophomonas sp. SMYL20 | reverse complement strand
GGGGGGGCGGGCGCCCGCGCCCCGCTCGCGGCGGCGGCGCGCTCGGTGGGCGGGGGCGCCCCCCCCCCCCCCCGGCTCTACCCGATTCCGTGCCTGGGGTCATGGCGCTGCCCTCTGTAGAGCCGAGCCATGCTCGGCTGCCGAGAAAAGCAGTCGAGCATGGCTCGACTCTACAAAAGCGGGTCTCAGCCCTTCATCGTGGCGGTATCCAGCCAGCGCTGGTGCCACGACAACGCTTCCGGCAGCAGGTGCGGGGTGTGCTTGCCGTAGCTCTCGCGGCTGGCGCGGTCGAAGTAATCCTGCAGCTGCGGGCGGAAATCCGGGTGCGCGCAGTTGTCGATCAGCACCTGCGCACGCTTGCGCGGGGTCAGGCCACGCAGGTCGGCCAGGCCCTGTTCGGTGACGATCACCGACACGTCGTGTTCGGTGTGGTCCACGTGGCTGGCCATCGGCACGATCGCCGAGATGGTGCCGTTCTTCGCGGTGGACGGGCTCAGGAACGCCGACAGGAAACCGTTGCGGGCAAAGTCACCGGAACCGCCGATGCCGTTCATGATCCGCGTGCCCATCACGTGCGTCGAATTGACGTTGCCGTAGATGTCCACCTCGATCATGCCGTTCATGCCGATGCAGCCGAGGCGGCGCACCAGTTCCGGATGGTTGGAGATCTCCTGCGTGCGCATGATGATGCGCTCGCGGTAGAAATCGATGTTCTCCTTGAACGTCTCGTTGGCCTGCGGGCTCAGCGCGAAGCCGGTGCACGAGGCATAGCTCAGCACGCCGTCACGCAGCAGGTCGAGCATGCCGTCCTGGATCACTTCGGTGAACGCGGCCAGGTCGCGGAAGCCGCTCTTGGCCAGGCCGGCCAGCACCGCGTTCGGAATATTGCCCACGCCCGACTGCAGCGGCAGCAGGTTCGGCGGCAGACGGCCCTTCTTCACTTCATGCTTGAGGAACTCGATCAGGTGCGAAGCGATCTGCTCGCTGGTCGCATCGATCGGGCTGAACGGGCTGTTGCGGTCCGGGCCGTTGGTGCGCACCACCGCCACGATCTTGTCCGGGTCGCAGCGCAGCGCGGTGTCGCCGATGCGGTCGTTGGCGTTCACCAGCGGAATCGGCTTGCGGTGCGGCGGCAGCGCGGTGCCGTAGTAGATGTCATGCATGCCGTCGACGCCGGCCGGCTGCCATTCGTTGACCTCGACGATCACCTTCTTGGCCAGGTCCAGCCAGGTCTTGTTGTTGCCGACCGAGGTGGAGGGCACCAGCGAACCGTCTTCGCGGATGGCCGAGACTTCGATCACGGCGGTATCGATCTCGCCATAGAAACCGAACCACACGTGCTGGGCCACGTGGCTGAGGTGGATGTCGATGTAATCCAGCTTGCCCTCGTTGATGCGGTTGCGCGCATCCGGGTCGCTCTGGAACGGCATGCGCATGGCGATGCCATCGGCCTTGGCCAGCGCGCCATCGAGTTCCGGCGCGGTGGAGGCGCCAGTCATCAGGCTGATCTGGAAGGGCTGGCCCTGGGCATGCACCGCTTCGATGCAGCGGGCCAGTTCGACGGGAACGGCCTTGGGATACCCGGAGCCGGTAAAGCCGCTCATGGCCACGGTTTCACCGGGCTGGATCAGCGCGGCTGCGGCCTCTGCGGAGACCACGCGGTCACGAAGACGCGCGTTGGCGATGCGATCAACAGACATGACGACACGTGTTGCTGGGGGGAATTCCGATTATCGGCCATCCTCATCCGTACGGGGGGTTCTACCTTCGTGGAATGGCTTTTCCCGCAGGGGTCACCCAAACCCGCCGGTTTTGTTTTGCAGTGCAGCGTGCAAAGTGCTTTCGCAGCCCGCACGATGGACCTGCATCCCGACGTGGGGGAGGGAGCAGAGCCCGCTGGCAGTTCGCTGCAAGCGGGCTTTTTTATTGCCTGTCGTCCAGTATGAATACGCGGTCTCCATTATCGGTAGTGCCGGCCGGGTCGATACAATCAGCCCATGAGCCTCGCCACCGCTGACCTGCCCGCCACCCTGCAGCCTCTTGTCGACCGCGCCTTGGCGCGCCTGGCCCAGGTCCTGCCCGAGCCCATCCCGGCCAACCTGCTGCCGTTGCTGACCCGGCTGGCGGTGAGCAGCGACTTCGCGCTGGACACCTTGGTGCGGCAACCGGCCTTGCTGGCACAGCTGGCCGCGCCCGGCTGCCCGCCGATCCCAGCGCCGGTGCTCGATCCGCTGCAGCCCAGCGACTGGCCGGCGCAGATACGGCGCTGGCGCACGGCAATGTCCACACGGCTGATCTGGCGTGACCTGACCGGTCTGGACGACGTGGCGCAGACCCTCGCTGGCGCCACCACCCTTGCCGAAGATTGCCTGCGGCTGGCACTGGACGCCCTGCAGCAGGAATTCGCCCAGCGCCACGGCGTGGTCCGCGACGGCGAAGGCGCGCCGCAGCAGCTGGTGGTGTTCGGCCTTGGCAAGCTGGGCGGTGGCGAGCTCAACTTCAGTTCCGATGTGGACCTGGTCTACGCCTATCCGCAGGGAGGTGAATCCGATGGACCGCGTCCATTGGCGGCCGAAGAGTATTTCGCGCGCCTCGGCCAGCGCCTGGCCAAGCTGCTGGACGAAACCACCCTTGATGGTTTCAGCCACCGCGTCGACCTACGCCTGCGCCCGTTCGGCAGCGCCGGCCGCGTTGCACTCTCGTTCGCGGCGATGGACCAGTATTTCCAGCGCGAGGGCCGTGATTGGGAACGCTATGCGTGGCTGAAGGCGCGCGCGGTGGCCGGCGATATCGAGGCCGGTGAGGCGTGGCTGCAGACCCTGCGCCCGTTCGTATACCGCCGGTACCTGGATTTCACCGCGCTCGATGGCCTGCGCGAAATGAAGGCGGCCATCACCGCCGAAGTCGCACGCCGCGAACTGCACGATGACATCAAGCGTGGCGCCGGTGGCATCCGCGAAATCGAATTCCTGTGCCAGGCGCTGCAGCTGATCCGCGGTGGTCGTGAACCGGCATTGCGCGAGCGTCGGCTGCTGGTGGCGCTGGACGCACTGGTGGCCGCCGGGCAGATCGCGCCCGAGGATGGCAGCGCGCTGCGCGAGGCCTACCTGTTCCTGCGGCGCCTGGAAAACCGCCTGCAGATGCTGCGTGACGCGCAGACTCACGTGCTGCCCAGCGACGCACTTGACCGCGAACGCATCGCTGTTGGGCTCGGCTACCCGGACTGGGAGGTGCTGCGCGCGGCACTGGCCGTGCAGCAGCAGCGGGTCAGTACCGAATTCGCCGCGTTGCTGGCACCGCGCAAGGGCCAGGCCGCGCCCGATGCGCTGGCCAACTACTGGCGCAGCCTGCCCGAAGGCAGCAACGCACCGCTGCTGGCCGAAGCCGGTTTCCTCGATGCCAACGGCGCTGACCAGTCGCTGCGCGACTTCGCCCAGGGCACCGGCGTGAAGTCGTTGTCCGATGCCGCGCGTGCGCGGCTGGATCGCGTGCTGCCCGCGCTGCTGCATGCGGCCACGCGTTCGCCGCAGCCGGATGCCGCGCTCAAGCGCGTGCTCGGCCTGCTGCAGGCGGTGCTGCGCCGGACGAGCTATCTCGCCTTGCTGGACGAACAGCCCAGCGCACTGGCGCGGTTGGTGGACGTGCTGGCGCGCAGCGCGCTGCTGGCCGAACGGTTGGCGGCGTATCCGCTGCTGCTGGACGAACTGCTGGACGTGCGCGTGTCCGGGCCGATGCCCGATGCCGCCGGCATGCTGGCGGAGTGCCAACAGGTACTGGCAGTGGAGGATCCCGAATCCGCACTGCGCTGGCTCAATGAAACCCGGCTGGCACTCAGCTTCCGCATGGCGATGGCCACGCTGGACGGCCGCCAGGGTGCGGTGGACAGCACGCGGCAACTGGCCGAGCTGGCGCAGGCCGTGGTGGTCACCGTGTTGGCGATGGCCGAAGCGGACATGCATGCCGCACACGGCGAGATTCCCGGCGGGCGCTTCGCGATCATCGGCTACGGCAGCCTTGGTGGGCTTGAGCTGGGCTTCGGTTCCGATCTGGACCTGGTGTTCCTGCACGACAACCCGGCCGGCGTGGATGCCAGCAATGGCGCGCGTCCGCTGGAGCCGGGACGCTGGTATGCGCGCCTCGCGCAGAAGGTGATGGCGCTGCTCGGTGCGGTGACCGCCGCCGGGCGCCTGTACGACATCGACGTGCGCCTGCGCCCGGATGGCGGCAAGGGTTCACTGGTGTCTTCGCTGGCCAGCTACACCGAATACCAGCGCGAACGCGCGTGGACCTGGGAACACCAGGCACTGGTGCGCGCGCGTGGCGTGGCCGGCGATGCCAGCCTGCTGGCCGACTTCGAGCAGGTGCGTGCGCAGACGCTTGGGCGTGAGCGCGACACGGGTGTGCTGTACGCGGACGTGCTGAAGATGCGTGGCCGCATGCGCACCGAACTGGACCGCAGCGATGCCGCGCGGCTGGACCTGAAGCAGGGTGCCGGTGGCGTGGTGGACCTGGAGTTCCTGCTGCAGACCGGTGTGCTCGCGCGCAGTGCGCAGCACGTGGCGTTGCTGCAGCCGCGCGATACGCCATCGTTGATCGATGCGTTGGCCGTTGCTGGTTTCCTGCCGGAAGACACGGCGCAGGCATTGCATGGAGCACATGCCACGCTGCTGGACGTGGGCCTGGCCTGCACGCTGGATCGACGTCCGCGACTGGCACCGACCACGCCCGCGATTGAAGATGCATGTGCCGCGATTACCGCCGCGTGCATTGCCGCGGAGCTGCCATTCGCCTGAGTGGGTGCAAATGCTGCAACAACTTTGGGTGCGTACCGACCGTTGGTCGGCACAATCTGTCGGCAGCGATGAGTTCTGCAGGGCGTGCCGACCAACGGTCGGCACCCACCGGATCAATGGCCGGCGATGACCCGCTGTTGGTAGGTGCCAACCTTGGTTGGCACAATCCGTCAGCGTTCATGACCCCGGCAACAGCGTGCCAACCAAGGTTGGCACCTACCAGAGCAACGGCGGTCAGCTGGTGGTGCGCAGCGGCGCCATCTTCCACAGCAGCGCGCGGAACGGGGCCAGCAGGCAGACGCCGATCGCCAGCTTCACCGCCAGGTCGCCGGCAGCCCAGCTCACCCACGGCAGGGTCGAACCGGCAAACGCGATCGACCAGAAAATGGTGGTATCCACCGTGGCGCTGCAGGTGGTGGCCACCATCGGTGCGCGCCACCAGCTGCCACGGCGCAGGCGGTCGAACACGGTGATGTCCAGCAGCTGGGCCACGATGAAGGCCGAGCACGAGGCAATGGCGATGCGCGGGGTGGCCACCCAGATCGAAAGCAGCACCGCCACCGCGAAACCGATCCACGCCACGCGGCGGGCAGGGCCCGGGCCGAAGCGGCGGTTGATCAGGTTGCTGACCAGGAACGCGACCGGGTAACTGAAAGCACCCCACGTCAGCCAATCGTTGATCGGGTACTGCACCAGTACGTTGGACAGCAGCACCACCGCGCCCATGGCCAGCACCGCCAGCACCAGGGCGCGGGCGGTCAACGGGGCAAACACAGGGGCAGGACGCACGGACATGGCGAGCCAGGGGGACAAAGGGATCGCCCATTATCCGCCCGGCCCGCGGCAATGCCAAAACCGGCCGTTCAGCTTTACAGCGTTTCGCTCATCACATCGCCGGCGGCATAGGCGGTCGGCACATAGGCCAGCGCCTGGCCCTGCGCGCTCTTCACGGTCCAGCCGGCACCCGCGTCGGTCGGGTCGAAGCGCACCTGCTGGCCGACGACGAAACCGGCAATCGGGTCATCGCCTGCAGCCGCCGGCCATTGCAGCGTTGCGGTCTGGTCGGCCTTGCCGGGCACCTGCAGGTGCACCTGGCGATCACCGGCTGGCGTGGTGGCGACCTGCTTCACTTCCATCGGTGGCAGCGGCACCGCCGGCGTGCGTGCGGCGACCTTGCCGTTGCGCTCGCTGGCCTTGAACGGGGCCTTGGACAGTTCGGCCAGTCCCATCGACGTGGCCAACGGAATCGACAGCACGATCAGCGACGTGACCAACACGCTGGTCTGGCCGCTGTTCAACTGCGGCGCGGCGCCGGCATGGACGGTGGGCACCACCAGCGCCGAAAGCAGCAGGGCAGTGGCGGGAACGCGCAGGTAACGGAACATGGAGACCTCCTGGTCAGGGTGGGGACGGCGGCTCAGCGCCGGGTATCGAAGATGTCGCGCGGGCCGGTGGCCTCGGGCAGGTATTCCAGCGGGCGGCCCTGGTTGTCCTTCAACTGCCAGCCCTGGTCGGCGCCGGTCGGTTCGAAGTTCACGGTCTGGCCCACGGTGAACTGCACGGCGGGATCGCCGATGCCGCGCGGGTACTGCATCGATGCGGTGTTCTGCGGATCGTTGGCATCGCGCAGCAGCACTTCGCGGCGGCCATCCACGGTGGTGGCGATCGCGCTCACCTGCATCTGCGGCAGCTTGATCTGCTGCGGGCGGGCCAGCGGCTGGCCAGCGTCGGCGGCATCCTGGGCTTCCTTCGCCGCCGCCGCGCGGGCCGACGTCACCATCTGTGTGGACATCTCCAGGCTCGGTCCCTGCGGACCCGGGTCATGGATGATCACGATGCGGCGCTCTGCATGAGCGGCCGTGGACCAGGCCAGGCTTGCGACGATCAGCATCGGCATCAGGACGGCGGGCAGGGTACGCATGTCGTTCTCCTTGCTGGATTCAGGGCGTGGCGGCGGCAGCACCAGCTACCGGCACGTGAGGGATCACCAGTTCCTGCTGCAGCTGGCTGCGCTGGTGCAGGAAATCGAACACCGATTCCACCGTCACCACCGAATAGTTGCCGGAGATGCGTTCGCCGGCCGGATGGTCAGTGGTGGTGGCGTTGGCCACGAACAGGCGCGCACCCACGCGCTTGCCGAGGCCGATATGCAGCACGCTGGGCTGGTACTTCTGCTGGCGCAGCCACTGCTGCGCCTGTTCGCGCTTGACGATGGCCGGCGCGCCTTCGGTCTGCGCCATCGCCGCGGCCAGCACTTCCAGCACCCACTGGTTGGAGTTCTGGTAGTCGGTGGCAAACGGGTAGGCAACCACGTTGTATTTGGTTTCGTGCAGTGCCTTCGGCTGGATCGACGGCGACACCAGCATCGCTTTCAACGCGGCACGCAGTTGCGCCGAGGGCACGCCGATGCGCAGGTCGGTATGGCCGCCGCTCTCACCGACGAAGTTGCCCAGCCCTTCGTGGTACAGCTGCGAGCTGTCGGTCTTGCAGCGGTTGAGCAGGTGCATCGCGCGCCAGCGGCCATTGTCCTCACGCACCAGGAAGGCCAGGTGGCTGTGGCGCAGGCCGTAGCGGCTCAGGTCCTGGCCACCGCGCGCGGCCACCACCACGTCCACATCGGGCAGCGCGTCCAGGCGCTCAGCGGTGGTCCAGGCCACGTCCAACATCGCCGCCTGCGCGGCCACGCTCGGGTAGCGCTCGCGGCATTCGGTGCTGTTGGCCCAGGCCGGCGCGGTCGCCAGCAGGCTGGCGATCAGCAGCGCGGCGCACGGCAGGTGGGAGAAACGATCCATGTCGATACCTTCAACGGCGGGCAGGCCCGCGCGCCGATCATACGCTGCTCAGCGTAGGGGACGATCCACGCCCTTGCGCTGGAGCTCCTTGTCGCAGGCATCGCTGATCGGGGCCACCGGCAGGGGCGGGCGCTGGCCCTTCGGATCGCGCAGCGCCGGTTGTTCGCGGTACGCGTCCAACTGCTGCTGGCATTGATACGAAATCGGATCCAGCTCGGTGGGCGTGGTGGAGCAGGCCGCGAGCAGGGCCAGGGGCAGCAGGAGCAGGGTACGCATGAAGACGTTCAGAGTGATGGGGGAAGCTGGACTCTAACCGCGGTACCGGATCGAAATGTTCAGAAATCGCTGGGCACCCCGGTAGTGGGGGGGGGGGGGGGGGGGGGGGGGGGGGGGGGAGGGGGGGGGGGGGGGGGGGGGGCGCGGGGGGGGGGGGCCCGC
>NZ_JAWIRT010000015.1:0-65507 GCF_036320045.1 Stenotrophomonas sp. SMYL20 | reverse complement strand
CCGGTAGTGCCGGCCGCTGGCCGGCAATGTCAGGATCTTCGGTAGCGCGTAGAGCATTGCCGGCCAGCGGCCGGCACTACCGTGATGCCAGGCGCCGAGGATTGCCGGCCAGCGGCCGGCACTACCCCAATGCCAGGCGCTGCTTCACCTCTGCCGCCACCCGCGCGGTCTCGCGCAGCGGCTCGATGCGGTCGTACTGCCAGTCCAGCCAGCGTTCCTGCAACCGCCCGCGCTCGCGCAGCTGCTGCTGGAAGCGCGCCAAGCGGCCCTGCGCGGTATCGGCCAGCGCCACCATCACCGGCATGCGCGTGGCGCAGGCTTCAGACAGCAGATTCACCGAATCGGGCGAGACCACCACGCGGTTGGCCCAGCCGAGCAGGCCGCCATAAGGATTCGTACCGTCGCCACCGTCGCCCCAGATCACGTGCGGCAGGTCGGCGAACGTCGCGCGCAGGATCTCGGCCAATGCCGGTGGCGTGCGCCGCGAGGTGGTGGCCAGCAGGCTGCCGCCCTCGCTGCGGATCTGCTCGGCCAGCGCCTGGAACACGCCCACCATCGCGGTCTCGTCCCAGGGCGCCAGCGGCGTCGGACCGCCCACCAGCAGTGCGGTGCGCGGGCCGGGCAGGGTACTGAAGCCGGCGAACGCGGCGCGGCCCCAGGCCAGCCAGTCATCGTCCACCGGATTGAGGCTGCCGAGCAAGGTCAGCACGTTGCTGCCACGCAGGGCATCGTGTTCGGGCACCACCACCATGTCCCAGTGGCGGGCATTGATGCGCGGGTCGAGGATCTGCACCACCTGGCTGCCACGTGCGCGCAGCACGCGCAGTGCGCCGGCGGCCTGACGGCCACAGCCGATCGCCAGCGGCGGTGCGTCCGCGGCCAGCGTCGCGAATGCCTCGCCATAGCCGTTCACATCACCGGGCAGCCGCCGCGGCGACAGCCAGCGCCAGGGTGCGCGGGGCTGCAGGACCAGCGGCCGATGGGTGCCCTGGCGCAGCGCAGAGGCCAGCGCGACCGCCTGGCGGACATTGCCCGCACGGCCGTCCGTGACCGTCCAGGGCGCGCTCGATCGTTTCACCTGTGGCATTAATTCGTTTCAGCCCTGCTGGGTGTTGCAACAGTCGCGACACTCTACACTGCGGCTCGTCGTTTCGCCCCGCGCCGCCCGCGGGCACTGACTTCCCTTAGCCGCCCTGGAGATCCACCGATGTCCCACGCGCTCGACGCTGCTGCCCTCGACCAGCTGTTCCGTACTGCCCGCACCCAGAACGCTTTCCTCGACAAGCCGGTCCCGGCCAGCCTGCTGCAGGAACTGTACGACCTGGTGAAGTGGGGCCCGACCGCCGCCAACACCACGCCGGCCCGCTTCGTCTTCGTCACCTCGAAGGACGCGAAGGCCAAGCTGGCCCCGGCCCTGTCCGAAGGCAACCACGACAAGACCATGGCCGCCCCGGTCACCGTCATCATCGGCTTCGACCTGGACTTCCACGAGAAGCTGCCGTACCTGTTCCCGCACACCGATGCCAAGGCCTGGTTCGACGGCCCGCAGGAAGGCCGCCACGAAGCCGCCATCCGCAACGGCAGCCTGCAGGGCGCCTACCTGATCCTGGCCGCACGCGCGCTGGGCCTGGATGCCGGCCCGATGTCGGGCTTCGATGCCGCCAAGGTGGATGAAGCCTTCTTCGCCGGCACCTCCATCAAGTCGAATTTCCTGGTCAACCTGGGTTACGGTGACTCGGCGGGCCTGTTCCCGCGTCTGCCGCGCCTGTCGTTCGACGAAGCGGCGCGCATCGCGTAAGTCGTTGTATCGGTTTCGGGCCTGCCGTCCCGTGGCAGGCTCTTGCTGCACCGTGTACCCACCCTACGATCCGGAGAGTTCCTCAGATGAGCGCCACCCGTAAACTGCTGCTGCCGCTGGCCCTGACCCTGGCCATCGCCGCCTGCTCCAAGCCGGCCGACACCGCTGCCCCGGCTGCTGACGCTGCCGCCCCGGCCACCACCGAACAGGCTGCCACCCCGGCTGCCGATGCCGCTGCCGCTGCGCCGGCCGCCGAAGCGATCAAGATCGCCTCGGGCACCTACAAGCTGGACCCGACCCACACCGACGTGCTGGCCCAGTGGAGCCACTTCGGCTTCTCCAACCCGAGCGCGCACTTCGGCAACGTTGAAGGCACCCTGGTGTACAACGCCGAAGACGTGACCAAGTCCACCGTGGAAGTGAAGCTGCCGCTGAGCGGCCTGAACAGCTTCACCGCCAAGTTCGACGAGCACCTGAAGAGCGCCGACTTCTTCGACGCCTCCAAGTTCGCCGATGCCACCTTCAAGAGCACCAAGGTGGAAGCCGCTGGCACCAACAAGCTGACCGTCACCGGCGACCTGACCATCAAGGGCATCACCAAGCCGGTCACCCTGGACGTCACCGTCAACGGCGGCGGCGAGCACCCGATGGCCAAGGTTCCGGCCGCCGGCTTCGATGCCACCACCACCCTGAAGCGCAGCGATTTCGGCGTCGGCGCGTATGCCCCGAACGTCAGCGATGAAGTGAAGATCCGCATCACCACCGAAGCCACCGGCGAAAAGCCGGCGGCTTGATGCACCCCGCTCACTCGTCGTGAGAAGGCAGAAGGCCCGCTGAAAAGCGGGCCTTCTTTTTGGGGTTCTGGTAGAGCCGGCCGCTGGCCGGCTGCATGCGAGGTGCCCGATGCTGATGGGTTGCCGGCCAGCGGCCGGCACTACCCGGTAGGGGCCAACCTGCATCTGGTAGGTGCGGACCTGCATCTGGTGGGTGCGGACCGTTGGTCCGCACGATCCCTCAGCGCAGCGCGCCCAACCACGCCCCACACGCTTCGCTCGGGCTCTGCTTGGCCTTCACCGTCATCCCGCTCACGCGCGCGAAGGTCTGCGCGGCCTGCGCCACGACCTGGCGTGCGATCAGCGCCGCCTGCTTGGTCGCGGCCTGCTGCTTGCGCAGCTGCACGATGTTGATCGACGGCCGGCCCACCGGGGCATATTTCTGGTCGCGGCGCAGCACATCGGCCACCTGTGCCACTTCGAATTCGGCCTGCAGGTAGCGGTGTTGTGCCTCCACCAGCTCACGCAGCGGTGCGCGCAGGGCAGCGGTGTCGGCGAAGGCGGCCAGTGCCGCGTCGCAGGCGGCGTCATCGGCAAAGCGGGTACGCAGCGCATCCACGCTGGCCAGGGTCAGTTTGGCCATGTGGCCCTCGTTGCTGCAGGAAAGGAGCGCGATTGTCGCATTGCTTGGCGTGCTCCGGGCCGGGAGGCTTTCGCTTTGGTAGAGTCGACTGCTCTTGGCGCGATGCCGGAAACCTCCGCGCTGCGCGCGATAGTCGACTGACAGTCGACTCTACCTGGCTGGCATTTCAGGCGCAGCCGCATCCACGGAAGGAAGACCCATGCAGGACACGCAGTACTGGTTGAACGAATTCTGGACGGGCCTGAGCGTGCTCGATCTGCTGGGTGGCAGCCTGCTCGGTACGCTGCTTGGCCTGGTGCTGGGCATCTTCGCCTGGCGCTGGCTGCACCGCCGCGGTTGGCTGCAGCGGCGCAAGCGCTGGCATCACTGGCTGCTGGCCAGCTACGTGGTGCTGCTGCCACTGGCCACCGCCTTCTTCGGCCTGCAGCTGGGCTTTACTGCTGGCGCGCACCGCGCGCTGTTCAAGCAGCTCGATCATTTCCAGCCGCACCTGCAGACCCTGGTGGAAGGCTGGAGCGAAGGCTTCACCGATTCGCTGGACGACCCGCGCATGCGCGAGGCATTGCGCAGCCAGGGCACGGTGGGGGATGTGGCCGACACCATCGCCTCGGCCTACCTGAGCGAACATCCGTTGCCCGGTCTTGATCGTCTTGGCAACGGCCCGTTGGCGCGCGGCACCGGCTGGGTGATCGGCAAGGTGCGCGAAGGCCTGCTGCGCGGCATGGTGGAAGACACGCTGGTGGACAAGGCCGGCACGCTCGGCCTGGAGCCCAAGGTGGTGCGCGAGGCGCTGACCATGCATGTGGATGAGCTGCTGCACACCCGTGGCGTGCTGCGGCTGGTGAAGGCGCAGATCAACGGCATGATGTCCGGCGTGTACTTCGGGCTGCTGTTGCCGTTGCTGATCATCGCGCTGCTGGTGGCGCTGGAGATCTGGGCCGCGCAGCGGTTTGGGTGGACGCGGCAGGTGGCATCCAACGCGGTAGTGCCGGCCGCTGGCCGGCAGCTGCAGGTTCCTGCCGAAGGTTCATGAGGTTGCCGGCCAGCGGCCGGCACTACCCATCGGAGGGCGTGCGGACCAACGGTCCGCACCCACCAAGCAGGGTCCGCACCCACCGGCTGCCCGATCAATCGCCGTCGGTTTCGTCCGGGTGGGCCTTCCAGTAGCCGGTCGAGCGGATCCAGTCGCGCGGCACGCCCAGGTGGCCTTCGATGAACTTGCGCATCATCCGGGCGCGGCGCGATTCGGTGGCGATCCAGTAGAAGACATCGCCTTCCGGCGCTTCGAAGTCGGTCAGCATGTCTTCCAGCAGCGTGCTGCTCGCTGCCGGGAAGCCATTGCGCTCCAGCCAGTGGATACGCACGTTCTCGTACTGCGGCAGGTCCTGGCGTTCGGCTTCATCGCTCACTTCGATGAAGGCCTGCACCTCGGCATCCTCCGGCAGCACGTCCAGCCAGCGGGCGATGGCCGGCAGCGCGGTTTCATCGCCAATCAGCACATAGGCGTCGTAGCTGTCGGCCACCACGAACGAGCCGCGCGGGCCGCCGATCACCAGCGTGTCGCCAGCCTTGGCCTGCTCGGCCCACGGCCCGGCAATGCCCTGGTCGTGCAGCACGAAGTCGATGGCCAGCTCGCCGGTTTCGTGGTCCCACCAGCGCGGCGTGTAGTCGCGGGCCGGTGAGGGCTCCTTGCCGGCCGGATAGCTGCGGCCTTCGGCAGTGACCACCGGCAGCACCATCTCGCCGCTGGCATTGGGGAAGAACAGCTTGATGTGGTCGTCGGCGCCGGGCGAATCGAAACCGGCCAGCTCGGCGCCACCCAGCACGATGCGGCGCATGTGCGGGGTGACCTCTTCGGTGCACAGCACGGTCAGTTCACGGAAGCGCACATCCAGGCGCAGGCGCGTGTTGTTGTGTTCGGTCATGGGGTTACCTGTAAAGGTGTCGCGCGGGGGCGCGCGGCGTAGGGGCGACCTGGCTGGATTCAGTCTGGCTGGGTCGTAGAAAAGGATTGGCTCTCGCTACCGGCCGTACCGTTGAGCAGCGCGGACGCCCGCGTCAGCAGCGCCGCTACTTCTTCTGCCTCGCCCTCGGCCCAGCGGCCGTGGTGATGCACCAGCGCCCGCTTGAACTCGCGCAGGGCGCCGGCCAGCGGCGGCGGCAGCGAGGCCTTGGTGATCTCGCGGGCACGGTCGAAGGCACGTCGCTGCGCCAGGCGCACCTGGGTGCGCTGCACCTTCAGCTCGAACTCGCCGGCGGTGGTGATGCGGAAGATCCGCTTGCCGTCCACTTCCTCGGCCTCGATCCAGCCGGCCTGCTCGAAGCTGGCCAGCAGCGGGTACATGGTGCCGGCGCTGGGCGTGTAGGCCTGCATGAACTGGTTGCTGATCAGCTGCATCAGCTCGTAGCCGTGGCGCGGCTGCTCGCCGATCAGGGCCAGCACCAGCAGGCGCAGGTCGCCGCGGCTGAGCACCCGCGGCTGGCCGTTGCGGCGTGGCACTTCCGGATTGGTGGAACGGGCTCTGGGAGAAGCGGTACGGCTCATTTCGATATATCGGTAAACGAGTGTGCAAACGATATATCGATATATCGAAGCCGACAATCATAGATCCGGCCACAAGCAGGTCAGTTTTGGGCCACGGCCGGCCCCGCGCACAGCAAAAGGGGCGCCCCTTGCGAGGCGCCCCGGGCAACACTGTGGAAGGGAGTGAGGCAGGGCCAGACGGCGGACCGAAGCGGGCGAGGCCAACACTCGAAGCCTACCCTGAGGGCAGGGCGGGGGGCGATCCAGAGGCAGGTGCGACACGTTGTCGCCCGTTCAGCGCCAGCACGCGGAGCCGATACAGGTGGGCATGGCGCTGCCGTACAACCGTCATCGGCAGCGGTAACACTGCGTCCTGCACATGGGTGCAGCGGCCCGCAAGCGACAGCCCGCGCAGCCAACAATGCCCGCCGCAGGGCCTTCAACGGGCCCGGCAAGCCCCTTGCGGACACTGGCCGGTTGCATCCATACGCCTGCGTAGCCAAGTGACGAAAGCCCTTGGTGCGCTACACTTTGCGGTCTAGAAATCTATACAACAGTCGCGCGCGTGCGTGCGGTTATGGGAGCGCTAATGAACTGGTTGAACGAGGTGCTGAACAACGACCCGAATCCTGTGGAAACCCAGGAGTGGATCGAGTCGTTGAAGGCCGTTATTGATGTCGAGGGCTCCGAGCGCGCGCATCAGCTGCTGGAAGGCATGGTGGAACTGACCCGTCGTTCGGGCGCCTACCTGCCGTTCTCTCCCACCACCGAGTACGTCAACACCATCGAGCCGCAGCTCGAGGCCAAGAGCCCGGGCAATGCCGAGCTGGAATGGCGCATCCGTTCGATCATCCGCTGGAACGCGATGGCCACCGTGGTCCGCGCCAACCGCAAGCCGGGTGACCTGGGCGGCCACATCGCCTCGTTCGCCTCCGGCGCCACCCTGTACGACGTGGGCTTCAACCACTTCTGGCGCGCCCCGAGCGAAAACCACCCGGGCGACCTGCTGTTCATCCAGGGCCACAGCGCCCCGGGCATCTACGCGCGTTCCTTCCTGGAAGGCCGCATCAGCGAAGAGCAGCTGGACAAGTTCCGCATGGAAGTGGACGGCGGTGGCCTGTCCTCGTACCCGCACCCGTGGCTGATGCCGGAATACTGGCAGACCCCGACCGTGTCGATGGGCCTGGGCCCGCTGGCCGCCATCTACCAGGCGCAGTTCATGCGCTACCTGGAAAACCGTGGCCTGATCGAGAAGTCCGACCGCAAGGTGTGGTGCTTCATCGGCGACGGCGAGAGCGACGAGCCGGAAACCCTGGGTGCCATCGCGCTGGCCGGCCGTGAAGGCCTGGACAACCTGATCTTCGTGGTGAACTGCAACCTGCAGCGCCTGGACGGCCCGGTGCGCGGCAACGGCAAGATCATCCAGGAACTGGAAGGCGTGTTCCGTGGCGGCGGCTGGAACGTGATCAAGCTGCTGTGGGGCGGTTACTGGGATGCCCTGCTGGCCAAGGACAGCGACGGCGTCCTGAAGAAGCTGATGATGGAAACCGTCGACGGCGAATACCAGAACTGCAAGGCCTTCGGCGGCGCGTATACCCGCGAGCATTTCTTCGGCAAGTACCCGGAAACCGCTGCGATGGTGGCCGGCCTGAGCGACGACGACATCTGGCGCCTGAACCGTGGCGGCCACGACCCGCACAAGGTGTACGCCGCCTACCACCAGGCCGTGAACACCAAGGGCATGCCGACCGTCATCCTGGCCAAGACCGTGAAGGGTTACGGCATGGGCAGCGCCGGTGAGGCACTGAACCCGACCCACCAGACCAAGAAGCTGGACGACGAAGCGGTGCGCCACTTCCGCGACCGCTTCAACATTCCGGTGACCGACGCGCAGCTGGCCGACGGCCAGGTGCCGTTCTACCACCCGGGCCCGGATTCGCCGGAAGTGCAGTACCTGCAGGAACGCCGTGCCGCGCTGGGCGGTTACCTGCCGCAGCGCCGCCGCAAGGCCGACAAGACCTTCGTGGCGCCGAAACTGGAAGCCTACGAGCGCCTGCTGAAGAGCAGTGGCGAGCGCAGCTACTCCACCACCATGGCCTTCGTGCAGAGTCTGAACATCACCCTGCGTGACAAGGAACTGGGCCCGCACATCGTGCCGATCGTGGCCGACGAAGCCCGTACCTTCGGTATGGAAGGCCTGTTCCGCCAGATCGGCATCTACGCGCCGTTCGGCCAGAAGTACAAGCCGGTCGACGCTGACCAGCTAATGTTCTACCGCGAAGACCAGAGCGGCCAGGTGCTGCAGCAGGGCATCAGCGAGCCGGGTGCGATCAGCTCGTGGATGGCGGCCGGTACCAGCTACTCGGTCAGCAACGTGCCGATGCTGCCGTTCTACATCTACTACTCGATGTTCGGCTTCCAGCGCGTGGGCGACATCGCCTGGCAGGCCGCCGACATGCGTACCCGCGGCTTCCTGCTGGGTGGCACCGCAGGCCGCACCACGCTGAACGGTGAAGGCCTGCAGCACGAAGACGGCTTCAGCCATCTGGTGGCCGGTGGCATCCCGAACGTGCGCAGCTACGACCCGACCTTCGGCTTCGAAGTGACGGTGATCCTGCAGCACGGCACCAAGGCGATGATGGAAGATCAGATTGACGAGTATTACTACGTCACCCTGATGAACGAGAACTACACCCACCCGGAAATGCCGGAAGGCGCGGCCGAAGGCATCGTCAAGGGCATGTACCTGCTGACCGACGCCGGCAAGCCGAAGAAGGGCGAGCTGCGCGTGCAGCTGCTGGGTTCGGGCACCATCCTGCGCGAAGCCATTGCCGCTGCCGAGCTGCTGGACAAGGACTTCGGCGTGACCGCCGACATCTGGAGCTGCCCGAGCTTCAACGAACTGCGTCGCGATGGTTTCGACGTGGAACGTGCCAACCGCCTGCATCCGGAAGGTGAGCAGCGCAAGGCCTACGTGACCGAGCTGCTGGAAGGCCGCCAGGGCCCGGCGATTGCCGCCACCGACTACGTGCGTGCGTATGCGGACCAGATCCGTGCGTTCGTGCCGATGTCGTACACGGTGCTGGGTACCGATGGTTTCGGCCGTTCGGATACGCGTGCAAACCTGCGTCGGTTCTTCGAGGTTGACCGGTACTACATCGCGCATGCCGCGATTGCGGCGCTGGCGAAGGAAGGGAAGATGACCGCGAAGGATGTGGCCCGGGCGATCAAGCAGTACAAGATTGATCCGGAAAAGGCTAATCCTGTTGGGGTTTGATACACAGCTATGAAGTAGAAAAAGCGGCCTTTGTGGCCGCTTTTTTTTGGCTGACCTAGGTGGCTTGCGTATAGAACTAAAGAAGGTCACTGCCTCCCCGATATTTGGTAAGTTGTACAAATGCATTGCATACGGGGGAAGGGATGTCCGCTGGAACTAGTTGTACAGATGTTGACTGGGGGTGCGAGCACTCACCAATGGCGGGGGACGCCGCCCTTTCCATCGTATCCTGCAGAGTTTCTGTAAAGGATATCTCCAAGCTTTCCGCGCGATTGGCCGAGACTGTCGTCGACACATCGTGGATGGCCGCTCTCGACAAAGGTACTCAGCGTGCATACCGAAAGACTGTTGAGGAAACTTCGGCAATTCTCTGCGAGATCTTCAAAGTCGTGCCGGGATCTCCGGTAGCGGAAGAATTTGGCGAGCTCATGGTGTCGATGGGGTCCGCTCGAGCCCTTAAGTCGCTTCTCGGCCATACAGAGGTCCCGTTGGCAGAGCTGTGGAAGCCTCAGCGGAAGCAGAACGAGGGCTTCGACTTCCACACAATATGCGGAAATGGAAGGCTGAACTTCGGGGAGGCAAAATACTCTGGAAACGGATCACCTCATGGTTTGGCAATTTCCCAGGTGTCTGACTTCATTGAGGCTGAAAAGCATCACCGGGACTATGTCCATCTATCTAGCATCTGCCCCGAGCCCGCAGAGCTCTTGGCAAATGACGAGTTTGGAGTGGTAGCAGCCTTCTCGATTAACGGGAAGAACCACGTGACTATCATGAACAATGCTCTGGCGTCAGCCATAGAGCTCTCCAAAAAATTCGGACTCAAGCAAATTTTTCTGGTGGGGGTTTCTAATGACGCCTGAGTTTGTTATGAATGATCCCGCTCCAATTCAGACGCTATCTAAAGTTCTTGAGGATCTTCATAAGAATGGGCCAGACTCCCAGGAAAAGTTGGAGGCAATAAGCCTTTATAGGGAATTTCACCCTCAGTGCTTCGAAAGATTCGAGCAAGATATAATCGCCTCTATGGGGCTGTTCTACAAACTTGGAGCGCCTGAAAGCCTTTACTCATTTCTCATTTCTAGAATGGGTGAGGCAAATAGAGTGGATGGTGATCATATCCTTACTCCTGTGCAGGCGAGCCTGGTGTCTGCCATTAGGGATCATAATTTGGTCTCTATCTCGGCACCGACAAGTGCTGGAAAATCTTACTCAATTAGAGATTTTATCTCTAAAGGGGAAGGTGACGCCGTTATAGTCGTTCCATCTCGGGCGCTAATTGCTGAATATGTAGGGTCTCTTCGGCAGTACTTTTCTGGAGAGAAGGGCGTTATGGTGATGCCCTTCGTCGATTCTGTATTTAAGGCTAGATCTCCAAGAAAAATACTGGTGCTAACTCCGGAGCGCGCCAGGGAAATATTTGACAATTCTCTCGATCTGAATATTAGGGTCTTCTTCTTTGATGAGGCTCAGGTTTCTGAAGAGGGTATGAGGGGTGTGGTTTTCGATCATCTTGTCAGACGGGTGTCTAAGGACTTTCCTAATGCCAAGATGATATTTGCTCATCCTTTCGTGGCCAATCCTGATGCGCAGTTTAAGAAGCATGGATTTGACAGCAAAAGTGCCTTCTCAAGATCGTATGAGCAAGGGGCTGTTGGTAAAATATTCATACAGAGACACTCGAACGGAAAGGATTACTACTTCAGCCCGTTTGCTGATCGCGGCAATTTGCTTTCCTCGTGTATTGAATTCCAAGGGGGGTTCTCGGAATTCGCTTTTAGTTCAGGAAAATCGATACTCGCCTACGTAAGCAAGCAGTCGATTTATGATGGCAAGTTTATGGGCGAATTTGAGAGCTACGTCGGCTCCCTGCCTTCGCTCTCAAACGAAAAGGCTCTATCGATAATTGATGAGATCAGTCAGATTGTCGGGGCAAATCATATTAATCATCGATCAAAGATGATTGAGCTTTTGCGCAAAGGAGTGGTCATTCATCATGGCTCCGTTCCTCTTGAGGTTAGATTCATGCTGGAGGATTATATTAGGCTTGGATACTGCCGGATTTGCTTCGCGACTAGCACCCTCGCTCAGGGCGTGAATATGCCTTTCGACGTCGTATGGCTGAATACTATGTCGATTCGCGCTGAAGATGAGGCTAAGCGCTCCTTAGCATTTAAGAATCTTATTGGTCGTGCTGGTCGATTGTCCGATTCTGGAAATTTTGATTTTGGTTATGTTTACACCAAAAGTGCCAGGCTTCTTATGGATCGTTTGAAGGATGAGTACAGGCTGTCCGATGAGTCAGTAATCGAGTTTATTGACGGAGAAGCGGCGGGTCATGACATGGAAGTGGTGGAGGCAATAAGAGATTCTGAATTCGATGACGAGCTACATATCCCGAATAGTAGGGCCGCGCGCCTCCAGTCGAGTCCATCCATTGAAGCAATGAATTCCGTTCTTGGTCTCCTGTATGTGGAAGGAACGCCGGTTAAGCAGGCACTTCGAGGAGATGAGAGGCGAACGGAGCGAGCACAGTTGGAGGCGGGCCTGAGGCTGATCTACGAAGCCTACATGGGTAGAGCGCTATACGACGGAGAGAGTGCTGTTTTCAAAGAAGCGATATTTATACTAATTCAATCCTTCTCCGGAAGGACTTTTAGAGAGATCGTCGGCATGCGCTACAGTTCGATCTCTCGCCGCGATGAGAGGGATAAAGTACACGCAGACTTTTCCCAGCCCGCGACCACTCTCCCCGACTCCGCACTGAAGAGAAGGTTCTCGCTCTATCCTGAAAATACGCCAAAGAGTCGCGTTAGCTATGATGTTGTAATGTTTGATACATATGACTATCTTGACAAGGTTATATCATTCAGCTTGTTTGACGTATTCGCTGCTGCAGCGCGCATCTACTACAGCCAAACAAAGGATGAGCGCGCACAGAAGTTTATTGAGCTACTTAGATTCGGAACTAACGATCAGGTCACTGTGCTTTTGATGCGGTATGGTTTTCTTCCTGATCAGATAGAAGAGCTCATCCCCCATGTCCTCCGAATAAGCGATGAGGAGATTGTGTTCAAGAGGAGTGTTTCGGATGTCAACCAAAAGCTCAGACCTGTGGTTGATTGGTATCTATAAATGACTTGGGTGAGTTATGCCTGCAAAACCTGTAAAGATCGGAGAGCGAGAATTCGCGCGCCAAAAAGATGCTTTGGAATTCTACCGTAATATGCTTAATTCGTATCGTCGGGGCGAGCGCGTATCCGATGCAGACGCAATCGAACTGAATTCGCTTCTGTCTCGGCATATCAGCGTGAAGGAAAAGATTGGGGTAGGAGTGGACTACTTCGTGGTTGATTCAGATGAATACGGTGGGCAGTGCTTCTGGATTGTTCGCCTCGATTCCACCCGCGTAGACTTTACCTACAAACGATGCGTGACAGGCATTTGGTAGGAGCACCGGATAAATTAAGAGCGTTGGCACTGTTCTCGATTAACCTTGTGGAATTCCACCCATTCTTACGGTTTCGTTGAAGATGTTGCCCAGTGAAGTTGATGGATTCAGAGCCTTACGCTACTGTTGTCGTATTCGGCTCTGTTGACGGGGCGTGGCTTATCAGGTGCGGGTGGAGATGGAAAGTGAACAGCAGAATGGGGCTGAATCGATCGGTTGGCTGATTTCCTCTATTCTTCGCCAGTATGGAAAGGCTCGTTCAGAGGTCGCCTTCAGTAGCGGCAGTGATGTCCAGGTACTTTTTGGCTCTCTCAAGCGGCGCATTGAAGATAGTTCGCCAGTGCAGGCGAACGGCAATCTCAAGGTTGTCGCGGGCTATGGAAAAGGGAACTGGGCTACGATCCCGTGGCTGTCGATTTTGGATGGAAGAGAGACCGATAGCACCCAGCGGGGCATTTACATCGTATATCTGTTTAGTCAGACGGGTGACGAGGTCTATCTAACCATAGCCCAGGGTGTCACTGAACTAAATTCGCTTGCTCGCAAGGAAGTGGTTCGAACTCTCAGTGAAAGGGCTGTGGAAATGAGAAGCCTGATTCCTGAGCTGAGTTCGGCCGGTTTTAAGTTCGATGAAGGGATTAATCTGCGGTCCTCGCACGATAAGGCGAAGATGTACGAAGCATCTACCATCGCGTATCGACGCTATGGAGTCGAAGAACTTCCTGAAGACGTAGATTTGATAGCCGACCTGGATGCCGCTATCCGATCCTACGATGCCCTGGTAAAAATTCGTCAGCTGAATTCCATCCCCTCGCCAGCCATTAGCGGGGAACGCGGGAGCCAGAGCACGTCCGCTGCCCAGTCTAAGCTAGCTCCCTCCAACACCATCTTCTTTGGCCCCCCCGGTACCGGCAAGACCTATGGTGTGGTGGATAAGGCTCTGGAGATCCTCGATTCGGAGTTGCTGGCCGCCACCAAGGGCCAGGGGGCTGGCGCGCGAGCCGTGCTCAAGCAACGCTTCGATGCTCTGCATGAAGAAGGACGCATCCGCTTCGTCACCTTCCACCAGAGCTTCGCTTATGAGGACTTCGTGGAGGGCCTGAAGGCTCGTGCAGGTGCAAGCGGTGCGCTCGAATATGGCGTTGAGAGCGGGATCTTCCTCGAACTCTGCATCGATGCGCAACACAGTGACCTGCCATACGTGCTCATCATCGACGAGATCAACCGGGGCAACATCGCCCGTATCTTCGGCGAGCTCATTACCCTCATTGAGCCCAGTAAGCGGCAGGGTATGGATGAAGCGTTGTCCGTTCGCTTGCCGTACTCCAAGCAAGATTTTGCGGTGCCAGCTAACTTGCACATCATTGGCACAATGAACACTGCGGATCGCTCGCTAGCTGCGATGGACGTAGCACTGCGCCGACGCTTCCGGTTCATCGAAATGCCGCCCCAGCCGGAGCTGCTTGATTGGGACGTCGACGGTATTCGCGTGGGTGAACTGTTAAGTACCCTAAACAACCGTATCGAAGTGTTGCTCGGCCGGGACCATCTCATCGGTCATGCGTACTTGATGGGCGCCAAGGATCTGCCTGGGCTGGCTGAGGCGTTCCGCTTGCGCATTCTGCCGTTGCTGCAGGAGTACTTCTTCGAAGACTGGCGTCGCATCGCTTGGGTACTGAACGACGATGCGAAGCCGCTGGGTGAGCGCTTCTTGCGCCAGCGAGAGCTGCAGTTGAACCGCCTGTTTGCTCCGGAGGCAAAGCTCGCACCTGACACTGCCAATTGGTACATCCATGAGGCAGCGTTCGAGCAGGCAGCCAGCTACCGGGGAATTCTCGTCGGCCAGGCAGACTGACCGATGGCTGTGCTCACTGTGCGCGAGTATGCGCGGATCGGCGTTTCAGAAGGCGGTCCGCGGCAGGAGGGGCTGGATGCCGCCTTCTTGCCGCAGGCGTCCTTTGACTGGCTCTGTGGTGAGTTCGAGCGCTTGCGCGCGGGCGGTGCGGCTCTCATGCAGCGCGATGGCGCACGCTGGCTGCGTCTGGACCAGTATGTGGGTGTAGTGGAATGTCCCGACGGCACCACATTGGAGGTGCTGCCGAAGCACGTTGAACATCCGGATGATGCGCTGGGCGCGAGGCGGTTGCTGCGCCGCATGCTATGCACCGTGCTAGACCTCCCACCGAGGGAAGGTAGTCCCGCCGACGTGACTCTGTTCGATACGCCCTTAAATGAATGGGTCATGGGGCGATTCATCGGCGCGCTGGATGAACTACTAAAGCGCGGACTTCGCTTCGACTACACACAGGTCCGCGAGGAGCAGTTATTCCTGCGTGGTCGCCTGGATATGTCGCGTCAGCTACGTCAGTCGCCCACTCGTGCCCACGTCTTCAACATCGAGCACGATGTGTTTAGCGAGGACAGGCCTGAGAACCGGCTACTGCGCGTCGCCCTGGATCGCGTGTGTGCACGTACGCGCAACGCGGGAACCTGGAGACTTGCCCAGGAGTTGTCTACGCGTATGGCCAGCGTGCCACGAAGTACCCAGGTGGCTAACGATCTGCGCGCTTGGGGCAGCGACCGGCTGATGGCCCACTATCGTGAAGTCCGTCCGCTATGCGAGCTGATCTTGTCGGGCCAGAGTCCCTTGGCATTGGCGGGCGATTGGCGCAGCCCAAGCATGATGTTCCCCATGGAGCGGCTGTTTGAGCGCTACGTGGGCGCTTGCCTAGCGTGCCAGTTCGCGCCGGAGTGGCGGGTTGGCGGTGCAGCGTCGGAGTACCTGTGCAGCCATGGCGGGGCAAGCTGGTTCAATCTGATTCCAGATTTTCTGCTGCGACGAGGCGATGAGCTCCGCGTACTTGACACGAAGTGGAAGGTGCTGGATGCGACGGCCAGCGATGCGCGTGAGAAGTACGGGCTCAAACAATCCGACTTCTATCAAATGTTTGCCTACGGGCAGAGCTACCTGGGTGGAGCAGGGCAGATGGCGCTGGTCTATCCGCAGCACGCGGGATTCGCGCAGCCCCTTTCCGCCTTCGATTTCAGCGCCGAACTACAGCTTTGGGTGTTGCCCTTTGATCTAGAGCGTGGATTGCTGGTGATGCCTGAACACTGGAGGCCGAATGGCAACGTCTCTCCTCAAGTGAGCCCACCCGCCGCGCATAGCGGCGAGCTCAGTAGCTGGGTTCCCTTAACTATCTGAGCCGGCCGCTCATGCACACGTGCTACTCCCGCACCTGCAACCGCTCAGTCACCTGCGCCGTCAACGCCACACACGCCATCTTCAATCCTTCCATAACCCGATCCCCCAGGTACTCCTCGGGCGCACCGTTCTGCCGAGTCCGCTCCGCAGCCAAGATCAGCTCCGCCACCACGCGCAGCCCAGCCAGCGCGCAATCCGCGTCCGCCAGCTGAAGACACCGCCCAGGCAATTGATGCCGCTCTGGCCAAGGCTGGCCATCCGCAGCCGCACCAGTTCCGATGCGGTGCAGCGTGGCGACGAAGGCGTTGGGATCGACGGACGGTTCGCGCTCGGGTTCGGCGTTGTCCGGATCGTACTGCGCGTGCAGGTAACGGAAGTCCGAAGTGTTCATGGCAATGCTCCGTACAGGACAGATAGCAGCGCCACCAATAAAGGTGGCGGACGGTGCGGGCTCGAAAACCGGTGAATACCCAAGCCGGCGGGCCCGAAGGCCCCCACGCACCGCCCGCCATGGAACGCGAACGGATTACCAGCCGGCGCCATCCGAAGATGACGCCGACTGGCAAGCGCAAAGCATTGGGTATTCAGACGGGTTTTCGAGTCCCGCGCCACCCTTTTCCGGTGGCACGCCAAGAGATACCCGTGCAGCTGCCAAATGCCAAGAAACCACAGGACTGATCATTGCCAGTCCTGACGCTTTCGGCATTGTCGCACACGGTGTTAAGCCGGCAAGCGATTGCGCTGCAACGGTCTTGAAGGGCTTGGCGCTATTGGCCTCAAGCGCAGGAATGCCCGCAGCCAGGGCCATGGCGTAGGACCAATTGCGACAGATTGGAGCAGCGGTTCAGCCAGGAGGCGCCTCGGCCGAAGGCACGAAGCTCAAACGCACCCGAACCCGCGCATGCAGCGCGACGCCGTCAACCACGACCGGATCAAAGCGCCATTGGTCCACTGCGGTAAGGGCCGCACGATCAAGCTCCCGCAGTCCGCTGGACCGCGCCACCATCACGTTGGAAACGTGGCCAAGCTCATCCAGTTGAGCAACCAGCAGCACCTGCATGGGAGCCTGCGGGAAGGTATCGGGCGATGTGGTGAGGGCCGTTGAATACACAATGGCGGGCGCCTGCTGCAGCTTGAAGGAGGGGTTGTCACCGGCCTCTACGAACACTTCAGTGGAAACCTGCGGGTCTGCAGCCATGGCCATGGCAGGTGTGGCGCCCAGCAGCATCAGAACGAGGTTCAGTGCCAGGGCGGTGTTCAAACGGGGCATACGTGGTTTCCATTCCGGTGCGCTGCCAGCATAGCGGCCATCCCCCGGCTGGCTCCTGCCTGGACCGGCTGGCCGCGCCCAGGCCGACGTCGTAGTGGCGGGTGATAGCGCGTGGGTAGAACCTTCCAGCCGCCCGGCGAGGATCGTGGGCATGATCATCCCCTTGGGGGTGGGGGATGGCGTGGAGCGTGCATGGCTGGGGCGGGTCCCAGCCATGCGCTCAGTCCCTAAACCGCGTTGCCGGGCCTGCCGAAATCTCTGGCCGTGCCGTGGTTCAGATGTGGATCATCGGGTAGGCGACTTCACCCAGGTCGGGCGCGTCGTCCCTCATCATCAGATGCAGGATTGCCGGTACCAGTTGGCCCAGGATGGCGGCGCCATCTCGCAACTGCTCACGATTGGCATGGCTGTCCCACGTGGCCCCGCCATGTACCAGCTGGTTGCGCAGTACGTACAGCCGGTCAAGCACGATGGAGAGCACGACTTCAGTACGCCGCTCAACTACGGCCTGCAGCGCCGAGCGCTGGTCCTTGGCAAAGCGCTCTGCCCACTGGTTGCTGCTGTCATGTTCCCGCAGCGCCTTCCAGAAGCGTGCATAGACAAAGCGATTCCCGATAAGGGTTCGGATAGGCCCGGGAAACTGTTTGAACAGGATGTCCTGCAGGCTTCCTTGCTTGTCATGCCTCAGCAAAGCATCGAAGAACCTGCGCAGTTGTTCGCGCTCGGCATTCTCGAATCCGAATTCCTGGGCATAGGCTGCGTTCAGCGCAATCCACAGAAACAGGAATCGCGCGTCCGTATCCTCGTCTTCCTGTTCGGCGCGGTTGAGCCAGCTGATGGCGCGGTGTAGGCGCACGCGCGTCGAGTCCGGCTGTGCATCGCGAATCTGACGATGCACTTCCTTCAGAGCAGTCGAATCCATTTTTCCCCCCTGTAAGATTTGCCATTATGCATGGCACCTCCGGCTGGGAAACTACTCCGAACGTCGCGCACTCCGCCAAGCCTCGGGTAATCCCTGCCAAAGCGCATCCAGAGTGGCTGCGCTGCCGCACGCCAGCGCAGTGGAGCGGCACTCGGGGCAGGTGCGGAACCAGGTCAGTCCCTCGATACGCGCATCCCCGGACGAAGGCAGCGTCCGCTTCCAGCCGCAGTCTCGGCAATGGTAGGTCGACTTTTGCGCCAGTCCCCACATGCTCTGCCGAGCCTCAGTCATCTGCGCCGACAAGCTGCTGGTCCGTCAGCCAGCGGCCCAGCCCATACAGCGCGAAACCGTAAACCACCGTGGCACCGATAATCTTGAACATGCAGTCCCTCTTCCTGGGTAGTAGCGGGGCGTCCAATGCCCCTGTTCCGATCCTTCGGCGTCCATTCTGCAGAGGGGTGCGACAACCTGTGTCGCGTCACCCGGGCCGATACTCGGCGCTCCCGGGATCGTGGCGGCGCGATTGGATTTCAGACCATTCCTAAAGACATCGCGCGCGAGTTGGCGATAGATTCTGCTGCAGAGCGATCCACCACGAGGCGCCCCGTGCAGGCATGCGTCGCTGCCCGCCGAGCGCCGTGCCATTGGCATCCGTAGCCGGCCGCTATCGGCTTGCGTTTGGATTACTTGATCCTCCATCGGAACACACATCGTTCCACATCCGCACCCGCAGATGGCCCTGTGTCTGCTGTGAAATCGTGATCGGATTCAAGATAATCACGAGACCAAGGGAAGGAACCCGTTGTTGGCCGAAGTGGCTTCTTGCGACATCAGATGTCGCAGCTTTCGGTTGAATCGGCTCATCCCCTGCTGGGATGTCGTGGAAACATACAAAGGACTGGCAACATGGACACCGATAACCGCTCCTCGCTGGCGCGCCAGTGGCGTCTGCTGCAGCTGCTGCAGCCTGCTCCGCACTACCGCACCGTGAAGGAGCTCGCCCAGACCTTGGCGGCGGAGAGCTACAAGGGGGGTACTCGAACCATCGAGCGGGATCTGAACGCCCTGTCGCTGCAGTTCCCCATCGAGAGCAATGATCTTCAGAAACCCTATGGTTGGGCATGGATGCGCGGCGCGGCCGCCTTCAGCATGCCGGGCATGTCCGTCTCACAGGCGGTGGTGCTGCTCACCGCGCAGCGCAACCTGCAGGGACTGTTGCCAGCCAATCACTGGCCTGCACTGACGCCGTTCTTTGACCAGGCAGAGAAGACGCTGGCGGCGGTCCGCACGACGCGTTCCACGCGGCGCTGGCACGAGAAGGTCGCCGTCGTGCCAGCCAGCCAGTCCCTGCTGCCGGCTGCGGTGGACACCGACGTGGCGGTCAACGTGCACCAGGCGCTTTTCAACGAGAAGCAGCTGCGCTTGTACTACGTGGCCCGTGGCCGTAGCGATGCCAGTGAGTACGTCTTCCATCCCTACGGGATGATCCAGCGTGGAACGTCCAGTTACCTGGCTGGACGGATTGATGGGCGCACGGAGACCACTACGCTGTCGCTGCACCGGGTACAGCGTGCAGAAATGCTCGACGCCGACACCGAAGGTGCTGAGTCCTTCGAACTCGGAAACTATGCGAGCCGGGTTGCCGCTGGCTTCGAGAGCAAGGGACCTCTGTCCGTTGAGCTGGAGCTTGATGAAGCCCTGGCCCAGCACCTGGCGGAGACACCGCTCTCCCGTGATCAGAAGCTGGACGTCGGGGACGGTCTTGTTCCCCGTCTGCGGGCCACCGTCGATGACTCCGCCCAACTGCGCTGGTGGCTGCTCGGCCTGGGCGCATCGGTACGCGTTCTGGCTCCCGCAGCACTGGCCGACGATATCGCCGCTCGCCACCGAAGCGCCGCACAGCGTTACTGACGTGTGGGTGCGACGCCGGATGTCGCACGCCCGCAACACAATCTTTCCGCGCTACTCCTTCGACCTACACGCCACACAGGGGAAACAGATGTTCGCTGTTAAGAATCAATGCCTTGGTCTGTTGGACCGGATTACGACGCTGGCTGACAGCGCAGCGATCGAACTGCCTGAAAACCACTCGCTCGCCGAAGAAATGCAGCGGGCCGAACTGTTGGTACCGATCATCGGTGCGTTCAGTGCAGGAAAGAGCTCGCTGATCAACACCTTCCTGGGCGCGGACATCCTCCCGGTCGGTATCACCCCGGAGACTGAGCTGGCCACCGAGTTGCGCTTCAGCCGGGATCCCCACGTTCTGGCGCACCGTGCCGATGGTGGCAGTGATCGGCTCGCCGTGGAGGACTTGCTGTCCATCAAGCCGCGGGCCTCGTCGTACACGCACCTGGAACTGCATCTGGACGACCCGCGCCTGGAAGCGCTGTATCCACAGGTTCTCGTGGACATGCCCGGCTTCGGCTCCTCGCTGGACAGCCACAACAAGGCCATCGCCCATTATCTGCCGCGTGGCGCGCACTTCATCGTGGCCGTGAGCGTGCCCGACGGTACTCTGGCCGAGTCGACGCTGCGCCAGCTTGAAACCATGCAGACCTATGAGGCTGGATTCTCGATCCTGCTGAGCAAGGCGAACCTGCGTTCGGCCGAAGAAGTGGATGCCGTGGAAGTGGCTGTACGGGAGCAGCTTGAGCTGCGCCTGGGCGTTGCGCCGGCCATGGCACGCGACGACCGCAAGCAGGGCAATGGACTGGCCAGTCTGCTGCCCAAGATCAGTGCAAGTGATCTGTGGATCGGCCGCTTCCTGCCGCGAATCTCGCGCCAGCTTGCCCACGCTCGTGCCCAGGTGAAAATGGCACGCAAGGCGTTGGATCAGAGCGATGCGGATATTGATCGCAGCGTACGTCAGCTGAATGATGCCCTGGATGATCTGAACGCCCAGCGCGACGCCCTCGTCGCCAAGCTGGGCCGTAGCCGCCTGAGCCAGGTGGTCGAACAGTGCGTTGAGGAAGTAGGCCAGGCCCTTCGCGAGGCCTCCAGTGAGCTGCAGGCGGCCGCTGCCGGTGGCAACAACCCGCGGTTTGCGCAGGTCGTCAGCGATATTTCCCGCCAGCGCTTGAGTCGTGTGGTCAAGGAACGCATGGAAGGGCTGAGCCAGCAGGCGATTGGTGATCTGGCCAAATCCCTGTCTCAGCGCGAGGTGGATGAGGTTGGCAGTGTCGGCGGACCGGACTGGACGCAGCAGATGCAGACGCGCGTGCAGGAGACGCTGACCCAGACCGGTCAAGCGCTCGAGCGCTGGCAGGGCAACCTGCAGAAGGCGCGTGAAGACGAGAAGCTGCTGCGTCCCTATGCCGGTGATGACGAGAATGATCGGGAGAAGACCCAGAGAGCCCGAGTTGCCTTCCGCAGTATCACCACCGTTCTGGCGGTCACCACCAGCGTCGTGGCTCCGGCGATCGAGCTGGTCGTGATCTTCCTGCCGGAGATCCTCGGGTTTGTGTCGCGCAAGCTCCGCGAGGAGGAGCTGCGCAAGACCATCGACAACCAGGTTATTCCGTCGGTACAGCGCGAGTTCCGGACCAAGCTGCCCGAGTTGCTGCAGGCACAGGTTGATGGCCTGATCGAGCAGGCCGTGCATGAGTTCAAGACGGCCATCGAGGAAAAACGGCAGCTGCTGGAAAGTGTTGTGGCCGAGCAGAGCAGTCCTGCCCGCGCGGCACGCGTGAAAGCACTTGACGCTGCGGAAGCTGGTCTGACCTCCGTTGCGAACGAAGTCGTCGCGCTGGAGTCCGCCCGATGAGTGCTGAAGTGATCCTGGACCGTCAGCAGAAGTTGATCACGTGGCTTGCAGCACACGCCGACATTCTCAATGGCGCCGTCGGGGCTTCGTCGCAGTGGGAGATCGACACGATCGATAGCCTGAAGGAAGCGTTGTTGCGACTGGACGACGAAAATCGCCTGATGGACATTGGCATTGTCGGCCGGGTCAAGGCCGGCAAATCGACGCTGCTCAACGCGCTGGTTTTCAACGGGGAGTCAGTACTGCCGCAGGCGGCGACGCCGATGACCGCAGCACTGACCACGCTGACCTACGGCGAGCGGTTCAAGGCGACCGCGCGCTTCTACTCCCAGGCGGATCTTGCCAACATCGAGCAGGCTGCTGCTGTGTACAGCGACCTGCTTGAGAAGTCGCTGATCGAAGAGCTGCGACGCACGGAAGGGCGTGCGGGCCTGGACCCTGAGCGCCGAAGGGAGCTGGCCGAGCGGGGTGCCCGACGGGCACTGGCCACCCAGCAGCCGTCCTTGCAGGCCTCGCACGAACAGTGGGCGAAGATCACGGCGTCCGGCCTTTCGCTGGCCCGCCTGAAGGAGGACAAGCCGCTGGAGGCCGACGACGTAGAGGGCCTGGCGGCGTTGCTGGCGGACTACGTTGCCGCGGAAGGTCACTACATGCCTGTAACCAAGAGCGTCGACATCGAGATGCCGGTGGAGGCGCTGCGCGGGCTGCGCATCATCGATACGCCGGGGCTGAATGACCCGGTCGCATCGCGCGAGGCACGCACCCATGATCTCTTGAAGTGCTGCGATGTGGTGTTTGTCGTCAGCCCGGCAGCGCAGTTCATGAGTCAGGAAGATCTGGACGTGATGGCGCGGATCACCGCTGCCGAGGGCATCCGCGAACTGGTGCTGGTTGCCAGCCAGGTGGACAACACGCTGCATGGTTCGGAAATGCAGGCACAGCTGCATGCTTCGCTGACCGGTCTGCGGCGGGAGCTTGCGGGCCATGCGGGCAAGGTGCTGGATAAGCTGAAGCTCTCCAACCCCGAGGTTGGCGATGTATTCCAGAGCCTGGTGGACAAGGGTGAGGATGCGATCATCCACAGTTCCGGCATGTGCCATTCGATGTCCGTCGAGTTCGACAGCGTGGCGGATTGGCAAGGTGGCCGCCTGACGGCATGGCAGAACCTCAAGGAAACCTACCCGGACTACTTCAGGGATGACAATCCAGGGCTGTCACGCACCAATCTCGATCAGTTGGCCAACATGGCCGGTCTGCATGAGGTGGTGGAACAGACCCGTCTAGCGAAAGCGCGCGTGCTGGCCGCTCGGCGCCAGGACCTGCTGGATGCCAAGGAGCGGAAGCAGGTCGAACTGCTGCGTGAGCTGCGCAAGAAGCTGGCGTTGCGCGCAGGTGACATTGGCGATGTGGGCCTGACTGATCTGAAGAAGAACAAACGGGCGCTTGAGCGCAAACGGATCGATCTCACGCGCGCGCTCGACGAAAAACTGATGCGGGTGAGTAGAGACTTTGTCGAGCATCTCGAAGCTTCCATGGAACGCGTCATCGATTCCGCATTCGACGCTGCCGATTCCGGCGTGAAGCGCACGGTTGGAACCGAGACCCGGAAAGTTCGAGTCGAGTCTCACGGTGCACTCAACTGGCTCGCCAAGAAGCTATGGGACGGCGGCTATCGTGAATACGACGAGACCGAGGCAACCATCCTGCCAGCATCGGTAAAGGCTTCGGTGTCGGCTTTCGCAAGTAAGCTGCGGACCGATCTCAACAAGGAAGCGAGGCATGAGCAGGTCAAGTTTGACAGAGCTCTGTTTTCGGAGTTGGTGAGCACGGCCCGTAATGAACTGGGCGATGAATTGGACATTGAAGCTGTCTACTCAGCACTCAAGAGCATCGTCAATAGCGTGGATTTTCCTAAAGTTTTGATCCGAGCACCTGTGCTGGGCACGCCGGCAGCGACCGTGAAGTTGAGAGGCGAGCAGGCGGGCCAGTATCTCGCGGAAGCAATGCATGCAATACACACTTTGCAGAACGCGGCTCAGGATGCGGTCAGCGGCTATGTGGAGGGCGTCTGGTCGAAAATTCCCAAGTCTGTTGCTGGCGAGTTCATTGGATATATCCAGTCGCAGTTCGATGCGCTGCAGAAGTTGATGGAGGAAGCTGAAAAGACGCGGGCGACACTGACCATGATGGATGCGGAGTTGGAGGCAATGCAGTGAGTGGTGATAATGGCAGGCCGTTGTTCGATGGCGCCAGCGCGCAGCACCTTACCTACCTCGCCGGGTGGAAGCCGTGGGGCCGTCGGCCTCACGTGACCGCCATCCAGGAGCAGATGGACGCAGCCAGCCAGCGTTGGATCTCCATCGTGGAGGACCATCGACGGCTCAACATCACGGCGGAGCAACGAGCGCTTGCCTTGGCAGAGCGGGAAGCTGAACTGAAGCACGCATCCGAGGCTCTGGCGGAGCGGGCAACCGAGCTGAAGGATGTGTCCAAGGCCCTGGCCGAGAGTGAGACCACCCGTAGTCGCGAGCGTGACGATGCGCAGACCCGCGAGCAGGCACTGGCTGGCGAACTCGATGCCCAGAGGCAGGTCTCGCAGGAGCTGCAGAAGGAGCTTCAGGAAGCGGGCAGGCGCGAACTGGACCTGAGCCAGCGCTACGGCGCCGAGAAGATGGCCCGGGCGCAACTGACGACGAGCCTGGTGGATGCCCAGGACCGCCTTAAGGTGCAGTCCATGCAGCATGCTGCAACCCAGGCTGCGCTTGAAAGCGAGCAGGAGCAGAGCCGCCAATTGGGTGGCGACCTGGATCTTCTGCAGGCCGAACATGCCGCAACGCAGATCCGCTTTGCGCTCGTTTCGCGCCTGCTTGCTGTGCCGCCGCCGCGAAATGAGGGAATCGAAGCCTTCCAGAAGCTGCTCGATGATGACTATATGCGCTTTGCGAGTGCCGAGGCGTCCCTCGCTGACGAAGCGAAGGCGCTGAGGTTGTTGCAGTCCATCCAGCAGGAGCTGCACCTGATGGCGGCCAATCCGGACATCTTCCGCCGCACGGTCGTGGGGGTGGTCGGTGGCTTCAGCAGCGGAAAGTCGGCCTTCATCAATAGCTTCCTCGGCAAGGATTTCAAGCTGCTCTCCAGCGTCACGCCGGCAACCGTCATCCCCAGCTACGTGTATCCCGCGCAGCAGACGCAGATCCAGGCGTATTCGTTCAACGGCGGCTGTATTGATCTGGATGCCGGGTTCTACCAGGAAATGTCCCGTGCGTTTGTCGAGAAGTTCAGCTTTGACCTCAAGCGGATCATGCCCTTGGTAAGCGTCGGTACCAGCATGGACACCGAGCGCACCGGCAACATCTGTCTGATGGATACCCCCGGCTACAACCCGGGTACGGAGGGTAGTTTCAGTCAGAGCGATCGCGCGGTAGCCGTGTCTCACTCGCGGAAGTCGGATGTGCTCTTCTGGGTCATCGGAATTGACGCCAACGGTACGACTCCGGATTCGGATATCGAATTCCTGAAGGAGATTGGTTTCGAGGGACGCCCTGTCTACGTGGTTCTGAACAAGGCCGATCTGCGATCAGCTGATCAGATTGAAGAGATCCTGGGGCAGATCGAGGACGAAATCGAGCTGAATGGAATCACGGTTGAGGGCATCAGTGTTTACTCCTCAAAGTACGGCAAGGAGTACGAATTCCGTGGAAAATCCATGCAGGACTTCCTGCGTGAGCGTCCCAAGGGTCGTCTGCCGATGGAGCATGTCGAGGATCGGATCAACGAGGTGTTCGAGCTTTATCGCAGTGCCATCACCGAATCCATCGCGACGGCGAAGGCCTGCCGCTCGGCCGCGCGTGCGCTTGCATTGGACCTGATGCAGGGAGATGTCCAGGATGCGGCAACCATGCGTTCGGCAACCCAGAACGTGGAGACCATCAACGCGGCGATGAACCTCGACGCCCTGTCCAGACTTCTTGTCGATGCGGACCAGATCAATGCCGCTTTCCTCGATGCAGCAAGACGGGTGCTCACGCCCGCTTGATGCGGGTGTGGCCTGGCATGACCTGTCTTTGCCTGAATGTCGCTATGGCTTGGGGCCTGCCTTCCGCCAAGCCTCAGGCAGACCGTCCCAAAGGTGGTCGAGGGTGCGGGTGGGGCGGCCAGAGACGGCGGGTGACCTGCACTGCGGGCAATGGGAGAAGTGCGTCAGCCCCGGCAGACGCACATCCCCCGCTGGCGGGGTGATACGAAGCCAACCGCAGGCTGGGCAGTGATAGGTCCAACGTTGTGTACGTCCCCACATGGGCGGCTTGCCTCCGTATGAATGGCGGGGGCATCCCTGCCCATGGTGCGTCCTGCTGGTCCATCTTCTTTGAGGGCGCGACAGCCAGTGACGCATTGATCGGAAGAATGGCTGGCCGGCACATGCAAGAGCAATCGAGCAGCACAGATACAAGCGTCACCCACACCAGAAACAGGAACAGGGGAAAGTGATGAACCAGCAGACCCAATGCACGCGCCATGTATCGCGCCGTGCATCCACGCGCGCACGCGCCTGCGGGAGGATTTGAGATGCCTTCCAGCCTGACATGGCTCGACCATGACGCTGCGGCACAGGCACGCAGCGCTACGCTGCTGGCCCTTCTGGACCAGCCCGGCACCCGCGACGAGCTCGGATTTGGCGGTATCCGCGATGCGTTGTCCGACCAGCTGTTCCCCGGCACCTCCGTCATCCAGACGCGGCTGCGATACATGCTTCTGCTGCCGAGGATGTTCATGGGCCTGGAGGCTTCTTCGGTACGCCCCAAGGATTTTGCAGAGCGTGCGCGGCAGGATGAGCTGAAGCTCAATGATTGCCTGGCGGAGGAGGAGGGGGCGTTCGGTCGTGATTCCGGCCACACGCTCAAGCGCCTTGCCAGCTCCGTCTACTGGGCGGGCATGCGCTCCTGGGGCATCTTCGCGCGATCAGGCTCCCAGCAGGACTACTTCTCGGCCATCGAGCAGATTCGCAGGGAGCGCAGCTGGAAGCAGCAACGCGACGACGGGATGGAGGACGCTGAGCTGATTGCACAGACCTGGCATCCCTCACTGGAGAAGCTCGTACCGGTGGCCGCACTGGAAGAGGGATCGCTGTCCCTGACCGCGGACGAGGCGGAGTTCATCCGCGAGCAATGGAAGGTTCATCACCCGCAGACCCTGCTGGTGTGGCTGGCGCAGGACAAGGGGCGATTGGGCGACTGTGCCGACGCCGGGTTCCCATGGCTGCATCCACAGATCCGCCAGGCTCCGCAGCCGCTGCGTGAGCTCGTGGAACACGCGCGTCAGTTCTCCCGTCTCGCCAACGGTGCGTCGCTGGTCTACAACCTTGCCCTGGCGGAGGCGTCTTCCAACGATGAACGTCGTGAGGAGTACGGCCAGGAACTGAAGACCTGGATCGACGGCGTTCCGGCTTCGCAGCTGGGCGAATGGGACATGGTGCAGTTCTGGGAGCAGGTGGAACGGGTGGGGCGTCCGATTCATCCGCGCACCCGCGAGTTCGTGAGCAGCTGGCTTGCGCTGGTCAAGGCCGGCCAGGCCGACAGCCCGCAGTCACGCAGTCTCGTGCGTGAGCGGGAGCGCTCGCTGAAAGGCAATCTCTCGCGCTTCAATCCTGAAAACCTCGATCGCTGGAGCGGTGCGTCCGGCCTCGGAATCCTCAATTACCGGTGGGGCATCACGCGCCGTCACCTTGCCGACCTCCTGCACGGCCTGGAGGCCGCATGATCCATCCATCTGCACGCAGTACTCTGACCGAGGCCTTGCAGCCCCCCAGCGGCTACCGGTTTGATGCCGGCGTCGCCACTACGTACAGCCTGTCGCTGGGCGCGTTGCTGGGATTGCCTGCACATTTCGCCTTGCTCGGCGACCACGACAACAGCGCCGAAGAAGATCCTTTGCGCCTCGTGGAAGGGCTGCGCCGGGCAAGCCGCAGGCTTGCGGTGTTCTGCGAACGGGGACGGATGGAAGCACCGCCAGCAGGCAACGCATTGGCGGTGCTGGCTGAGGGCATGGTGCATGAGGTCTGCGCCCCACACGGCGGCGCCTTCCACCCGAAGATCTGGGCGCTGCGCTATGTGGCCATCGATGCGGCCGCCGAACCTGCCACCGTCGTACGTCTGCTGGTGCTGACCCGCAATCTGACCTGGGACCGCTGTTGGGACGTGAGCCTGCGCCTGGATGGTGTGCCAGGAAAGGCCAAGGAGGCCAGCAACAAGCCGCTGGCGGATTTCCTGCGCTGGCTGCCGCTGAATACCGAAGGGGCGTCGCCGGACCTGGAGCGGCAGGCGATGATCGTATCGTTGGCGAAGGACATCGAGCGCGCTGACTGGGAAAAGCCTCCGGGCTTCACCCAGCTGGCGTTCCACGTGCTGGGTACTGCAAAGCGGGCAGTGCCGTGGAGTCCGCTCGAGGGCGGTGGCAAGGCCCAGGATGTGTTGATCGTCTCTCCCTTCGTACGCGCTGGCGCGCTGCAGACGCTGCGCGAGCACTGCAACGGCGACTTCATGCTGGTGAGTCGCGCCGATGAGCTGGATAGGCTTCCGGCCGGCGCCTGCCTGGCCGATGACAGTGCCTACGTGTTGAAGCCTGACACGCTGCTCTCCGAAGGTGAAGAGGCTGGACAGGCCGATACGCTGCAGGGCCTGCACGCCAAGGTGGCCGTGTTCCAGCGCGGCCAACGGGTGCACGTTGCAGTCGGTTCGGCCAATTACACCAACGCGGTTGTGCAGAACGGCAGCAACGTTGAAGTGGTTGCGGAGCTGAGCGGTCCGGTGAGCAGGATTCCCGCGCCGAGGCAGTGGCTTGACGAGCATCTCCAGCCCTTGCTGGACACGTACACGCCCGGTGGGGGCGAAGATGCGGAGGGCGCAGAGCGTCGCCAGCTGCAGGACCAGCTGGAGGCCATCCGTCGCCAGATTGCAGCTGCCGCCTGGACGCTGCACTGCGAAACCCATCCGGTCTCGGGATGGAACCTCGCGCTTTCGTGCCCGGGCCTTCCGCTTGACGGTGCCACGCTGCACGCGTGGCCGTTGGCGGTGGTTTCCGAGCGGGCCCGTCCTGTACAGGCGGGTCAGGTTGATCTGGGAACCTTTGCCGGCCATGAGGTGAGTTCGCTGGTTGGCTTCCAGGTCACGCCCAACAGTACCCGCGCCGAGGAGCTGGCCGTCCCGCCGTTGCGCTTCGCGCTGGAAGTTTCACTGGAGGGCGCTCCAGACGACCGCGCGGACGCGCTGGTGGCACAACTCCTGGGTAACCGCGCGGCGTTCCTGCGCTATCTCGCGCTGCTGCTGGATGATCCCCAGGCCGCAGGCTGTGGAGCGCGCAATCGATCCGAAGGCAGCGGCGGCGGCAGCAGGGATGCGAGTGGCCTCATGGCGAACTACCCGCTGTTTGAACAGCTGCTGCGGATCTATTCCCGCGAGCCTGAACGACTTGAAGCGATTGATCGCATGGTGAAGCGGTTGAAGGACAAGCAGTTCGATGGGCAGCCCTGTCTGCCCGATGATTTCCTGGCCCTCTGGGAAGTTGTGGGAAACGCTATTGGCAAGGAGGCTGCGTAATGAACAGGAATACAGATCTTTCGGATCCGACCCCCGTTCTTGAGCGGCTGAAGGGCTTCCAGCGTAGGACGGTGAACTATGCGTTCCGACGCATGTACGAAGATCACGATCCGGCACTGCGTTTCCTGGTCGCCGATGAGGTGGGGCTGGGCAAGACGCAGGTGGCCAAAGGTCTGATCGCGCGCGTGGTTGCCCATAAGGCAGCCAGCAAAGAGCGCATGGACATCATCTACATCTGCTCCAATGCTTCCATCGCATCGCAGAACCTGGAGCGTCTTCGGCTTCGTTCGACCAAAGCGGTTCGCGCTACCCGGTTGACCCTGCTGCCGCTGGCGCTTACCGATGGCGGTCTGGAAGGCGACGGTGTGAACTTCATCAGTTTCACACCAGGTACTTCGTTTGAAACAACCAGCCGTGGAGGACTGGCCCGCGAGCGCGTGCTCATCCATCGCATGCTGCAGGGCGTATCCAGGCTCAATGCCAACGGCTTGGCCTGGGTGCTGCGTGGCGGTCTGGGAGATGGCTGGCGGCAGCATTTTGAGCACGAGGACGGCGTGGATGAGCCGGATGAGGCCATCACCCGTACGTTTGTCAAGTCGTTGGACAAGAAGCGATTGAGACAGCTTGTCGAAGTCTGTGACAGGCACGCCGGTCGGCGGACGCGTGCACTGGACAGTGACGAGCGCGCCGAAGCCCTCGAGCTGACATCCTGGCTGCGCACCACGCTGGCGCACTGTTGCCTGAAGGCACTGAAGCCTGATCTGGTTGTGCTGGATGAGTTCCAGCGCTTCCGCGAGCTTCTTGCCGTGCAGGATCCTGACTCCGATGACGAGGCTGCCCCGGCATCTTCTGCTGCAAAGCTGGCGCAGGAGTTGTTCGACCATGAGAACAGGCCTCGCGTGCTCCTGCTTTCGGCCACGCCCTACAAGATGTTCGTCGCCCAGCAGGAGCAGGAGGATCACTACCGCGACTTCCTGGCAACGGCGTCATTCCTGTTCAATGATCCAGAAGAGGTGACCGCGCTCCGCGCTGACCTCGCCGCATTCCGTGCATCGCTGGTGGGCGTGGGGGCATCGCAGGATGATGCACGTGTGCTCAAGGGTGCAATCGAGAGCCGACTCAAGAAGGTGATGTGCCGGACCGAGCGCGTGGGTATAACCCGGGGCCGCGATGCGATGGTGAGGGATGTCCCGCTTCCGTTGTCGCTGACATCGGAGGACCTGGCGGACTACGCCTGCGTGGATGCGCTTGCAAGAGCGGCGGGGACGAATGATGTCATGGAGTTCTGGCGCTCCAGTCCCTACCTGCTGAACTTCATGCGTGAGGACGGATACACCTTCAAGCGTTGCATGATGGATCGACAGGGCAAGGCGGCTCTGGGGCGGGCGTTGTCCCGGCATCCGCAGTACAGGACGCTGAATCAGGATGCGCTGCAGCGGTACAGCCCGTTGGTGGCGGCAAACCCGAGAATGGACGTGCTGGCCAAGGATATGGAGGACCAGGGCAGCTGGCGCTTGTTGTGGGTTCCTCCTTCCATGCCTTACTGGCCTGGAGAGGGTGCGTACGCACAGGTATCCCATTTCAGCAAGACGCTGGTGTTCTCAAGCTGGAACATGGTTCCTGATGCGATTGCCGGCCTTCTTTCCTACCATGCCGAGCAATTGGCCATGGCGGGGCATGCGCTCCAGCCCGGATACGACGCGCCTGGCAAGAGCCTGAGTGCTCGCTTGCGCTTCAACAGCGGCAAGAGCGGGCATGAGGACATGAACGCGCTCACTCTGCTGGTTCCTTCCCTCGCGCTGGCCACAATGGTCGATCCCTTGGCGATGTCGGTCGCTGCAGGTGGCTCGCTGCACTTGGCAGATGCCAGGCGTGAGGCTGCCGGTCGGATCAGGGAGAGGATGGAGTCGCTTGACCTGCCAGCGTCCAGGCACTCGGGGCCGCCTGACGTGCGCTGGTACTGGTTGACGCTGCTTCTGCTTGAGCGTGCGCATGTCCAATCGCATGTGGACCCGTGCTGGGGTTCGGAGGACCTGACGATTGGTGCGGGTGAGGATGAGGAAGACGGTGGCGCCAGCGTTTCAGGGCAGGGGTTCTCCCGTCATGTGGCCTACTGGCGACAGGTATGGGGGCGCGGTTTTGACGAGCCCTCTCTGCAGACGCTTGGGCCACGTCCCGACGACATTGCCGAGGTACTGGCTGATCTCGCATTGGCGGCACCAGGTGTGTGTGCTTTGCGTGCATTGCTGCGCCTGCTGCC
This sequence comes from Stenotrophomonas sp. SMYL20, assembly GCF_036320045.1. Taxonomy (NCBI): domain Bacteria; kingdom Pseudomonadati; phylum Pseudomonadota; class Gammaproteobacteria; order Lysobacterales; family Lysobacteraceae; genus Stenotrophomonas; species Stenotrophomonas sp. SMYL20. The sequence goes on along the minus strand of NZ_JAWIRT010000015.1, from coordinate 34,029 downwards.
GGGAGACAATGAGGCCGACCTTCGCCAGGCCGCCATAAAAATTGCGGACGTGTTCCGCCGACAGCTGAATATGCCCGAAGCGGTCGCCATCATCACTCACGAGGAAGGTGGGGTGTATTGGCGGCGGGCGGTGGCCTACTGCGCAGAAGGCAATTTGCAGGCTTTGCTTGATGAGTACCTGCATCTGCTGCACGAGCAGAAAGCAGCGGACGAGAAATCTACCCATGCTCAGGCCATCGCGAAGGGCGTGAGCGATGCGGGCCACGTGCGCGCAAGCCAGCTTCACCCTGAGGGTGTGAAGCTGCTGGATGGAAAGCTCGTGCGCGATGATGCACTGTCATTGCGTTGCCGGTATGCGATGCGGTACGGAAATGCAACCGAGGACGACAAGGTGGTTGCCCGCAAGGACGCGTTGCAGCATGCATTCAACTCGCCCTTCCGTCCCTTCGTGCTCGCATCCACTTCGGTGGGGCAGGAAGGGCTGGACTTCCATTCCTGGTGCCACTCAATCGTTCACTGGAACCTGCCTGGCAATCCGGTGGATCTTGAGCAGCGGGAGGGGCGCGTTCATCGCTACAAAGGACTGGCCGTCCGCCGAAACGTTGCGCGGCTGGCAGGGTTCGTGGCCGACCAGGCCGCCGGTGACCCATGGGCGGGACTATTCACCAATGCAGAGTTGCCTCACAAGGACACGCCATTGGCGGGCTTGATTCCCTACTGGATCTGCGAGGCACCGGGCGGTGTGGCGGTCGAGCGAAAGGTGTTCCATTTTCCTCTGAGCCAGGACAAGCATCGCTTTGATCGGCTGAAGAGCAGCCTGGCGCTGTATCGCATGGTCTTTGCACAGCCGCGCCAGCAGGATCTTCTGGGGCACCTGCAAGCGCGTGCGGAAGGCGGCGAGGATGTGCAGGCATTGCTGGATACCTGGCGGATCGAACTGCTGCCGGACTGACCGGGTCGGCCGGGCAGGGCGCATGCGCTGCCCCCTGCCTGGCCCACGGAAGGCTCACGCCATCCGCATCCCCTCCCGCTGCACCTGCTGCGCGCTTTCCACATCCTGCGTCTGACGCTGCGCCAGTGCGTCCAGCTGCCGGTAGCTCTGCTCGGCCGGCGCCTGCACGGCCTGTTCGGCGGAGATGGCCACCCGCAGGTGGGCCGGATCATCCAGCGCGCCCTGCACCAGGAACAGGTTCTGCCCCGCACCCCCAGGGCCGTTGGCCTTGCCGAGCATCACGTGGTCCACCTGGCTGAGGTTGTTCTCTTTGGCCAGCACCGCCAGGCGAGCGGTCACGCCATCAGGGTTGTTGCCCAGTACCAGGCCGTGCTCGGCCTGCAGGCTGGCCACCTGGCCGCGGATCTGCTGGTACACCGGATCGTTGGCGTGGTCGGGGCGGTTGGCGGCCAGCTGCGTTTCGCGGCCATCGCGCTCCAGCGGCTCGTTCATCACCACCTTGGGCGTTTCAAGGCGGGTGCGGTAACTGTCCTCGGGGTGGAAGTGCGTGGCCTTCTCCGCGCGCTCCAGGCGCACGGCACGGGCGTCGTCCAGCGAGGCGATGATCCTCGGGTTGTGCTCACGCAGTGGGATGCTACCTGGCACCTGCAGGTACCAGGCCTGCTCCTTTTCCGAATACATGTGGTACGAACTGCGCGAGCCGATGACATTGGGATCGCTGCTGGGCAGTGCCTCAGCCATGAGCGAGCCTTCGTACAGGCCCAGCCGGCCGACATAGCCGGTGGCGCTCCAGAAGGGCATGGCCAGGTACGCGCTGCCCAGCGTGTTGGCCGCGCGCTGGGTACCACCGACGTCGTTGTTGAGCATCTCCTTCCAGACTTCCTCGGCCTTGCCCTCTCCGCGTTCCTTGCGGGTGGCTTCCAGCAGCACACGCGGGGTCCAGCAGTTAGGGTCGAGGTGGTGGCGCTTGAAGGCTTCATCGTGCGCCTGCTGCACATCGCGGCCGGGCAGATTCAGGGCCAGATCGGGGCGCTTGGCCTCCATCCAGTGCTCGCGGCGTTCCAGGTCGCGGTGCAGCAGGGTCTGGCCGAAGGCCTCCCATTCGCGCTCGGTCAGGTTGCGGTTCTGCAGGGCCGGGTTGCGGTCGTGCTGGTCACGGGCCTGCGACTGCGCGTAGGCGTTGGCGACCTGGCCCGGCAGGTTGTCGTTGCGCACCACGCCCAGGGCCAGCAGACCGTAGCCATCGGAATGTTCCTTGTGCGCCAGGTAGCTCCAGTAGCGCTCGCGGTTTCCGCTGTCTGCGTATTCCCTGAGGATCTCCAGATCCTTGCGGGTCAATTCACCCATGTGTCGTTCCTCCTGAACCCTGGTCGGTTACCGCAGCTTGTAGCGGGCCAGCAGGACGCGCGTGGCGTCCTCCACGGCCTTCCAGTCCTTGAGCAGCACGCGCGGGTAGATCGCGCGCACCGACAGCCCATCCTGCGGGTCGGTGAAGGTATGCGTGCAGGTGGCCACCGGCACATCGGGGTCATCCACCAGCGTGGTGCCCTGCACGGTCAGCCCCTCGCGCCCATCCTGCGGCGGATTGCAGGTGATGAAGGTGGCCAGCGCGCCCTGTGTGTCGCGGGCGATGTACCACTCCTGGTCGGTTTCGGGCGTGCGCACCGGCGGCGTGCCGCGCTGCGCGGCATACGCCTCGGAAAACCGCGTCATGCGGGCTTCGTCGATGGCGTACGGGGTGAGCCCGAAGTGCGGCGTACCGGCGTTGCGCAGGTCCAGCCGGCGGCGCGGGTCGTCACGGTTGATCGAGCCGTCCTCGGTGGTCGCTTCGGTGCTGGTCTTGCGCGGCAGCAGCTCGGCGATGGGGAGGGCGTCGATGTAATCCAGCGACAGGTTGATGGCGCGGTGGTGGTCGGACATGCTGCGCGAGGCGCGCGTGCCCGGCGGTGCCGCCTGCAGGTCGGGCCACAGGAGGGTGAGGCCGATGCCGCCGCCCACCGCCGGACCCATCTGGTCGTCGTACAGGTTGGCGGGGAAGGCGTAGCGGTGTGGGCCCAGCGTGGCTTCCACGGGGGCGGTGGTGTAGGTGTAGCCGTCCACGGTGTGGGACTGTGCGGTGTCGGTCATGGGGGTCTCCCGGTGCTCCGGTTCCTTGGAGGGGGCCTTGCTGCAGGCCGTGCTGCTTGCCAAGGCGATGGCCAGGGCCAACCAGCGGCCCGGCGGTGGCAGGTTCATGCGGCCGTTCCTTGAGGTGTACGAGGCACTATAGGACAGGTTCTGCGGCGTATTCCACAGAGCCGGTCACGCTCCATATCTGCATCCGGTGCCCCAGCGTTCGCTGGTTCACACATTCAGCATGCCTCCACTACGGGCTCCGTGCTCCTCCACTTGCCCCCATCCCACCTATGCCATCATCCAGTCAGGACCGCAGCACTCATCAAGGCTGAACAGGCATGGAGCAGGCAACACGCTACACCGCAACGCTGTACCTGGCCGCCCCCGGCACCCCACTGAAGAGCGGGGGCATCTCGCCGCGCGGCCATATGTACCTGCAGGTGGCCGCGGGCGACGAGGCCCACAGCTACGGCTTCGCACCACCGCGCCACGCGCCGGGCGAAACCCCCACCGGCGTGCAGTACGCGCAGGTGCGCCACGACGATGCCGACGAGCATCTGGACCCGTACTACAGCCGCACCCTGGAAATCACCGAGGAGCATTACGGCTGCCTGCGTGATTTCACCGAGGAGCCGGCCGAGTTCGAATTCGATGTGGATCGCCCGGCCACCATCAACCGCTGCAGCGATTTCGTCTGGGCGGCGCTGCACTACGCCGGCCTGCATCCGCTGCCGGCGCCGCTGGACGGCGGCAGCAACCTGGGCGAGTTCGCGGTGCTGTTCAACCTGCCGGAAATCCAGTGCATTGCCGCGCCGTTCCCGGGCAGTGATCTGAATGCCGAAACCCATCATGCGATGCCCGAGCGCGAGGCCGAACACCATCGCCAAGGCGACCGTGGCAGCGATGAGCCGCCGCCGACGCCGATTGAAGTGGCCGGCACGCTGCTGGACCCCTCGCATCCGGACCATCGCCTGTTCGCGCAGCTGATCCAGAAAGTGGCCGAGCTGGACGCCGCGCATGGCCGCCCGTTCGATGCCGCCAGCCAGCGCATCAGTGCCAGCCTGCTGGTGCTGGCCAAGCAGAACAATCTCTCACGCGTGGACCACGTGCTGCTCAGCCAGCCGACCCAAAGCAGCCATGCCGCCGAGAGCATCTTCATCGTGCAGGGCGATCGCAACGACCCGGGGCACCGCCGCGCCAGCATCGCTACAGAAGTGGCGGCCAAGACCGATGTGGCCGATTCGCTACGGTTGAAGGAGCAATAGTCCGCGCCAACGGTTGCTTGCTCGGCTGTACGCGCTGTGTCATCAACGGCCGATTAGCAGGCGAATCGCAGTTGGGATTCGATTGGCTTGCTCGTAGTCGCGGCCCAACTGTTGATGCAGCTCGAACACTGCCCACTCCGCATTCTGCAAGCGGACGATATCCTCGAATGGCGGTGCACTTGATTGTGTCGTCAGCAGAAGATGTTCGTTCACGCCGGCATCCAGCAAAGTCTTCGTCATCAGGATGTCCGTATACAGCGAGCCCTTGGCTTCGCCAATATGAACGCTGAAGATTTGCTTGGTTCCCTCCATCGTCTTCACAGCCCTGTCGCGATTGGTCAAGACCTGCAGGAGTGCTGAGTTCAGTTCCTGAAGGCGCATCTTGGAATCATTTGGGTCTGAAGATCCAAATCCGTCCAGATGTTGGACGTAGTTACTGATGTCGTCGAGTATGCCCTTCCAAACGTAAGTGTGCTCAGGGTCGAAGTATCTTTGCCTCGCTCTTGCTGCGTCGGCCGCCAGGCGATTGATGCCTGTAACGTGATCAATCGTAAGCTGCTGCTCGCCAATGAAGGGGAGGTTGTGCTCGGCGCGTGTCTTCTGCATTCGTTCTGCCAGTTCATTGCTGTAGTCGCGTATTTCCTTCAGCGATGTCTGACCCGTTTCACTAGAGACCAAGGGCGTATATATCGTCAATGATGACCACGCCACGTAGCTGATTGCAGCAGCCAGCAATAGCCAGACGTAGATTTTTGCGCGTGTCCTGATTTCCAATTTTGCTCCGAAGCGTGGATTGCCCACTGTGGCAATCGGCGAGTTGGCCAAGTTCTTTAGGCCGTACATCTTCGGGGAGCGGAGATGCCAACGAGCGGTTTCTCGTCCTCACACTGTGGCCGAGACCGATTGGCGCATCGCCAATTGAGAACTGCTACCATTCCCCCGCTACCCAGCCAGCCCACCCCGCGCAGACAGATGCAGGTCGGGCCGTCGTAGAACGGCCCAGCGAGCCAGGACACCCTCCCGTGCCCATTCAAGGACGCTCGCATGTTCCGTAATCCTCTCTTCCGCTCGGCCGCCCTGGCCGTTGCCGTTTCGCTCAGCCTCGGCGTGCCCTCTGCGTTCGCCGACAACGCACCCGCCGCCAGTGCCACCGCCGCCGTGCAGCGCCAGGCGGTGGCCAAGGGCCTGTACGAGCTGGCCTACAGCCCGAAGCAGAATGCCGTGTTCGTGGCCTCGTCCGGTGGTTTTGGCGATGACGCCGGCCCGGCCCAGGTGCTGCGCCTGAACCCGGCCACGCTGGCCGTGGAAACCCGCATCCCGCTGGAGCGCAAAGCGTTCGGCGTGGTGCTGGATGACGCCCACAACCGCCTGTACGTGGGCAACACCGTGGACCTGTCGGTGACCGTAGTCGACACCGCGCAGAACAAGGCCGTCGGCACCATCCAGCTGATGGAGAAGAAGACCGGTAAGGACGGCAAGGCTGCTTACACCCACGACCTGCGCGAACTGGTGGTCGACAGCGCGGCCAACCGCCTGTACGTGACCGGCCACAGCAGCCAGCCGGACGTGAGCAGCGTGCTGTTCGTGATCGATACCACCACGCTGAAGGTGATCAACACCATCGACGGCCTGGGCAATGCCAAGGCACCGGGCCTGGCGCTGGATGCGGCCAACAAGCGCGTCTACACCAGCAACCTGCTGGCCGATCTGGTGGTGGTGGGCACCGATTCGAACAAGGTGGTGGCACAGCACAAGATCGCCGCCGAGCAGCCGATGAACATCGCGCTGGACCCGGCCGGCAAGCGCCTGTTCGTGACCGACCAGGGCTCGGAATTCCTGCGTGGCTACCAGGCCAAGAGCAGTGGCCTGGTCAGCAAGCATCCGGGCCAGCGCGTGCTGGTGCTCGACCGCAGCACTGGCAAGGAACTGGCCAGCATCCCGACCGACGCCGGCCCGCTGGGCATCCTGCTGGATGCGCCGCGCAAGCGCCTGTACGTGACCAACCGCGAGGCCGGCACGGTGACCGCCTACAACAGTGACAGCTACCAGAAGGTGGCGACCTACACGGTGCCGACCCACCCGAACAGCCTGGCGCTGGATGCGAAGAACAACGTGTTGTTCGTGAGCATCAAGAACGGCGAGAAGGATGACAAGGGCGCCGACGAGAGCGTGGCGCGGATTCAGCTGTAATGCGATGACGCCGGGCCACGCCCGCCGACGTGCCGCGTGAAGAAGGCAGGGTGCAGACCCTGCCTTTTTCTTTGCCCGGTTGCAGTGCCGGAGGCCGCCCGCTAGGGTTGAAGCCCATGGCAGGGAGCCAAAGGGTCTGAATCATGCTGGGTACCCATCGCTGGCTGCGTGCCGGCCTGTTCTTCATGCTGGCGGGCGCACTCGGCGGCTGCAGCAGCCGCGTACCGGACGCGCCGGAGCCGCTGGATCTGGTCAAATCGATCGACGTTGCCGAACCCGGCCAGGAGGTGCGGTTCGAATTCGAGACGAATGCCCGCAACTTCTATCCGGGTCGCACGTATGCGCTGGAGCTGGAAGTTGAGCATCAGGGGCCGGAGGACACCCGCGAGCCGAGTATCGCCACGATGCAGATCCCCTTTGAGGTGTCCCTGCAGCGCTTGACCGCAGGTGCTTGGCAGGACGTTGCGACCTACGACAGCTACCAGGCAATGGCTCGCAACGCGGGGGCAGCACTTCCAGAATGGCATGCATCCAGCGAATGGCGGTATACGTCGCCGCACATGGGCAGTGACGGCCAGTACACGCTGAGCTTGGTTGCTCTGCCACTGGAAATTGACTCCCGCTACCGCGTGGACGTGCGTACGGTGCAGAGGACAGAGGCACTGCAGGATTACTCGGCCCGTTTGCGGGTCCATGCCGCCCGTCCCGCTGGAAAGTAATCAATCGCTTGGTTGTGGCGCCTTTGTTCGCTCGCCAGGGTAGAAACTTCATGGCAGGGAGCCAAAGGGTCTGAATCATGTTGGGTATCCATCGCTGGTGGCTTGCCGGCCTGATCTTCACGCTGGCGGGCGCACTCGGCGCCTGCAGCAGCCGCATACCGGATGCGCCGGAGCCGCTGGATCTGGTCAAGCCGATCGACGTTGCCGAGTCCGGCAAGGCGGTGCGCTTCGAGTTCGAAACGAATGCCCGCAACTTCTATCCGGGTCGACCCTATGTGCTGGATCTTGAGGTGCAGCGACACGGACCCGCGCCTGACAGTGAGCCTGACATGGACAGTGTTCATGTTCCCTTCCAGTTGTCCCTGCAGCGCTGGGTCGCAGGTGCCTGGCAGGACGTTGCTACCTCTGATGTCTATCAGGTAAGGGCGCGCAATCTGGGTGAGCCGCTCCCCGAATGGCATGCATCGGCAGACTGGCGCTACGCGCAGCAGGTATCGATGGACGCCAGCCGGTACAGGTTGAGCATCGTTACGCTGCCGATGGAAACGGGTGCCCGCTACCGCCTGGATGTACGCACGGTGCAGCCCACCGCCGTGCTCCAGCATTACCCGGCACAGCTGCGGGTTCATGCTGGCCCTCTCTCTGGAAAATAGTTACCGACCTACTGCTGAAGGGAACTGAAGGATTCTTCCTATGGACAAGCCACGTTACGTCGTCGAGATCATCATCGCCGCCCCCGGCACGCCGCTGATAGACAAGAAAACCGGTAGCCAGGAAGTTATTGATGGGGTGCCGCAGACTTCCGGGCCAGGCCACATGTTCTACGTGCTTCGTGCGCCCGGTCAGCAGCCTCAGAGCTATGGGTTTGCACCCATAGAACACGGAAGCGTGAACGGCCAAGGCAAGGTCATGAATGATGATGCGACGATCTACAAGGACCCCCATTACAGCCGCACTCTCGAAATCAGCGAGGAGCAGTACAAGAAGCTTGAAGCGTTCGGCACGTACCCAAGTAAGTACGGCTTCGATCTGCAATACAAGGACGTGCGCCACAACTGCGTTGACTTCACCTGGGAAGCGTTGAACCACGCGGGCATCGAGCGGAAAAAGAGCATCGACGTGAACGCGCTGGGAGGTGGCATTGGCCAATTGCTTCCCGATGTCCGCATTCCCTTGGAGAGCAAGGGCGCAGGCAAGGATGGATTCCGACCGCTGCGCAACATCCATGGCGTGGACAGCATTGACCCGCCGTTTCCGGACAGCGAGCTCAATCAGAAGAAAACCAATCCCTTGCCCGCGCGCAGCTTCCAGCAACGCATCCTGAGCGACGCTGAGGGCATGGGCGAACAAAGCGGTGATCATCTCGCCAGGCACGGCAACGATTTGCTGCTCTCGCAGATCCACCAGGGCGTGGCCCTGCTCGACGCAGAGCGGGGCCGAGCCTTCGATGCCACCAGCGAGAACATCAGCGCCAGCCTGTACGCCCTGGCCAAGGCAAACGGCCTGACTCAGGTCGACCACGTGCTGTTGAGCGATCGCACGGCACAGGCCGATGTGGCGCAGAACATCTTCATCGTGCAGGGCGAGCGCGACGACCCGGCACAGCTGCGCGCCAGCATGCCAACTGCGGTGGCCGCGCAGACACGGGCAGAAACCTCGTTCGAGCGTGCCGAGCAGCTGTCGCAGTCTGCGCAGTCGCGCACGCAGGATGAGCTGCAGCAGCGCCAAGTGCAGGAGCAGTCCGGGCCGCGCATGGCCTAGGGCGGCAAGCGCCACGGCGAGCCGGCATTCTCGCGCGGGGCCGCCAGAAACGCTGGAGCCGGTTCAGCCCAGGCGGTGTGCCGGGTTCTGCTGCTGTTCCTGCTCACGGGCCTGCTGGTCGGGCAGCTGCCCCATGGCGGGCTGCTGCGGGGCAATGCCCAGCTTCTGCATCGACTGCTCCACCGGCGTCTGCACCGCCACAGCGGTCGGCATCATCGCGCGCAGGTGCGCGGGGTTGGCGGGGTCGCCCTGCACCACGAAGACGTTGTGCCCGGCCGGGTGCTGGGAGGTGGCGTTGCTGACCAGCACATGGTCGACCTGCTGCAGGCCCTGCTCGCGGGCGAGCACGGTCAGGCTGGCGGTCAGGCGCTCGCTGGTCTGGTCGAACGGACGGCCATGCTGGGCGTCCAGTGCGGCCACGCCCTGGCGGATCTGCTGGTTGAGGCCGTACTCGGGATGGTTGGGGGTGATCTCTGCCATGGCGATCGAACGGTAACGGTGGGTCGTGGTGGACCCCGCCAGTATAGATCCGGCCCGTGAAGCACGCCCGATGGGTCAGTCTGCCGCATGGTGGTCGTAGCTGATCACCCGCTCGGCCAACCAGCGTCCGTCCACGCGACGCCAGACCTGGATGAAGCGGGCCTGGCCCACCCAGCGCTCCACGCCGTCCTTGCCGCGTTCATGGAAGCGGTGGTCGCCGATCTCCAGCGCCCGCTCGTCGTGCAAGGGGAACACCTGCAGCGAAGGTTCCACCAGCTCACGGCGCAGGCTCCAGCCGCCCTTGCGCGCATTGCTGCACATGTTGGCCACGCTGCGGCGGAAGTCCTCGCGGTTGCTGGCCGACTTGCCGTCCTTGTCATGGAAGAACTCCATGTCTTCGGTGGTCATCGCGGCGGCCCTGTCGGCATCGCAGGCCTCGAAGGCGACGGCGAACAGCTGGGTGTCGGCCTGGCGGATCTGTTGGCGCAGGTCGTCGGTGGACGGCGCTGTGGCGACGAGGCCGGCAGCCAGCAGGGGCAAGGTAGGCAGCAACATGGCGAGGCTCCAAGGGTGGTTCACGCAGGCTCGCATGGCGTTTGGGCCGTTGCAGCCGGCTTCCGATGAAACGGGTTTTCCACGGAGCGAATGCCCGCATTGGCGGCCCGGCCGAGGCGTCGTCGTCTGTGCAGGCGATGTCATGGCGACCGGCGATTCCATCACGGTCGCGATAGGCGGCGGTCAATAGCCTGAAAGCCTCCCCTTCCACAGGAGCTCCCATGCCTGCTTCCCGCATCCGCCTGCACGTTGAAGACACCGGTGGTGACGGCCGCCCGGTCATTCTGATCCACGGCTGGCCGCTGTCTGCCGATGCCTGGAAACAACAGGTGTCGATCCTGCGCGATGCGCAGCATCGGGTGATCAGTTACGACCGGCGTGGTTTCGGGCGTTCCGAGAAGCCCGCCGAAGGCTATGACTACGACACGCTGGCGGCGGACCTGGCGGGGTTGATCGAGGAACGTGACCTGCACGACGTCACCCTGGTCGGCTTCTCGATGGGCGGCGGTGAGGTGGCGCGCTATGCGAGCAATCATGGGCAGGACCGTCTGCACAGCGTGGTGTTTGCAGCGGCGGTGCCGCCGTTCCTGCTGCGCAGTGATGACAACCCGGAAGGCCCGCTCACCCAGGAAAAGGCCGATGAAATGCGCAGCGGTCTGGAGAAGGATCGTGAGGCGTTCTTCGATGGCTTCACCCGCGATTTCTTCAGCGCCCATGGCCAGTTGATGGTGACCGAAGAGACGCGTCAGGCGGCGATCGCGTTGTGCCATCAATCCGACCAGAACGCAGCGCTGGGGTGCATGAAGGCGTTTGCTACCACCGACTTCCGCGAAGACCTGAAGAAGATCACGGTGCCGACCTTGATCCTGCACGGTGACAGCGATGCCATCGTGCCGTTTGAAGGTTCTGGCCAGCGCACGCACCGAGCCATTCCGGGCAGCGAAGTGGTGATCCTTGAAGGCGCGCCGCATGGCTGCAACACCAGTCATGCTGATCACTTCAATCTGGCGCTGTTGAACTTCCTGAAGCAGTAAGCTGCGGCCATGCGTGAACCGAAGACGCCCCCGTGGAAGAAGCCCAATCCCAAGGGCCAGACGTCGCAGCCGTTGTCGCCTGCGCAGAAGGAGGCAGCCCGGCAGCGTGCGGAAGAGAACGGGCGGCGTTATCCCAATCTGGTGGACAACATGTGGGCTGCGAAGCTGCCGCGCGGATCGTGATCTGTAGAATCGAGCCATGCTCGACTCCGCTCTGCATCCATCCATGCATGGCGTGGATCTACTGCAACAGCAGCCGAGCATGGGCTCGGCTCTACAGGTCGACCAGCGGCTTCCAGCCGGGTTCCAGCCAGGGTGAGATCTCGCGCTGGCGGACGGTGATTGCCTCCGTCGGCAGCCCCGCCAAGCGCGCAAGCTCTGCACGCAGCAGCTCGGCATCCACCGGCACTGCCGTAGCCACCTGCAGGCGATCCCCCTGATGCCTCACCCGTACCGGTAGCATGGCGTGCGCATCATGCTCGCCGCCGGTGCGTCCGATCGGGTAGCGCATCGTTACCGGCCGCGACAGTTGCGCCAGTGCTGGCTGCCACGCCTGCAGTACGAGGGGCTGCCCGGCAGCGGGAACATGTACTTCAGCAATCGTAGCCGGGTAGCCGGTGATGCTCTCGACCATGACCTGGAAGCGCGCGCCATCCGGCACGACCAGCACGGTGGCGATCAACGTGAAGAGCGAAACGAACACCGCTGCGAGGTTCCAGCTGCGCGGCGCGGAGGCCGGGCGAGTTGCGGTACGCAGACCTGGCTTTCGCCGCAGCTTGCGCGCGTAGATGCGCCGGTCCTTCCTGCGCGGGCTGCTGCTGTGCTCGGGCAGGTTCAAGGGAACCCGTGGAAGGCGCGACACGCGGGCCTTGATCAGGCGCGACAGCAGCATCCAAGCGATCACGAACGCCAGCAGTGGAAGCAGCGTTCGCACCCACAGATACAGCGTGACCATCCACAACACCTCTACATACGACCATCCATGCTCATCCACATCCTACCGGGACCGCGCGCCGGTTGTCGTATCCGCCAGCCGACAAGCACAGGGCGCTTGGTTAGGATGGTCCTTTGTTGTCATGGATGAACCGATGGTCTCTGCTGCTACCCGCTTCTGTCGTATCTGTGGTCCTGGCCCGATCCTGCTGGCACTGCAGGTGGTGGCGCTGCTGGCGGTAGCCCTTGCAGTCGGTTTCTTCCACTACCGTGTGGGACTGCTGCTGGAGCCGGTGGATGACGCATGCGGTGGGCCCGACCCTGTCGCGCGCATGCAGGTGGCCGAACAACTGCTGGCGCGGTCCACTGCGCTTGCACCGTGGCAACCCTTGCAGTGGATTCCGATGGCGGGCGTGGTACTGGCGCTGCTGGGCGCGATGTCGATCAGCGTCTACCGGCTGGGCCGCCTGTCGGAACGCCTGCGACGTGCCAACTGGGGGCTGATGGCGCTGCACGCCGCGATCCTGGCGCTGGCCCTCAGGGCATTGCACCTGTACGACCTGGCATGGACTGGCGTGGCCAAGCTGTCCCCAGCGGCGTGCCTGGTGGAGCTGGGCGAGCAGGGCCGGTTGCCGCTGGCACAGGCGCAGCAGGTGGTGTTCGAGATCCTCACCCATGAGCATGCACCGCTGCTGCGCAATCCCGATGATCTTGCCCTGGTGCTGGTCGCGTTGATGCTGATGGCGATGGCTGCGGGATTCATGTTGTGGCGGGCGATCGTGCGCGAACGTCAGGTGCAGTCGCCCGGCCCATAGCGGGTGTGGGGCCGGCCGCGCGCCCGCAATCGCGCTAGAGTCAGCACTTCGCCCCTGCAAGGATGTGCTGATGCGTTGGTTGCTGCGTGCGGTGCCATTGCTGCTGTGTTCGTTGGCGGTACACGCCGCCGAGGTGGATCGCCGGATCGCGATGACCATCGACGACCTGCCGTGGGCGCGGGTGGACGAGATCGTTCCGCCGGACCTGCAGTCGCGGCACGAAGCGCTGATGGCCCAGCTTCGCCAGGCGGGTGTGCCGGTGGTCGGCTTCGTCAACGAGAACAAGCTTGAGATCAACGGACACGTGCAGCCCGCGCGGGTGCAGATGCTGCGCGACTGGCTGGACGCCGGGTATGTGCTGGGCAACCACACGTATTCGCACATGGATCTGAACGCCAGGGGTGTGCCTGCGTTCCAGCAGGATTTCCTGCGTGGTGAAACGGTGCTGCGGCCGTTGCTGGCCGAACGTGGACTGAAACCGCAGTGGATGCGCCATCCCTATCTGCGTGCCGGACGCACACCGGAAGAACGCGCGGAGATGGACATGTTCTTCAAGCAGCACGGCTACCGCGTGGCACCGGTGACGGTCGACAACGGGGAGTGGGTATGGGCGTTTGCCTATGCCAACGTGATGAACGAGCAGCCCGATTCCCCGGCGCGCGAGGCGACGCTGGCGCAGCTGCGCAAGGGCTATGTGCCGTACATGCTGAACAAGCTGGACTACTACGAGAAGCAGTCGCAGGCGCTGCTGGGCTACGCGCTGCCGCAGGTGTGGCTGATGCATGCCAACGAACTCAATGCAGCCACCTTCGCCGAACTGGTGGCGGCGACGAAGCGGCGCGGCTATCGCTTCATTTCACTGGATGAGGCGATGCGCGATCCTGCTTACGGGCGTGGCGCCGAGGGCTACAGCGGTCGCTATGGCCCGAGCTGGCTGCACCGCTGGGCGATGGCCGAGAAGAAGCCGAAAGACTTCTACGCCGGTGAACCGGAAGTGCCGAAGTGGGTGATGAAGCTGGCGAAGGTTGACTCGGAATGAAGCTCAGCGCTTGACGGCCAGCACGCCGTCCAGCGCCAGCTCGGCCTTGAAACCGGCCTTTTCCAGGCGCTTGGCCACTTCGCGCGGCACGTCGCGGCCGCTGGTCAGCTTGTTCGGCGCGCCGGTGTAGTGGAACAGGCGCCCTCCCTTGCGGATGGCGCGGGCGAGGTGGTCGTAGAACACCTGCGAGTACAGTTCGCCGGCGATGCCGAAGCGCGGCGGGTCGTGCAGGATCGCGTCGACACTGTTGCTGGCCACCTGTTCGATCTGCTGTGAGACGTCACCGTGGCTGAACTGCAGGCGGCCACCGGCGGCGGCCGAGTCCGGATCCGGCGACCACGGGTTGAGCGTGCGCAGCCACATCACATCGGCGTTCTTCTCGAATGAGCGGATCTGGCCGACACCGGCCTCCAGCGCGCAGGCGGCGAAGTAGCCCAGGCCGCCGCAGGTATCGAGGATGACCTTGCCGGCCGGGGCGACCAGCTCGACCTTGCGGCGCGCATCCTCGAACGGTGACAGCTTCGAGGTCGGCAGCATCTTGATGCCGTCGATCTCGAAGGTCGGTGCGCCCCATCCGGTCGGCACCAGCTTGATCAGCGAGCCGCTGTAGCGCGAGATCGGTGCGAAGTCCTCGCCGTCCCAGTAGTACAGCGTGCGGTCCTTCAACTTGCCCGGCCACGGGTAGGCCTGGCCACGGAAGTGGAAGCCGTCGGCGTTCAGGGCCACGCTGTCCTCGCTGCGGCCAAGGTCGAGCGAGCCCTGCCAGTCGGCAGCGCCCTTGTCATGGGCACGGCGCAGGGTGTCAGCGCTGTCGCGGGTCAGCAGGGGGCCGGTGTAATGGGGCACGGCGGGTACCGGGGCGGTTCGGGGGAGGGCATGGTACCGCAGCTGTTGCCGTGGCCACGCGTGGCTGCTGCAGTAGATCCACGCCATGCGTGGATGTAGACGGGAGGAGCCGAGCGTGGGCTCGGCGCTACCGCTGGCTGGTGCAGCTGTAGCCGTGTGTGGTTCCTTCCCCTGAAATCACGCCGACGCCACGCGACGGCTGCATGCCTACTCGCGCGCACGACCGACGATGGACCTCCTGGGTTTCCGGTGGCTGCCGATCAAAGTCGTAGCGCAGGCTGCCGTCTTCCTGCATCAGCCAATGCACGGTAACGCGCTCATGGCGACCATCACCGAGATCCCAGTCCAGGGTGCGCATGATCAGGGTCTGGCCATCGGGCAGCTGCCGGACTTCGTCATAGGCACCCTGGGTCTTCGGCGCGCTTACCGCAAGCAGCAGAAACAGCAGCATTGGCATCGCTCCTCAAAGAAGACAGGATGTGCCCATATTGCCCTGAGCCGCCATCAGAATCATTGCGTCTTACGGGCACTTGACCGCATACACCGGCCCAGCCCCGATCAGCATCAGCGCCATGTAGTCACTATCACTGGCCTTGCCCTTCAGCGTCGCGCCCTTGTTGAAGTGGAAGATGCCGAAGCCACCGGCCATGCGGATCAACGCGCTGTCGATCTGCTCGGCGTCGTCGCGGAAGTAGCGGCTGATTTCGCTGCGGGAGGCTTTGTGCAGGGCGTTGGGTTCGCGCTGCCACTGCTCGCCACGGCTGAAGGAGACGAAGTACTGGCCGCCTTCCTTGTCGATGCGGAAGTCAGCCGGTTTGCGCGCGCCGGTGGCGAAGCAGCCCTGCAACGGGTCGGCGCTGAAAGGAAGCCCGGCATCACCACTGCAGGCGGTGAGCAGCAGGAGGGCACCGGGCAGCAGCAGGCGGAGCGTGCGCATGGGATGTCCCGACGGGGCAGGTGCGGCTAGTGTAGGCAGCACACGGGCGTGGTCCGTACAGAAATTCGGCAAGGACACAGGGGTTTTCGGATGGCGAAGGGCAAGGCACCGTGGTGCGGCGTGGCCAGTTGGCTGGGGATCGCTGTGGGTTGGGGCGCGGGCACGTTGGCTGCGCAGGCGGCGGTGGCCGCAGGCGGCAATGGCATGGCTGCGGGATTGGGCGTGGGGGTGCTGGGCGCGGCGCTGGTGGGCTGCGGTCTGGCGGTGGCTTCGCGCGTGCGCGGCGAGCGCTGGCCGTGGATCGGCATCGGTGGTGCGGTGCTGAGTGCGCTGCCGCTGCTGATGTACCTGCTGCGGATGATGTTGAAGCTGTAGTTGTAGAGTCGAGCCATGCTCGACTTGTGGGCAACGCAGCCAGGCATGGCCTGGCTCTACTGGTCAGCGGCGGCCGGAGCATGCCATGCCGGCCAGCGGCCGGCACTACCCGGCGTGGATCATGCGCTGCGGTGAATCTCCACCGTCACGTGCACCAGTTCCTCATGAATCGCCAGCGCGTTGCGCACGGTATCGGCATCCAGACTGACGTCGCTGGTGACCACGCTGGCGCTGACCGCGTACTTGCCGCGACCCACCTGCCAGACGTGCAGGTCGGCCAGGCGTGCCGGCCACGGGCCCTGTTCGATTACCTCGCGCACTTCGGCCACCACCGGCGCATCCATCTGCGCGTCGAGCAGGATGCGGCCACTGTCGCGCAGCAGGCCGATCGCCCAGACCGTCACCAGCACGGCGCCGACCAGGCCCATCACCGGGTCCAGCCAGGTCAGGCCCAGCAGCTTGCCGCCAAGCAGGGCGACGATGGCCAGCACCGAGGTGGCGGCGTCGGCCAGCACGTGCACGTAGGCCGAGCGCAGGTTGAGGTCGTGACCGTGCGCATGGCCGTGATCGTGGTCGTGCCCGTGATGATGGTCATGCCCATGCCCATGCCCATGCCCATGATGGTGATGCGCGTGGCCCGGGCTGTCGTGCAGCCACCAGGCGCAGAGCAGATTCACGCCCAGGCCCACCGCTGCAATGGCGATGGCTTCGTCGTAATGGATCGGTGCCGGCACCCACAGCCGTTCCAGCGATTGCACGGCCATCAGCGCGGCGACGCCGAGCAGGGCGATGGCGCTGGTATAGCCGGCCAGGATCTCGATCTTCCAGGTGCCGAAGGCGAAGCGCGGATCGTGCGCGTAGCGCCGCGCGCAGCGGTAGGCGAACACCGAGAGGCCCAGCGCCAGCGCGTGCGAACTCATGTGCCAGCCGTCGGCGAGCACGGCCATGGAGTTGAACCACCAGCCGCCGACGATCTCCACCAGCATCATGGCGACGGTGAGCCACAGGGCGCGGCGGGTATTGCGTTCGGCCAGCGGGTTGCCGTCGTCGAAGCGGTGTTCGTGGCGACGGGCGGCGGCGAGGGCGTCCAAGTGCATGGCGGCGGGAGCTGGAGTTGATACCCCCATAGGGTATATGATCCCGCCATGGCCCATGTACACAAGAATCGAAAGCAGCTGCTGACCCGGGTGCGCCGCATCGCGGGTCAGGTGGCGGCGTTGGAGCAGGCGCTGGACAAGCCCGAGGGGGAAGCGGGGGACTGCGCGGGCGTGCTGGTGCAGGTCGCCGCGGTGCGCGGTGCCGCCCACAGCCTGCTGATGGAGCTGCTGCACGAGCACCTGCAGGAACATGTGGTGGGTGCCGATGACCCGCAGCAGCGGGCGGACGAGGCTGCGGTGCTGGTGGAGCTTCTTCGCCGCTACGGCAAATAGCAGGGGTAGTGCCGGCCGTTGGCCGGCAACTGCAGGTTGCGTCCGAAGCTCATGCGGTTGCCGGCCGGCGGCCGGCACTACCCGTGGCGTCCGAAGCTCATGCGGTTGCCGGCCAGCGGCCGGCACTACCCGTGGCGTCCGAAGCTCATGCGGTTGCCGGCCAGCGGCCGGCACTACCCGTGGCGTCCGAAGCTCATGCGGTTGCCGGCCAGCGGCCGGCACTACCCGCGGCGTCCGAAGCTCATGCGGTTGCCGGCCAGCGGCCGGCACTACCCCGCGTGCCGGTGCCGCGCGTTCCAGATATGCGTGGCGGCCAGCAGCAGGCTGCCGGTGACCGTCATCGGCGTTTCCCAGTCATGTGAGGGCAAGGCCAGCGCTCCGGCCAGCAGCAGGCCGAGCCCGGCGCCGGCGGTGGCCCAGGCCAGCACGGGCAGTGGGTGACGGCGCTCGGCCCGCCACAGCGCGTAGCCGGTCAGTGGCAGGGCAATGGCCACGAACAGCAGATGCACCCATTCCGCTTCGGCCCACGCGCCGAACAGGGGCAGTGCGGCGGCCAGCAGAGGCAGCGCCAGGCAGTGCAGCAGGCACAGGCTGGACAGGGCGACCGCGCCGGCATCGAGCAGGGCGGCAGAAGGCGACTTCATCGGGGGAGGTTCCTTGCACGGCAATTGTTATACAGTAACATTTCCGTTCCGCAGCCAACCCGCTCCGACATGAACACTGTTTCCCGCGCCGACCGTCGCCTTCCGGTCACCGTGCTGTCCGGCTTCCTTGGGGCCGGCAAGACCACCCTGCTCAACCAGATCCTGCGCAACCGCGAGGGCCTGCGCGTGGCGGTCATCGTCAACGACATGAGTGAGGTCAACATCGATGCGCAGCTGGTGCGCGAAGGTGGTGCCGAGCTGCGCCGCACCGAAGAGACGCTGGTGGAGTTCAGCAACGGCTGCATCTGCTGCACGCTGCGCGATGACCTGCTGCAGGAAGTGCGGCGCCTGGCTGATGCGGGTCGCTACGACTACCTGCTGATCGAATCGACGGGCATCGGTGAACCGATGCCGGTGGCGGCCACGTTCGCGGTGCGCGACGAGCACGGCTTCAGCCTGAGTGATATCGCGCGGCTGGACACGATGGTGACGGTGGTCGACGGCAGCGCGTTCCTTGCCGACTTCGGCTCGACCCTGCGCCTGGCTGAACGCGGCCAGCAGGCCGGGCCGGAGGACGATCGCGGTGTGGTCGATCTGCTGTGCGAGCAGGTGGAGTTCGCCGACGTGATCGTGGTCAGCAAGGTCGACCAGGTGGACGACGAGGTGCTGCAGGACACGCTGGCGGTACTGCGTGGCTTGAACCGGGATGCGAAGCTGCTGCTGTCCAGCTTCGGTGATGTGCCGTTGGCCGAGCTGCTGGATACCGGCCGCTTCGACATGGAGCGTGCGCAACGTGCGCCGGGCTGGGTGAAGGAACTGCGGGGCGAGCACACACCGGAAACCGAAGAGTACGGCATCGGCAGCTTCGTCTACCGTTCGCGGCGTCCGTTCCACCCCGCGCGATTCGCCCGCGCGCTGCAGTCCGGCATGCCCGGCGTGATCCGCAGCAAGGGCTGGTTCTGGCTGGCCAACCGCATGGATTGGGTAGGCGAGTTGAACACCGTGGGCGCGGCGACGCGGACGCAGGCGGCGGGCTTCTGGTATGCCGCGCGCGATCGCGTGCGTGCCGGTCTGGAAGACACTGCGCCGTTGTTGCCGCCGACACCGCTGCCTTACAGCGACCTCGGCTGGGCGCGGCAGCAGGCCGATTGCTGGAGCGCACCGTTGCCGGGGCTGGAAGAGTTTCCGGATGCAGCCGCGCACACGGCGATGCAGCGGCTGTGGCACCCGTTGTGGGGTGATCGCCGCCAGGAGCTGGTGGTGATTGGTGTGCACATGGATGAGCGTGCGGTGCGCGCGGAGCTGGATGCGTGCCTGCTCAATGACCAGGAGCTGCGGGCGGGGCCGCTGCTGTGGCAGCAGATGCCACAGGCGTTCCCGGTGTGGAAGCGCTGATGGTGCATTGAGGTTTCCTGGGCTGCCGGCCAGCGGCCGGCACTACCCCGGGTCGATACGCCATGCGTGGATCTACAAGGCGTCACGCCACTGCCAGCCCTCGGTGCTCACCTGCAGCACCTGGGTCGGCCGCAACGCCTGCAGCAGGTGCCGGTCGTGGCTGACCATCACCGGTGCGCCCGGCCATGCCGCAAGCAGTTCTTCCAGCGCCTGTAATGCACTGAGGTCCAGTGCATTGCCGGGCTCGTCCAGCAGCAACAGTTGGGGCGCGGGATCGGCATACAGCACGCTGGCCAGCGCACCCTTCACCCGCTCGCCATCGCTGAGGCTGCTGGCGGCGCGCTGGATGCGCTGTGCGTCCAGACCCAACAGGGCCAGGCGCGTGCGCAGCTCCCCGGGGTCGGCACTCGGGTTGGCGGCCTGCACGCTGTCGAGGATGCTGCATTCGCCGGACGGCCCCAGCAGCTGCTGATCGAGCAGCGCCAGCGGTGTGTGACGTTGCACGGTCCCATCGCGCGCGGGCAGCTGACCCGCCAGCACCCGCAGCAGTGTCGACTTGCCGCTGCCGTTGTCACCGACCACGGCAATGCGCTGGCCGCGGCGGATCTCCAGCTGCAACGGGGCGCTGCAACCATGTGGGAGGACCAGATCCTGCGCCTGCAGCAGGCGCGTGCTGCCACGTTCCCCCGCACCGGCAAACAGCGCCAGTTCCGGCGCGGTGTGAACCGCCGAGGCCGCTGCGCGCAGTTGCTCTGCGCTGGCCTGCAGGCGTTCGGACTGCACCTGCTGCGCGCGCCCATGACTGGCTTCGGCGCGCTGCTTCTGCCGGCCAAGCAGGATCGGTGCCTGGTTGGCCTGCTTCGCATCGCGATTGCCGCGTGCCTGGCGTTGCTGCTGACGTTCGTGTTGTTCGCGAGCGCTGCGTTGCTGTTGCCGATGCTGCGCACGTGCATGGTCAAGCTGGGCGGTGGCGGCTTCACGTTCGGCGGCGCGTGTGTCGGCGTAGTGCTGCCATGCGCCGCCATAGCGATGCAGGCCACGCCCATCGAGTTCGACAATCTGCTGCATTCGGCCCAGCAACTCGCGATCATGACTGATCACCAGCAGGCCACCGCGCCACTGCTGCAACTGTTCGTACAGCTGTTGGCGATGGCGTGCGTCGAGGTGGTTACTGGGTTCGTCCAGGATCAGCCAGCCGGCACTGCTGGCCCAGGCGCCGGACAGCGCCACCTGCATGGCCTGGCCGCCACTGAGGCGCGCAGCAGGCTGGGCGTGATCGAGATCATCGGGCAAGCCCAGCGCCTGCCACTGCTGCTGCAGGCGTTCACGCAGATCCCAGCGGTCGCCTATGCAGGTGAAGTCGGCCTCATCGACGCTGCCGGCTTCGATGCGTGCGAGCGCGGACAGGGCTTCACCCACACCGGCCAACTCACCGACGGTACCGGTAGGTGGATAGCCCGGTGTGGGCAACAGGAACACGCGGCCACTGCCACGCACCTGGCCACTGTCGGGCGACAGCCGCCCGGCCAGCAGGCGTGCGAGCACGCTTTTGCCGGTGCCATTGGCACCGACAAGGCCGGTGGCGACCGGTTCGAAGGAAAACGACAGATCGGAAAACAGCACACGGCCGTCGGCCAATCGATACGAAACGCGATCGAGCGTGAGGGGATACGGGGTCATGCGACCTCCATGGATGCCGGGTTCTCCCCTGCGCGCAGGGGCGGGAAGAGTCAGGCCGTCTAGTGGAAAGACGGCGGCATCAATGGCGCATTGGTCGCGAGCCTCTGGGAGGAATGAGCGGCCAGTATAGCGGGGTTGGCTGAATGGTCGGGTGCGGCGGCCGCTGGCATGGCCCGGCGCTACCAGTGTTCGAGTGGTTCCGTTGTAGAGCCGAGCCCATGCTCGGCTGCGCTTCGCCTGGCAGACGCTGAGTCGAGCATGGCTCGACTCTACAAGGGCATCCACGCATGGCGCGGATCTACCGGCCTACGGCACGGTTTCCAGGCGCGCGCTGACGAAGTCGATGAATACCCGCAGCTTCGGAAGCACGTGGCGGCCCGACGGCCACAGCAGGTGGAAAATGCCGCAGGAGTGCACATGCTCGTCGAGCACGGTCAGCAGGCGTCCATCGGCCAGTGCATCGCGCACCGAGTGCACCGGCACGAAGGCCAGTCCGATATCGCGCAGTGCCAGCGCCACGCGCGCTTCGATGGTGTTGGCCACCATGTGCACGGGTAGTTCCTGCGGTGCTTCCTTGCCGGGCCACTGGATCGGCCACAGCTCCAGCTTGCCGGTGCTGGGGAAGCGGTAGTGCAGCAGGGTGTGTTGGAGCAGGTCGGCCGGCGCACGCGGAACGCCGCGGCGCTGCAGGTACGCCGGCGAGGCAACGATGCGGCGCGGGAACACGCCCAGGCGTCGGGCGTTCATGCGTGAGTCGCTGGGTTCGCCGACGCGTAGCACAGCGTCGAAGCCTTCCTCGATGACATCGACCAGCCGGTCGCTGAAATCCAGGTCCAGACGGATGTCCGGATACGCGGCCATGAACTCGGCCATCAGCGGCAGGGTCAGGTCACCCACCAGCGGCAGGCCGATGCGCAGTGTGCCGCGTGGCGTGGCGTGTGGTTGTGCCAGCTCGGTGCGCGCGGCATCGCGCTCGTCGAGGATGCGCCGGCAGCGTGCCAGGAACAGCTGACCCTCGGCGGTGAGGGTGATGCTGCGCGTGCTGCGGTGGAACAGGCGCACGCCCAGTGCCTGTTCCAGCCGGGCAACGCATTTGCCGGCGGCCGAGGCCGAGATGCCCTGCAGGCGCCCGGTCTCGACGAAGCTGCGGGTGTCGGCCGCGTGCACGAAGGTCTGCAGGTTGGCGAGGTTGTCCAGGACTGACATGGGCGTGCGGGCAATGAAAGCGGCAGGGTAGGTCGGCGCGGCTGTAGCGGACGGCTCCGCCATCGCAACACTGTGGTGCGAAGTGGTGTGGAGCCCGTTGCGGCCTTGCAGTTCCGGCCATCATGCCGATTGCGGACTGCACGGTCCATGATGCCCGGAGCGGCAACCGGCTTTTTGCACGAGGGCGTGGTGCCTAACGTGGCGGGCCTCTCCCCACGGATCACCGCGATGAACGCTGTTCCTTCCCTTGCACCTGCGCCGACGCTGCCGTCGGTGCAGCGGCTGCTGCAGCAGGTCCACCCACAGCGCCTGGTCGGTACGGTGGTGCTGGTGCGCGAGCACGGTGTGCTGCGCCACGCCGGCGCGACCGGGCTGGCCGATCGCGAGTCGGCCACGCCGATGCAGCGCGATCAGTTGTTCCGGCTGGCATCGGTCAGCAAGCCGCTGTTGACCACGGTGATCCTGCGCCTGGTAGCCGAAGGCGTGCTGGACCTGGATGCGCCGGTACAGCGCTGGCTGCCGGACTTCCGCCCGGCGCTGGCCGATGGCAGCACGCCGCCGATCAGCCTGCGCCAACTGCTCAGCCATAGCAGCGGGCTGGGTTACCGCTTCCTCGAAGCCAATGCGGATGGCCCGTACGCACAGGCCGGCGTCAGCGATGGCATGGATGCGAATCCGCTGACGCTGACCGACAACGTGCATCGCATCGCGCAGGCGCCGCTGTTGTTCGCGCCGGGCAGCCAATGGTTGTACTCGTTGGGCGTGGACGTCGCGGGCGCCGTGGCTGAAGCCGCGACCGGTGAAACGCTGCAGGCACTGTTCGAGCACTTGTTGGCCGCGCCACTGGGGCTGGCCGACACCGCATTCGCGACCACCGATGCCGCACGGCTGGCCACGCCGTATGTGAGTGACACGCCGCAGCCGCATCGCCTGCAGGAAGGCGAAGTGGTCGCACCGTTCGAGGGTACGGTCGGCATCGAGTACAGCCTCGCCCGTGCTACCGATGCCAGCCGTTTCCCTTCGGCCGGTGCTGGACTGATTGGCAGCGCCGACGAGGTGATGGCGGTGTTGGAGGCCTTGCGCGATGTGCAAGCTTCGAATCTGTTGCCGCCCGCGCTGGTGGCGGAGATGGCCAGCCCGCAGGTGGGCGAGCAGGGGCCGCCGGAACCGGCCGGCTGGGGCTTCGGGTTGGGCTTTGCGGTGCTGCGCGATGCCGCCGCCAGTGGCACACCGCAGAGCGAAGGCACCTGGCGCTGGGGCGGTGCCTACGGCCATAGCTGGTTTGTCGATCCTGCGCGTGGGCTGAGCGTGGTGGCGCTGACCAACACCCTGTACGAAGGCATGGACGGTGCCTTCGTTGATGAGCTGCGTGACGCGGTCTATGCCGATCTGGAGGCTGCACGATGAGCGGCCATGCTATTGATGCGGCGAGTCCTGCCGGCGAAGCTACACGCCTGCCGTGGGCCGGCCTGCTGGCGCTTGCAGGTGGCGGCTTCATCACCCTGCTGACCGAAACCCTGCCGGCCGGTGTACTGCGGCCGATGGGCGAGAGCCTGGGCGTGAGTGATGCGGCGGTGGGCCAGCTGGTCAGCGTGTACGCGCTGGGATCGGTGATGGCCGCACTGCCGATGACCGCGTTGACCCAGCGCCTGCCGCGACGCCCCTTGTTGCTGGCCGCCATTGCCGGCTTCGTGGTGGTCAACACGCTGACCGCCGTGAGCAGCAGCTATCCGCTGATCCTTGCCGCGCGTTTCCTGGCCGGTGTGAGTGGTGGCCTGCTGTGGTCGCTGGTGGCCGGCTACGCGGCGCGCATGGTGGTGCCGTCGCTGCAGGGCCGGGCAATCGCGGTGGCGATGGTTGGATCGCCGTTGGCGCTGTCGCTGGGCGTACCGGCGGGCACGTTGCTGGGCCAGCAGATCGGCTGGCGCTGGGCGTTCGCGTTGATGAGCGTGCTGGGGGTCGGCCTGCTGGCGTACGCGCGCTGGGCACTGCCGGCGCTACCGGCGGTCGCGGCCGGTCAGCGCATGTCGTTGGGTACGGTGTGGCGCATGCCCGGCGTGCGCAGCGCGCTGGCGGTGATGGTGCTGTACGTGCTGGCGCACAACGTGCTGTACACCTACATCGAACCGCTGGCGGTGGAGGCAGGCGCCGGCCGGTGGCTGGACCGTCTGCTGCTGGCCTTCGGCGTGGCTGCCATCGTTGGTATCGGCATTGCCGGTTGGGGCGTGGACCGTCATCTGCGCACGCTGGTGTGGGCGGCCGTGATCGGTTTCATTCTTCCGGTGTTGGCCCTGCTGTTGTGGCCAGGACAGGCCACACCGCTGCTGCTGGCAACGATCCTGTGGGG
This sequence comes from Stenotrophomonas sp. SMYL20, assembly GCF_036320045.1. Classification (NCBI taxonomy): domain Bacteria; kingdom Pseudomonadati; phylum Pseudomonadota; class Gammaproteobacteria; order Lysobacterales; family Lysobacteraceae; genus Stenotrophomonas; species Stenotrophomonas sp. SMYL20. The sequence goes on along the minus strand of NZ_JAWIRT010000015.1, from coordinate 9,311 downwards.
CGTGGCGTTCGGGTCGGTTGCGACCCTGTTCCAGACCGCGCTCGCACGCCGTGCTGGTGCTGCCGCCGACCTGGCGCAGTCGATGCTGGTGACCGGTTGGAACCTGGCGATTGCCGCCGGTGGCGTAGCAGGCGGTGTGCTGCTGCAGGTCAGCGGCCCGAGCCAGCTGGGCTGGTTGCCGTTGCTGTTGCTGGCGGTGAGCGCGGCGTGGCTGCTGGCACGGCCGAAGGCCTGGGCGTAGGCGCAGACCAGACGTTACCGAGGTGCCGGCCAGCGGCCGGCACTACCGTGGTCCACGCCATCCACGCATGGCGTGGATCCACCGAGCGCAGCGACCCGCGTTTGCTTTTGATTTTCCTGTTGATTCCGTGGTGGGACGCCGCCGCAATGTGTCCGTGGCCGGGTGGGTGGGTTGCGCAGGGGCGTGAGCCGCATGGATGCGGCGACCGAGCTTACATGGACGTACTTGCAGCGCCCCCTGCGCGACCCATCCACCCGGCCCCAACTGATGGATCCACTGTACGCGACCCACCACGAGGGGCTCTGCCGTTGGCCGTCCTACTCGATCCCCTCACGCTCGATCGGCACGCTGCGCGGATTCTGCATGTGCTCCCGCGCCGCGCCATAGCGCTGCTGCCGCTTGTGATGGAACACCACGAACTCATCCCGCGGCAGCGGCCGCGAGAACAGCCAACCCTGCGCGAACTCGACCTTCCGGGTATGCAGATACGCCAGCTGTGCCTCGGTCTCCACGCCCTCGGCCACCACCCACAGGCCCAGCTCCTTGGCCATGTCGATGATGTGCGGGGTTACCGGGCTGGTGGCGCTCTCGGTGTCGATCGCATCGATGAATGATTTGTCGATCTTCAACGCGTCCAGCGGCAGCTGTTCCAGGTACTGCAGGCTGGAGAAGCCGACGCCGAAATCGTCAATGGCCACGCTGTGCCCGGCCCGACGCGCCTGCGCCAGCATCGTGCGGGCGCGGTCCAGATCCAGGAAGCCGCGCTCGGTGGCCTCCATCCAGATCTGCTGCGGCAGGATGCCGCTGCCGGCCATGTGCTTGGAGATCATCTTCAGCGCACGGCCGCTGCTGATATCTTCGGCGGCCAGGTTGATCGCGATGTGCGCGCTGCGGTCGGCCACCAGCAGTTCACGCATGTCGCGCACCACGTTCTCGATCACCAGATCGGTGACCGCGCCGATCATGCCGGCCTCTTCGGCCAGCGGAATGAACAGGTCCGGCCGCACCTGGGTGCCATCCGGGCGCTGCCAGCGCACCAGCGCTTCGGCGCCGACGCAGATGCCGGTATCCAGCTCGATGATCGGCTGGTAGTGCAGGTACAGCTCGCGGCGGCGGATCGCTGTGGCCAGCTCGCCGCGCAGGGACAGGCGGCGGCGCGACAGCCAGATCACCAGGCCGGCACCGGCAGCGGCCAGCAGAACGCCGATCGGCACGAACAGCCACGCCTGCTGGCGGAAGGTCGCGGCAAGCGCGGTACGCGGCATGGTCGCGATCGCCAACCACTCTTCGTTGCGGGCGGTGGCATACAGGGTGTGGTGGTCCAGGCCTTCATCGGGGGCGCGCAGCAGGGTCTCCAGCAATGCCGGATCCATGCCGTCCTGCCTGGCCAGGAGACGCCCATCGGGGCTGGCCAGGGCAAGGCGCACGTTCGGGTCGGCGATGACATCGACGAAGCGGCGCGGATCGACCAGCACGTCGTAGTTGCCGTACAGGATCGACAGGACCTGGCGCCGTCCGCTGGCCTCGGGGCGCACATCCACGGCGATGCCGGCGCCATCACTGGTGACGTGGTCGGCCTTGGGCTGGTTGACGTCGGACAGGAACGGCCCCCACGACGTACAGCGCAGCTTGCCACCCTCGAAGTAGCCCATCTGGTCGACCGACGGCGAGGTCATCACCAGCGTCTGCATGCGCCGGATATGGTCGGGCCCGCAGGCGTCGTGGGCGCCGACCTCGGCCGACTGCAGTGCGGCCAGCGCTTCCTGGTAGGACTGGTCGGCGCGGCGCAGGGCGCGACCGGCGATGTCGCGCAGCCGCTGCTGCTCGACGCTGACTGCACGGTCCCAGGTGGCATAGGCCATCACCGCGATCGGCACGGCCGCGGCCAGCAGCGCCAGCGCGGTGCCACCAATGATCACGCGCAGCCGACTCAAGGCCGGAGCTCCAGCGGGGCGGGCAGGGCAGGGCACATGGTCGGGCCGATCCTTGGGCAGGTGCGGCTATCTGAGCATGACGCCGGGCCGGGCGGAATGGGACGAATCCGGTATTCGGTCACAATGTGATGAAAGCGACCATGATTGACGCAATCGGGCCGTCCAGCGCTGGCGCTCCGGGCCGGGGAGGACTAACGTCGAACGCTTCGCCCGCCCCAGTGCACGCCCATGACCGAGCCCGCAACGCCCCCCGAGCACCTGCGCCGCAGCCTGTCCAACCGCCACCTGCAGTTGATCGCCATCGGTGGTGCCATCGGCACCGGCCTGTTCATGGGCTCGGGCAAGACCATCAGCCTGGCCGGCCCGTCCATCGTCTTCGTCTACCTGATCATCGGCGCGATGCTGTTCTTCGTGATGCGCGCGATGGGCGAGCTGCTGCTGTCCAACCTGCAGTACAAATCCTTCATCGATTTCTCCACCGATCTGCTCGGTCCCTGGGCCGGCTTCTTCTGTGGATGGACGTACTGGTTCTGCTGGATCGTCACCGCCATCGCTGACGTGATCGCGATTGCCGCCTACGCGCAGTTCTGGTTCCCTGGGCTGGATGCGTGGATACCGGCACTGGCCTGCGTGCTGCTGTTGCTGGCACTGAACCTGGTGACGGTAAAGCTGTTCGGCGAGATGGAATTCTGGTTCGCGCTGATCAAGATCGTGGCGATCTGTGCGCTGATCATCACCGGCGCCGGGCTGGTGGCGTGGGGCTTCACCTCGCCCAGTGGCCACACCGCGTCGTTGTCGAACCTGTGGAATGACGGCGGCATGTTCCCGATGGGCCTTGTCGGCTTCTTCGCCGGTTTCCAGATCGCGGTGTTCGCTTTCGTCGGCATCGAGCTGGTGGGTACAACTGCCGCTGAAACCGCAGACCCCGAACGCAACCTGCCGAAGGCGATCAACTCGATCCCGGTGCGCATCATCATCTTCTACGTGCTGGCGCTGATCGCGATCATGGCGGTCACCCCGTGGCGCCAGGTGGTGCCGGACAAGAGCCCGTTCGTGCAGCTGTTCGTGCTGGCCGGCATTCCCGCCGCGGCAAGCCTGATCAACTTCGTGGTGCTGACCTCGGCCACGTCCTCGGCCAACAGCGGCATCTTCTCTACCAGCCGCATGCTGTACGGTCTGGCCGAAGAGGGCCACGCACCGCGCGGGTTGTCGAAGTTGTCACGCGCCGCAGTGCCCGCCCGTGGCCTGCTGTTCTCGTGCCTGTGCCTGCTGGGCGGCACGCTGCTGATCTACCTGATCCCCAACCTGGTGACCGCCTTCACCCTGGTGACGACGCTGGCCACCGTGCTCTTCATCTTCGTCTGGTCGCTGATCCTGGTGGCCTACATGGCCTACCGCCGCCGCTACCCGGAACGCCACGCCGCCTCGATCTTCAAGATGCCCGGCGGCGTCGCCATGTGCTGGGCCTGCCTGGTGTTCTTCGCCGCCGTGCTGGTGCTGCTGAGCCTGCAGGCCGACACCCGCCAGGCGCTGGTCGCCAGCCCGGTGTGGTTCGTGCTGTTGGGCGTGGGGTATTGGGTGCGGCGGAGGACCGCGAAGTAACCCAGCGTTTGCGTTCCATCGATTGATCCAGAGATCTCTCTGGAGTGGGGTCAGAGACCGTTGCGCAGCAACGGGATCCGACCCCCGCAGGAAATCGGCCGTTGCCGTTGCTGTTGAGGTTGCCGGCCAGCGGCCGGCACTACCACGGGTGCAGGGCGCAGCCCTGCCGACCCCCATTCACCCAGCATTAGCGGGCGCGGCCGGATGATCCGGCCGCCATGTTCCGTCGCCCTCTCCTGCTTGCGCTGTTGCTGCTGCCCAGCCTGTGGCCCGGGCTGGCCGCCGCGCGCACCGTCTACCGCTGCGTGCAGGGCAACACCGTCAGCCTGGCCACCGCGCCGGAACCCGGTTCACGCTGCACCCCGAAGGAAATCGACGACAACGCCATCCAGACCCCGAATCTGTGGGGCAACATGGGCGTGTTCAGTGGCGTGCTGTACGAGCGCGAGCAGGATGGCGCGCTGGTCTACTCCACCCGCAACCTGCCCGGCTCGCGGGTGTTCCTGAAGTTCACCATGGCCACGCCGCCGGGTGAACCTGCCCACGAAGGCCTGGGCAAGGTGGGCAAGCCGCAGCTGGCGCAGCATGCCAAACAGTTCAAGGCCGCCGCCAAGGCCACCGGCGTGGATGACGCGTGGCTGCGCGCGATCGCCCATGCCGAAAGCAACTTCGATGCACTGGCGGTGTCCAGCAAGGGCGCACAGGGCGTGATGCAGTTGATGCCGGACACCGCGCAGGAGTACGGGGTGAATGATCCGTTCTCGCCGCAGCAGTCGATCGATGGCGGCGCCCGCTACATGCGCGCGTTGCTGCGTCGCTACAACGGTGATCGGCCGCTGGCAGCGGCCGCCTACAATGCCGGCATCGGCGCGGTCACCCGCTACAAGGGCGTGCCGCCCTATGCCGAAACCCTGGCCTACGTGGACAAGGTGATGGCCCTGTACGCACGCTACCGCGAGGCGATGGGCATCCGTACCGAGGTGCCGGCGCGCTAGGCGGGTGGTGCTGCACGCACGTGGTTCTACATGGGAGCTTGCTCAGCGCGAGGTGGAGGTGCTGACCAGTTCGTAGCGTTCGATGCGGCCCAGGCGGGCAACCTCGGCCTGCACGTCGGCGCGCTGCTTCAGCGCACGCCAGGCCGCATCGATCTTCACGTCACCGGGCAGCGACGGATAGGTGCGCATGTCCTGCAGGCTGGCCAACGTTTCACCGCGTTCAACGGGTGAGCGCAACTGTTCGATCAGCACGGCAGCTGCGCCGTTGAGATTGCCCTCGTCCAGCAGCATTTCGCGCTGGAACAGGCGCGCGTCATCGCCCTGGGCCAGGATCGCTGCACGCGCGGCCTGTTCGGCCTTGGCATCGCCACGTTCACGGGCGGCAACGAACTGCAGCAGTGCCTGGGCCGCCTTGCCGTAACCGGCCAGGCCCGGCATGTCATTCACTGCCGTGGCGGCATCCTGCATGCGGCCCAGCGAACTGAACACGAAGCCGACGTTGAACTGGTGCTCGGCACCATCGGGGCCCAGTGCACCGATGCGTGCGGCCAGCTTGGCTGCCGCCAGCGCATCCTCGTTGCGACCCAGCCGGCGCAGCGCCGTGAGCCGGCTGTTGAGCAGCCATGCCACCCATTCGGCTTCTGCCGCCGAAGGCGCCTCGCCTTCGGCGGCCGCAGCGGCCATGCCATCGGTCAGCGCCAGCACTTCCTCGTTGCGGTCCAGCATCAGCAGCGTGCTGCTGAACTCGGCCATGCGCGCGTCCAGCGCCCGGTCGAGCAGGCCGGAAACCCGCAGTTCGTCGAGGTGCTTCTGTGCAGCCTGCACGGGATCAAAGCGCGGGTTGGCGCGGTCGACATAGGGATCGAAGCGCTTGTCACTGCGCAGCCGGATGATTTCGGCGGGCGCGGAGATGCGGGCCAGGGTCGCGGGGATGGCCTCGCCACGGCCGTTGTCGGCCTGCAGCGTGGCCAGTGCCAGCCACAGTCCGGTGGGTTCCAGGCCGCCGCTCTTCCAGCCGTTGTCGAACAGTGCCTGCAGCAGTTCCATACGCTGCTGCGGCTGGTCCCGCAGGCGGAACTGCAGGTAGTTGATCGCGTGGTGGTCCACCGGCAACGGCGCGTCGGCATGCTTCAGCGCCTGCACCAGGTGCTTGGTGGCAGGCGCCGGTTGGTTCTCGGACAGTTCCACCGAGACCAGGGTCAGCAGGATCTGCGCATCGTCCGGCAGTGCCTCCTGCGCGCGCTGCAGATAGCGGCGAGCCTGGTCCGGCTTCTTCTGCACCATCGCGGTCCAGCCGGCCACCTGCGCGGCGCGGCCGCGATGTTCAGCATCGAAGTCATCCAGCATCGGATCTTCCATCAGCCGTTCCATCGCGATCAGTGCGCCCAGCGTGTTGCCACTGCGTGACTGCTGGATCGCCTCATCCCATCGCGTGGCATAGGCCTGGTGCATCGCATCGGCGGTGACTGACGGCTTCTGTGGTGCCACCGAGATCGAGGCGGAGGCCGGCGTGCTGGCCAGTGCGGCCACCAGCAGGGCGGCGAGGGGGAAGATGCGGGGCATGGAGGATCTCCATCCGTGGGAAGAGCATTGAACCCGCTGTAGCCAGGGAGAACAAGCGCGACGCATGGAACTCTGGTATCCGGCAGTACGTTTGGCCGTGGCGGATCCTGCGTTCAGCGTCTATTGTCGGTGCCTCTTCAGACAGCAGGCAGGCAGCGCAGCACGATGGCACGGTGGCAATGGATGGCGGCAGGCGTAGCGTTGGCGACCGTAGTGGCACTGGCCGCGACCTGGTGGGAGACGCCGCTGCATACGCCGGCTGAACCGGCAGGTCCGGTTCCAACGCCGCTGGCGTGGACCGCGCAGATCGAGCCGCTGGCCGGCGATGGCCACCCGGGTGACCGCGATGGCGCGTCCGCGCAGGCGCGTTTCGCCGATCCCTATGCGTTGCTGCGCAGTGCCGATGGCAGCATCTACTTCACCGATGCCGGCGACAACAACCGGATCCGGCGCCGCCTTCCCGATGGCCGCGTTGAAACGGTGGCCGGGCAGGGCGAGGGGCGTATCGATGGCCCGGCACTGCGGGCCAGTTTCAATACGCCCTCGGGCATCGCCGCCGACGCGCAGGGCAACCTGTATGTGGCCGACACCGGCAACCACGCGATCCGCCGTATCGGCACCGATGGCCAGGTGACCACGCTGGCCGGTGGCGAACAGGGCTACGCCGATGGCCCTGCCGCGCAGGCGCGCTTCGATGCACCGATGGGCATCGCGGTGGACGCGCAGGGCCAGGTCTATGTGGCCGACACCTTCAACGACCGCATCCGGGTGATCGGTACCGATGGCAACGTGCGTACCCTGGCCGGCGGCGAGCGCCCGGGGCTGGCCGATGGCCTGGCGGGTGATGCACGCTTCGATACACCGGTGGCACTGGCCTTCGATGCGCACGGCGCGCTGCTGGTGGCCGACCTGTTCAACAACGCGGTGCGTCGGGTCGGTGCCGACGGCATGGTCAGCACGCTGCTGGGCGATGGCGGCGTGATCAATGGGCCGCTGTCGCTGGCCACCACGCACGACGGCGTGCTGTACGTGGGTGACCTTGATGGACGCATCGTGCAGGTGACGCCGCAGGGCCACCAGATCGCGCTGGTGGGCAACGGCCGCCTGCCGCGCCTGGCCCGCCCCAGTGGCCTGGCGATGGATGCCGATGGCAGCGTGCTGGTGGCCGATTCTGCCAGCTATCGCCTGCACCGCCTGCGCCCGCTGCCGGTGGGTGACCTGCCGGCACCGGCGCTGGTCGGGCCCGCTGCCGATGCAGCATTGCCGGACACCGGTGGGCGCTGGCCATTGGCACCCCAGGATGGCTGGCATGAAGTGGTCGGCACGCTGGGCGAAGTGCGCGGCAACTTCAAGGGCGAGAGCCGCCACCACCTGCACGGCGGTTTCGATGTGCGCGGCGATGTCGGCCAGACCGTGCTGGCGATCGCCGATGGCAAGATCAGCAGCCCGGTAGCGGCGTGGAGCCTGGGTGGGCAGGCCGAGGGCCTGGCCGTGGACCGCCTCAAGTACATCCACATGCGGGTCGGCCGCACACCGCGCGACCAGCCGTTCGATGCGCGCTGGCAGGCGCTGTACGACGAACAGGGCAAGCTGGAGCGGATGCGCGTGCGTCGCGGCACGCGCATCCACGTCGGCGATCGCCTGGGCAGCATCAACAACCAGGCGCACGTGCACCTGGCGGTGGGCACCGGCGGCTTCGAAACCAACGCCGTGGCGCTGGGCTTCCACAACTACGCCGACCACTTCGCACCGCGCATCACCGATGTGGCGCTGCTGGACGACAACGACCAACCGCTGGCGGCCGGCAGCGACGGCGTGGTGATGCTGGCGCGGCAGGGCCGCGGCGTGCAGATCGTGGTCGAGGCCTGGGACCAGGTCGACAACAACCTGCCGCGGCGCCGGCTGGGCATGTACCAGGTGGGCTACCAGATCCTCGATGCTGCCGGGCAGTCGCTGCAGGGTTATGAGCAGCCGCGCTGGAACATCGTGTTCAACCGCATGCCGCCGCAGACCGAAGCGGTGCGCGTGGCCTACGCACCGGACAGCGGCATCACCGTGCATGGCAGTGCGGTGACCCGCTTCCGCTACCTCGCCACCAACACCGTGCGTGACGGCCTGATGGAAACCGGGCGCTGGCAGCCGGCGGCATTGCCACCGGGCGAGTACACCGTGCGCGCCAGCGTGCGCGACTACAGCGGCAACGAAGGCGTGGGCCCGCGCGAGATCAGGGTACGGTTGCTGCCATAGCCGCAGCCGGGGCGCCGCAGCGTTCGCGCTCGGCGTCCATGTCTTCCAGCGGCCGCACCTCGATGCTGCCGAAGCGTGCCCACGGGAAATCGCGGGCGATGCGCATGGCTTCGTCGCGGTCGCGGGCGACGATCAGGTTGAAGCCGGCCAGCAGTTCGCGGGTTTCCGCGAACGGGCCATCCAGTACGCGGCTGTGGCCATCGCGCACGCGCAGGGTCTGCGCGGTGTCGACCGGCTGCAGCTTCTGCGCGGCCAGCAGCGTGCCTTCCGCCTGCAGTTTGTCGGCGTGGGCGAGGCAGTCGCGCATCAGCGCGTTGAATTCTTCGGTGGGCAGGGCCTGCAGCAGGGCAGGCTCGATGTAGATCAGAAGCAGGTACTGCTGCATGGCACGGTCCTGGCGGGGGCGGGGGCGGGGGCGGGGTGTCCATGATGGCGCAGGTTTGCCTGCCGGCATGCTGCAGCGCGAACGGCCGCCTGCGGCGGGCGATCGGCGAACGGCGGAGCCCCTCCGTGGTGGGGTGGGTTGGTTGCTGAAAGCTCGGGTTCTTGGATTGGGCCGGGTGGGGAGGCAGGGCAGGGGGCGCTGCAAGTACGTCCATGTAAGCTCGGTCGCCGCATCCATGCGGCTCACGCCCCTGCCCTGCCTCCCCACCCGGCCTTGGACAGATCTCTGCGGCTGACCCACCACGGGAGATCAACAACAAGAGCAAAAGCGGGTCGCTCCGCTCG